>JAWOJY010000140.1:0-18389 GCA_033854515.1 Nitrospirota bacterium
AAAGTTCATTCGATCTTTACCTTGTCTCCCACCCTGATTCGCGAGCCCGCTGCCGTCTCGATTACCCACTTGACTTTCGCACCCGATGGATAGAGGTCGAGACTGGCCGGCATGCAGTGCGGGTACACACGAACGACCTCTTTGTCTGCCCCGACGAAAATGATGTCAATCGGATATGTGACGCTCCCCATCCAGAACGTGACGGCCTCGGGCCTATCGAGCACAAAGAGCGCCGATTCATCCCGCTGTAACCGACGGAACCCCTGCAGCCCTTTCACCCTTTTACGATCACTGTCGCAGAGAAGCACGATGCGGAACGTTTGCGGCGGGGCGGCATCGCGAGTAGTCACGGTTATGCGCGTCACCTTTGTTATGGCCGATGCTTCCGCAAGCTCGGCCCCGTGCGCGATTTTGACCTCGATGGTCAGGACGAGAATCCCGATAGCCACCGTGATTGCCGTAATCAAAGCTCCCACACGGAAATACTCCATAAACCCTATCTCCACCCTTCTTTTTGCCTGCTGCGCCACGATCAGGTTCGCGACGGACCCGATGAGCGTAAAGTTTCCCGCCAGGGTGCTGCTCATGGCGAGCGCAAGCCAGATGACTTTGTCGCCGCCGAGCGATTGCGTCAGCGATTTCAGGAGCATCACCGCCGGCACGTTGCTCACGAAATTGGAAAGTGCAAGGGAGACGAGCGAAAGTCCCGCGATCTTCCCGAAAGGAGAAAGCGACGACAGGTCGCCGACCGCGTTGATCATGGCTGCGGCGAGCCCGGAGGCTTCCACGCCGTGCATTACGACAAAAAGCCCGGCAAAGAACAGGAGCAGCGTCCAGTCCACGCCTTCGAGGATCCTTTCCGTGCTCAAGCCGCCGATGAGAAGAAGCGTCACTGCGCCCGCGGCGGCGACGAGCGAATAGGGATATCCCATCGAGAAAGCGACAAGCACCCCTGCGCAGACGGTGAGGACCCTCACGAGCAGCTTCTTGCGCACCTCGTACGGCGGCGTCTCGGGCCGCCGGGAAAATGCGTCTGCCCTCATTTCCTTTCTATAGACGAACCAGATGATCGAAACGCAAACGACGAGCCCGATAAGCGCAACGGGAAACAGTCTCCCGAGGAACGAGAGATAGGGGATCTTCGAGTATATGCCGATGAGCATGTTCTGGGGATTGCCGGTCACGGTCATGACGCTCCCGATGTTCGACGACGTGGCGAGGGCGAGCAGGTACGGCATCGGATTGACGCCGAGCCGGACGGCCACGTCAAGGATGATCGGCGTGTAGAGCAGGCAGATGGTATCGTTTACGAACAGGGCAGAGAGCAGACCCGATGAAAGCGCTATGAACACGAGGAGCTGGAGCGGAGTGCGGGAAAGCGAAAGAATCCAGTCCGCAGTGAGCTCGAAGAAGCCCGCGGTCCTGAGGTAGACCGTGACGATCATCATCCCGAGAAGAAGAAGCAGCGTGTGCATGTCGATCGCCGCAAAGGCCTGGTCGAGGGTGAGCACGCCCGTGACGATCATGAGCACGGCGCCCACGAGCGCGCCCGCGGGCCGGTCGATGTGGATGCGCGGGATCTGCCTGAGGCCGATAAAGATATAGGTGATGATAAAGACGATAAGCGCGGTGACCACGGGAGGCACTTTATCACGGATGGCCATGAAAATTCAAGCGGACATTCAACGTCCTTTATGCGGCCATCCTTTTTGCGCCTCCAACATTTGCCTTTTCACGTATCAGCCCTACCCGGACGAGCCGGAACCAAAGGCGTCTCCCGCCGGAGGGATTCCTGGGAGGCTGCTACGGCTGATGCACGCGGCCGTCAGCGGTGCGCAGGTCCAGCGCAGGACGACGGCCCGCTGCACGGCCGCCGCCTGTCGCGTCGGCCACGCTGATGTCGCCGTGCTTGACGCGCACGATGACCCTTCGCAGTCCCTGCGCGGGAAGGCGAATGCGCGCAACGCCGTCGATGTCGGTGAAAAGGCCCTTCTCGCTGACGCGATACCGGAGCGCCGGGGCGGGGCGCTCGACGAACTGCCAGGCCGCGTTGATCTCGTTCGTGGGCAGGCCGAAGCTGTGCACGTAGCCCGAGCACTCGATCTCCCCTTCCGGTCCCTTGACCAGCAGGATATCCACATCCAGCGTGTCTGCGATCACCTCGACCGTCTCCGGCTTCGCCCGGAAGTCCGCCAGCCGGAGGCGGGCGGCCAGGTCCTGGTCGTTCGGATTGGCGAGAATGCCTCCGCCGACGATCCCCAGGCCGAGAAGGATAGAGGCGGCGATGGCCGCCGCTTTCACTCGCCGACTGTGTTCGATGAGCGGGTACAGGGCCTCCCGGGCGTCCTCGCGCGCGGGTATCCGCAGAATGTAATAGTAGAGAACGTGGGCGACGGCCCAGGCGATCAACGCCGACCAGACCGCGTCCGACAGGAAGTGCGCGCCTGCCGCCATGCGGCCGAGGCCCAGGAGCGTTCCGAGGACCGCCCCGATCGCGAGGGACGCTGCGGCCCATCGCGGGCGGCGCCGGCGCCACAGCCACCAGCCGACGGCATAGAGATACCCCACCGAGCAATGACCGCAGGGGAAAGATTTGCCGCGGACGCCCGAGGGCAGGAGCGGCTGGGTGTACGCAAGCGGGCCGCCGAATTCGACGATCTGCCGCGGACGAGGGCGCCCCCAGTGGTCCTTCAGGATCACGTTGACCATCAGGCCAGGCCCGAAAGTCACGCACAGGAGAATGAAAAGTCCGTACGTGCGGAACCGTTTCCATTTCTCGCGGAGCGCGCCGGTGACGAACAGCGTGACGCCGGCAAGGGCCAAAGAGCCGGTTACCCATGGGGCGGACCGGTAGAACAGGGACCACAGGGACTTGCGTGCAACGGGCCACGGATCGGTGAACTCGGGATGGAAGAACCGGCGCGCTGCGGCCACGTCGAAATCGGTGATGGCAAACAGAATTATTGCGGCAAGGGCGAGCGCCCCGAGCGCCGCCAGTTCGGGAAGCCAGTAGCGGCGGTAGGCTTTGATCGGACCGATGGAGGAGTTCATGGAAGACTCCCTGGTACGGGGAGGGGATGGCGGGAACCCCCGGGGATCACGGCTGGCTCTTATCTTTTTTCTCCATCTTCGCTTTCAAAACATCTCCGAGCGTGCCCAGATTTTTCGGCGAAGCGTCAACCTTCTGTTGATAGTCCTTCAAGGTAGCGGCCGCTTCTTCTTCTTCGCGGCTGATCTCCGCCAGGGAGAGCGAAAGTTTTCTCTGCGCACGGTCGGCTGCCTCTATCTTCACCTCGACGGTCTGCCCTTCTTTGAGCGCCTCGCGCGGGTGGTTGATCCTTTTGCCCGCGCCCAGCTTCGAGATATGGATGAGCCCGTCGACCCCTTCTTGCAGGGTTACGAATGCGCCGAAAGGCGCGAGACGGGCGACTTTCCCCGCATGGTAGGATCCGACCGGATAGGTCTCCGCGACGCGGTCCCAGGGATCGGGAAGCGCGTCCTTCAGGCTGAAGGAGAACTTCTCGTTTTCCCAGTCGAGTTTCTTGATGATCACCTCGACTTCCTGGCCCGCGGAAAGAACATCGCTGACTTTCTCCGTCCTGCTCCAGGCGATCTCGGAGACCGGAAGCAGACCTTCCACGCCGCCGATGTCCACAAAAGCTCCGAACTTTTGGAGTGAGGTCACCGTGCCCTTTACCTTCATTCCCTCTTTGAGCGTTTCCTTGAGCGCCTGCTTCTTGCCCCGCCGCTCGTCTTCCAGGATTGCTCTTCGCGAGAGGACGATGTTTCTGCCGTCCTCGCTGAACTGGGCAATTTTAAAGGGCAGGGACCTGCCGATATAATCGGCTGGGTTTTCCTCCCGCCTGATCCCCATCTGGGAAAAAGGGCAGAAGGCGCGGACGCTGCCCGCGATCTTGATATCGAACCCGCCCTTTATTTCTTTGGTGATCGTCCCGTCCACCGGCATGTTGTTCCTCCAGGCGTTTTCGAGCTGAGTGTGCTTTGCCGGACCTGAGCCGATCCTGGTCGTAAAGTGCATCTCATTATTTTCCGAGGACAGGAAGCAGGCGCGGACCGTGTCGCCTTCCTTGACGGTAAGGTTCCCTGCCTCGTCGATCATGTCCTTCTTGTCGAGATATCCCTCTCCCTTGCCGCCGAGATCGAGGAAAATCCATTCTGCCGAGATCTTAACGATCATGGCCTCGACCATCTGACCCGGCTCGAGCCGTCCCTGCTTTTTGAAGCTCTTCTCGAAAAGTTCAGCAAAGCTTTCTTCATTATCATCGACTGAGTTTGTTGATTGATTGTTATTGTCCATGAACACCCTTTCCGCATTTTATTCAGCACGATCAGTCCGGGCTTGACCGTCAACCCGGGGTCCTTCGGCTTCTGGATTTCCGCCTTCTCCGGAATGACGAACCGTTAGAATCCTTAAGATCCGGGTGCAGCCTTGAGCTTGCGGCTGCTTTCCCTCCGTCATCTGGACTGCTCCCCATCAGATCGTACTCCGCGGCATCGGCGATCGTCACCTCGATGAACTCTCCGGGCTCCGCCTCGGTCTCGGAGAGGTACACCACGCCGTCGATCTCGGGCGCCTGCGTAGACAGCCTGCCGATAAGCGCCATATCCTCCATGCCGTCGACAAGCACGCGCCGGCGCGAACCGATCAAAGCGAGGTTCTTCTTGAGAGAGATCTTGGCCTGGGCTTTCATGATCCGGTCACGCCGCTCTTCGGCAATCGATGCCGGCACCTTCGGTTTAAGATCATAGGCGGCCGTCCCCTCTTCCGGGGAATAGGTGAACACGCCGAGGCGCTCGAACCCCGCTTCTTTAATAAAGGAAAGAAGGCGCTTGAACGCGGCCTCCGTCTCGCCCGGGAACCCGACGATAAGCGATGTGCGAAGCGCGATGCCGGGAATGCGTTTACGGAGCTGTTCTATGGTTTTTCTGATGTCATCCGAAGTCCCGCGCCTGTTCATTGCCGCAAGCACCCTGTCATCGAAATGCTGGACGGGAATGTCGAGGTACTTGCAGATCTTCTCTTCTTCGGCCATGACAGTCATGAGTGCGGTGCTGATCCTGCCGGGATAGGCGTACATAAGCCGCACCCATTTGATGCCTTCGATTCGAGACAATGCTTCGAGGAGCACCGGAAGATCGGCCTCGCCGTCACGGTAACCGGTCGAATCCTGGGCAAGAAGGATGATCTCCTTCGCGCCATCGTCGGCAAGCCTTCGCGCCTCGTCGAGAACGGACTCCAAGGGCCTGCTCGTAAAGCTCCCGCGGATGATCGGGATGGCACAATAAGAGCAGCGGTTGCTGCAGCCTTCGGCGATCTTAAGGTAGCGGTAATGCCGTGGGGTCGTACTTACCCGCGGCAGTCCGTAAACCATGGCGGGAGATGAAACTTCCGCCAGCCTGTTCGCGCCTGCAAGCGCCTTATCGCAGATCTCGGCTATACGGGAGATCCCGGCGGTGCCGATGACCGCGTCCGCTTCGGGCAGCTCTTTGAGGAGTTCCTCCCTGTACCGCTGGGCGAGACACCCGGCGACGATGAGCGTTTTGCACTTTCCCTGCTTTTTCATCTTTGCGACATCGAGGATCGCCTCGATGGATTCTTCCTTGGCCGATTCGACGAAGCCGCAGGTATTCACCACGATCACGTCCGCCTCGGCCTGCTCGGGCGTGATCTCGTATCCCGACCCGGCGAGCACGCCGAGCATTTGTTCTGCGTCGACCTGGTTTTTGGGACACCCGAGGCTGACCATTCCTATTTTACAGGATTTTTTGTTCACATTGATCCCGGAATACCGCACGGACGGTAATGAAGGAAGTGCCTGACTGCGGTAAGGTCAATATACCACGCGGGCCGATGCCGGACAACGAAAAAAGTCAGGACCCTTCCGGCATGGCGAGGAAGCCGGACATCTTGTCATTCGTTTTCTCAAACGACACGAAAGGGTTTTGGTGAAGGTCCAGAGGAGCTTGTATCTCATTTCCCCGTCCGAGATCAGCATCCTGTCCAGGTCGGTTTTGTTGAGCACCGCGAGCGCCTCTTCGCAATGTTCGGGATGAACTTGCTGGTTCGCACCTCTCCGGCGGTAATCACGAAACACCGGTCTCCGGTTCCCCTTCCTTGAAAATCATCGTGTTCCCGGTGAATGCCTGTCGTGCGCAGATTTTCCTGATCTTCGCCAGCTCATTATGCGAAAGATTCGCAAACAGGTTACCTTCTTCAGCAGCTTGATAATGTGGCCTCCGCTACAAATACGTCCGGTCCATTTCGAACGCGTTTTGTATCAACTCCACCTCTTTTTCATTCGTTGTGGTGATGGCAACAACATCGAACCGGCACGGCACCTGGTGGAGCTTTTTATATTTTATATAGCCGAGCGCGGCCTTGATCATCCTGCGCTGTTTCCGGGGGTCGACTGCAAGCTCCGGGGCGCCGAAGGCATCGCTCGTCCTCGTCTTGACTTCAATGAACACCAGTTCTCCCTGATGAAGCGCGACGAGGTCGATCTCTCCGTAAGGGGCCCGGTAATTTCGCTCGATTATCCTGTAGCCCTGTTTCTTCAAAAAAGCCGCGGCCTGGTCTTCGCCGGCCTTGCCGAGCAACTTCTTCACGAGACTCACCGGCCGCCTCCCCTGCACATTCGGGAAACGGGGCTGAAGCTCTTCCGGTGCGCCTCACAGGGCCCGTGTTTTCTGAGGAGCGCAAGATGCTCCTTCGTGGCGTACCCTTTGTGCTTTTGAAAATTATATTCCGGAAATTTTTTGTGGAGCTCCAGCATCAGCCGGTCCCGTGTGACCTTGGCGAGAATTGAGGCTGCGGAAATGCTGTGGCTGCGGCAATCGCCTTTGATGAGAGGTTTCTGGGGAAGCGGAACACGCGGAAGAGTGAGGGCGTCGATGAGCAGATAATCCGGCGCCGGTGAAAGGGCTTCGAGAGCCCTCTCCATGGCGATGATCGTGGCCTGATAGATGTTTACTTCGTCGATGGTGCTTACGTCCGCCGTGCCGATGCCCCAGCACAGGGATTGATTCCGGATCACGTCGAAAAACCGCTCCCGGTCCGACTCGGTCATTTGCTTGGAATCGGTAACACCCTGGATCAGGAGCCCTTCGGGAAGCACCACAGCGGCAGCGACCACCGGCCCCGCCAGCGGTCCCCTGCCTGCTTCGTCGAGACCCGCAATGCGCTCGTACCCGGCCGCGCGTGCATTGCGCTCAAAGTAGAGCGTGTCGCATTCCAGGCTGAACAGATCATCGGTACGGCCTGACGATGTATCCCGCAGGCGCGGCGAACCACGGGACATGAGGACCTCAATGAAAGTCAAATGACAAAAACAAATCCCGAATTTCAAATAAACTCGAACATCCAAAATCCAACTACGGTGCGTTTAAGATTTGATGCACATTATATTTGAGATTGTTTGTAATTTGGCGCTTGCAAATCGGTGCTTATACTTATACCTATGCTTTTACTTCCGTTCCTCTGTCTGCGTAGCGCCGGCAGCCGACGCAAGGGCGCGCTCCTTTTCCTTGATCCTTGCAGCCTTGCCGCGCAGTTCTCGCAGGAAGTAAAGCTTTGCTCTGCGGACCCTGCCTTCCTTGGCGAGCTCGATCTTGTCGACCATGGGCGAATGGAGCGGAAAAAGCCGTTCGACGCCGACGCCGTAGGACAGCTTCCGCACCCGGACGACCTCGCGCGCTCCGGATCCCTGCCTGCCGATCACAACGCCCTCGAAGACCTGGATTCTTTCCTTGTCGCCTTCCACAACCTTCGCATGAACGCGGATGGTGTCACCGACGCGGAAGCCCGGTATGCCTTCTTTCATCTGCGCCTTTTCCAACGACTGGATTATATTCATCGCAAACCTCCTCAAGAATCAAAATCCATGATGCATGATACCTGTTCGAAGTTTTTCATCCTGCATCATCAGTTTTTATTCAATTCCTTTTTCAACTCTTCGAGTATCTCCCGGTCCTCATGGGTCAGTTCCGCTCTTTCGAGCAGTTCCGGCCTTTTGAGGAGCGTCGCCCTGAGCGACTCCCGCCTGCGCCACTTCCTGATTTCTTCATGATTGCCCGAGAGCAGGACCTCCGGAACTTTCATTCCCCCGAATTCAGCCGGCCGCGTATAATGGGGATGATCGAGGAGGCCGTCTCCGAACGAATCCCGGTACGCCGACTCCTCGTCTCCCAGAATGCCTGGAAGCAGCCGAGCCGCCGCATCGATGACCACAAGCGCCGCGAGCTCCCCGCCGGTCAACACGTAATTGCCGATTGAAAGCTCCTCATCCACAAGCGCTTCCCGCACGCGCTCGTCGATCGCTTCGTAGTGGCCGCAGAGCAGGACGATCCTCCGTTTTTCCGCTGCCAGTCTCTCTGCCTCTCGGTGATCAAAAAGCCGTCCCTGGGGCGAGAGCAGGATCGTCAGGAATTTTTCTCCCGGATATGCCGCCTTGAGCGACTCGAAGGCCTTAAAGATCGGCTCGGGTTTAAGCACCATCCCGGCGCCGCCTCCGTACGGACTGTCGTCGGCAGTCTTGTGCTTGTCCACGGTGTAGTCCCGAATGTTCCGGACCTGCACGCTGAGGAGTCCCTTTTCCCGGCCGCGCTTGAGGATACTTTCATTGAGCGGTCCTTCGAGTATCCCCGGGAACAGAGTCAGCACTTCAAAGTTCAACGTTCGCATGGCCTTAAGCCTCTGGGCCGCGAGCAGTTCGCCGTTTATTCCATCAGGCCTTCCACGAGATGAATGACCATGCGTCCGGCCTTCCTGTCGATCTCCTTTACTACTTCCGCGATGGCGGGGAGATAGATTTCCTTTTTGCCGCGCTTCATCACGTATACGTCGTTGCTTCCGGTCTCGATGATGTCCGAAATCGTGCCGAGCTTTTCTCCGTCTTCGGTGAAAACCTCCATGCCGATGATCTCAAACCGGTAATAAACGCCTTCCGGAAGACGTACCGCCTCTTCCCGCGGTACCTGAATGAGCCAGCCTGTGATCTCCTTGGCCTTTTCCGGCGTATCGTAACCCTCGAACCGGAGATAGGGAATGCCGCTCGCATAACGTACCGACTTTACGGCACAGATGATTTCTTTTCCCCTGGGCGACGTGAGGTGCACTCGCTGCAGAGTCTTGAACCGTTCGGGAAAATCCGTCATGAGTTGGACTTTCACCTCACCCTTGACCCCCCACGGTTTGAGCGCTTTTCCGATGGTTACGAGCATACCTCTTTAGCTTGCAAGCTTGTCAGCGTGCAGGCTTACAAGTAGACTCTTACTTGGCCTCGACAAACTGTTTCATGATGCCCGCCTTGGAAAGCAGGGTTTTCACCGTGTCCGACGGCGTAGCGCCCTTCTTGAGCCAGTCGAGCGTTTTTGCCTGGTCCACGTTGATCGTGGCAGGCTTTTTGAGGGGATCGTAGGTACCTACCATGTCGATGAAACGCCCGTCCCTCGGTGATCTCGAGTCCGCCACCACGAACCGGTAAAAGGGCTTCTTGTGGGTCCCCATCCGTTTCAGTCTGATCTTTACCGCCATGTCTTCACCTCTTTCTTCTGAAAAAATTTTCTAAATCTTCCGTAACGAAGGCACTAAGTCACAAAGGGAAGACTAAAAAGTTCTTTTACTTAGTGTCTTCGCGTCTTTGTGGCAAATGCTATTGTATTAAAACGGCATCCTGCCGCCGAACATCCTGCCCATCTTCCCCATCTTACCGCCCGTCATCGCCTTCATCATCTTGCGCATCTCGGCGAATTGCTTGAGCAGCCGGTTCACGTCCTGCACCTGGGTGCCGCTGCCCTTGGCGATGCGGGACCGGCGACTCCCGTTGATGATTGTGTAATCGGCCCGTTCTTTCGGCGTCATGGAACCGATGATCGCCTCGACCTTAGCCAGTTCTTTGTCGTCGACGCCCGTGGCGGGGAGCTTCATTTTGTTCAGCCCCGGGATCATCCCCATGATCTGCTCGAGAGAACCCAGTTTCTTTACCTGCCGGAGCTGATTTCGGAAATCCTCGAGGTCGAAGGAGTTCTTCTTGAGTTTCTTCGCAAGTTTCTCCGCCTCTTCCCGGGAAACCGACTCCTGCGCCTTCTCGATGAGCGTGAGCACATCGCCCATGCCGAGGATGCGCGACGCCATGCGGTCCGGAAAGAACGGCTCGAGGGCTTCCAGTTTCTCGCCCATGCCGACGAACTTGATCGGCTTTCCCGTCACAGCCCTGATCGACAGGGCAGCGCCGCCCCTGGCGTCGCCGTCGAGCTTCGTGAGCACCGCTCCGTCAAACCCCACGGCGCTGTTGAACTTCTCCGCGATGTTCACGGCCTCCTGACCGGTCATGGCATCGGCAACGAACAGCGTCTCGTGCGGTTTCACTGCTGTCTTGATCTGCCGAAGCTCCTCCATGAGCGGCTCGTCGATCTGGAGCCTGCCCGCGGTGTCGAGGATCATCACCTCATAGAGGGACTTCCCCGCGTGTGCCGCTGCCGCGCGGCAAATGGCAACCGGGTCTTTCTCCTCGGAGGTATAGGCGTCCACCCCCACTTGTTTGGCGAGTGTGACCAGCTGCTGAACCGCCGCTGGTCGCCGGGTATCAGCCGGCACGAGAAGGACCCGCCTTCCGTCTTTCTTGAATTGCTTCGCCAGTTTGCCCGCAGTCGTTGTCTTACCCGACCCCTGCAGGCCCACCATCATGATTACGGTAGGTGGGTTGGGGGCAAGGTAAAGCTTTGCCGGGGTTCCTCCGAGGAGTGTGATGAGTTCCTCATGTACGATTTTGACGACCTGCTGCCCGGGAGTGAGGCTTTTCAGCACATCCTGGCCCACGGCGCGTTCCTGGACGCGGCCGATGAACTCCTTCACCACCTTGAAGTTCACGTCGGCTTCGAGAAGTGCGAGCCTCACCTCACGCAGGGCCTCTTTAACGTCCTCTTCCTTAAGGAGCCCCCTGCCCCGGAGCTTCTTGAACACAGCTTCTAATTTACCCGTTAAGGCGTCAAACATAGTAATAACCCGCTCGGCAAAGAAGATAGAATATATAAGATAACCCTATCATTGTCAAGGACTTTTTCGGGCGCAGCGGGTCTTTTCCGGGAACCACGACGTCGAACAAAGCCGTTGCAAAGAGAAATAATAGCCCTTGACATTTTCCGGAATTTATGTAATTATTAGATTTGAAGTTTTCGGAAGTTTTTGTCGTGCGGGCCGCAAAGACTTTAAAAGACTTTGTGGCTTTTTTTATGTCACACACGTTTCCGTAATCTTCAACTTCACGAGAAGGAGGTGCGCAGAATGGCAAAGGGAACCGTGAAATGGTTCAATGATTCCAAAGGGTTTGGATTCATTTCCAAGGAAGATGGCGGAGATGTGTTCGTTCACTTCACCGACATTCAGGGCGAAGGCTTTAAGTCCCTGTCCGAAGGTCAGGCGGTAAGCTTCGACGTCGTTGACAGCCCCAAAGGCCCCAAAGCAGCGAATGTGGTGAAACTCTAAGTCCCATTGAAAATGAAGCCGGCCCGGCATTGCCGCGGCCGGCTTTTTTCATGTCTCTTTCTTTCGAAAGACTTCCCAAATTCTCGTTGCAATCGCTGTTTAAAACCGGACATTTCTATTTTGGCTTGACATACACGGCGTTTTTATTGCAAATGACGGACGTTTGTGATAATTTACAGCTCGTGACGGTAGAGCGCTTCATAATTATTTTTCGGACATTTCCTCAATCTCTCAATTTCCATTCTCTTAATCTCTGCATTATTATTCTTTCAGGAGGAAGGAACTCATGAAGCAGACAAAAATCATTCTCTCCGACAGGGAAATCCCCACGAAGTGGTACAACATCATGGCCGATATGCCGAACCTGCCGAAGCCGCCGCTTCATCCGGCAACAAGGCAGCCCGTCGGTCCCGGGGACCTGACGCCGATCTTCCCATTGGCGCTCATCGAGCAGGAGATGACCCGGGAACGGTGGATCACCATACCCGAAGAGGTGCTCGAGATATACTCGCTCTGGAGGCCCTCTCCCCTCTACCGGGCCCACCGGCTCGAAAAAACGCTCGACACACCGGCGAAGATATATTACAAGTACGAGGGCGTAAGCCCGGCGGGCAGCCACAAGCCGAACACGTCCATACCGCAGGCGTACTACAATAAAAAAGAAGGGACCAAGCGCATCGCCACCGAGACCGGCGCAGGCCAGTGGGGCTCGGCCATGGCGCTTGCCGGAAAGCTCTTCGGGCTCGATGTCACCGTATATATGGTGAAAGTGAGCTTTTCTCAAAAGCCCTATCGCAGAATCTCGATGGAAACGTGGGGTGCGACCGTGCACGCAAGCCCCTCGAAAGTGACGAACTCCGGGAGAAAGATACTCGAGATGGACCCGGACAGTCCCGGCAGCCTTGGCGTCGCAATCTCCGAAGCCGTTGAGGACGCGGCCACTCATAACGATACCCATTATGCCCTCGGCTCGGTTCTGAACCACGTGTGTCTTCACCAGACCGTGATCGGCCTTGAGGCAAAGAAACAGCTTGAGATTGCTGGCGACTATCCCGATGTCGTCATCGGCTGCTGCGGCGGAGGGAGCAACCTGGCGGGCGTTTCCTTCCCGTTCCTTCACGATAAAATCAACGGTAAAAAACTCAGGGTAATCGCAGTCGAGCCTGCTTCATGTCCGACGCTCACCAAGGGAGAGTTCCGGTACGACTTCGGCGACGTGGCGGGCCTGACGCCGTATCTTACGATGTATACCCTGGGACACGACTTCATGCCGCCGGGCATTCACGCCGGAGGGCTCCGCTACCACGGCGACTCTCCGCTCATATCCCAGCTCTATCACGACAAGCTCATCGAGGCAAGAGCCTACAACCAGATGCCGGTGTTCGAGGCCGCGGTGCAGTTTGCGGGATCAGAAGGCATAATCCCGGCCCCCGAGAGCGCGCATGCAATCCGCGCGGCGATCGATGAGGCGATCCACGCGAAGGAAGAGGGAAAGCAGAAGACCATTCTCTTTAACTTGAGCGGCCACGGCTACCTCGACCTTCAGGCATATGCCGATTATCACGACGGGAAGCTCAGGGACTACGAGTACCCGGAAGCAAAGATCAAGGAAGCGCTTGCCAAATTGCCGAATATTTAGGCGAGCGCCGGGAAAGGAGAAGGTTACTTTATAATGTATGTGCAGAAAGCGCGCGCAGCGCTGGACCCTTTTGTCCGAAGGCTGTCGGACATCGGCGCAAATCTGCCCGCTCGCCCGTGGGTGTCCATCTGGACCAGGCCCCGGGCGACCATGCGGACGATCCTCGAAACGCATCACGGGCGCTTGGTCCTGCCGCTCGCCATGCTCGGCGGTTTTGCTGCGGTCTTAAATAACGCTTCATTCAGGAATATGGGGGACAGCTCATCGGTCCCGCACATTTTTCTCGTTTCCGCGATGGCCGGTCCGGTCGCCGGACTGATCGGGCTCTATATCGGCGGCGCGCTGCTCGCCTGGACAGGCAGATGGCTCAATGGGGAGGCAACGGGCCGCGATGTGCGTGCCGTTCTCGCGTGGTCGAACATTCCGCTCATATGGGGTCTGCTGCTCTGGATACCGGAACTCATGCTTTTTGGAAAAGAGATGTTCACGCGCGAAACGCCGCGGCTCGACGCCAGCCTCTTTCTGGCAATCACCTTCCTCGGGTTCACGGCCGTCGGCTTCGTGCTCACGGTCTGGACCATCATTATCTTCATTCAATGCCTGGCCGAGGCCCAGCGGTTTTCCATAGGGAAGACGCTCGGCAACATCGTCGTCGCCGTATTGGCCGTCCTCATTCCCATCGGTGTCATCGCGGCGATCATTGACGGGATTTTCAGGTAACTATTTCAAGGTAAGTGAAATACGATCCGGCGGGTCTTCGTACTGTCGTATGTCGACTCGGATGACCCCGATCGTCTCGCCCTCTTCGGGGCTCAATCCTTTCACGGGGAGACTGAAGCTTTGCCGTTCTTCGTTTGACCGATGAACCGAGACGGCAGGCTAAACCGTACTTCGGGATAACTAATTCATCAGTTTTCTTCGAGATAAACAAAAGGCTGCGAGTTCGTCTTCTCGCAGCCTTTTTAACTTCTGCTGATCTTATAAATTATTCTTTTGCTTACTCCGCCCTCACCAGGTCTTCGAACCTGATGTCGACACCGAAGACCCCGATGGTCTCGCCTACCTGGGAGCTGATGGGGGCCGACACGGTGATGCAGAGCGCGCCGGTGATCTTGGATGTGTAGAAGTCCGACACAAAACTCTTGCCGTCCTTCATGGGATTGATGAACCACGGCCGGTCCGAGAAGTTGTCGCCGAGGCCGGAGTGCTCGAATTGGGCCTTGTACTGGATTTGGGTGATGTTCCTAGTAATCTTCTTGCCCTCGGTATTCACGATATAGGCGAACTGGATGAAGGGGTTCTCCTCGAGGAGCTTCTGCATGATCGCCTCCTGAGACCCGTGGTCCATGGAGCGAATTTCCTTGCGCTCGACGATCTCTTCCACGAGATGGAGTGCGATCTCCTGTGCCTTCTTCTTGAGCTTGTCCAGGTCGGAGACGAAGTATTCGGGCAGGTATTTTTTGGCTTTCTCGATGAGCTCGTCGTGAGAAATACTTGTGGTCCTGCCCTGTTCGTACTGTTCCATGACCCACTTGTGGATCTTTGCGAGCCCGGGGTGACGCTTGTCGATCTTTCTGTCGGTGTCGAGCCGGAGATAGCCGTTCACCCACTGGGCGATGCCGGCTACGCCGGACTTGTCGGTGATGATCACGCCCATCGGCCGCTTGAGGATCTTCGTCGTGTCGAAGATATTGTAGATTTCCTCGTTTTTCATCATGCCGTCGGCGTGGATTCCGGCGCTCGTCGAGTTGAACTCGGAGCCCACGAAGGGATAATTGGCAGGGATGGGGAAGCCCAACTCCCTGCGGAAGTACTCGGCCATCTCGGTGATCGCCGTCGTATCGACGCCAGCGTCCTCTCCGGTGAGGCTGATGTAATCGATGAGCATCGCTTCGACCGGCGTATTCCCCGTGCGCTCGCCGAACCCGAGAAGCGCGCCGTTCACGGACGAGCAGCCATACATCCACGCGGCGACCCCGTTGATGAGGCCCTTGTGAAAATCGTTGTGCCCGTGCCATTCCAGCTGCTCCGACGGTACGCCTCCGTCGTGGATCAGGGCATAGAATATCTCGGGAACGCCCCGAGGCAGCGACGTACCAGGAAAGGGGAACCCGTAGCCCATGGTGTCACACGCCCTGATCTTGACCGGGATCTTCGCGGCCCGTGAAAGCTTCATAAGTTCCTGCGCAAAAGGGATAACGAACCCGTAGAAGTCGGCGCGGGTAATGTCCTCCAGATGGCAACGAGGTATGATGCCCTGTTCGAGCGACGTCGATACGATATCGAGGTACGCCTTGAGGGCGTCTTTGCGGTTCATATTGAGCTTGAGGAAGATATGGTAGTCGGAGCACGAGGTGAGAATGCCCGTCTCCTTGAGCCCCATCTCCCTGACGAGCTTGAAATCGTTCTTGTTCGCGCGGATCCAGCCCGTGATCTCCGGGTAGCGGTACCCCCGCTCCATGCAGAGCCGCACCGCCTCCCGGTCCTTGGCCGAGTACAGGAAGAATTCCGTCTGCCGGATCACGCCTTTCGGCCCGCTCATCCGGTGGAGGAAATCGAAGATGTCCGCGATCTGCTCGGGAGTATAGGGCGGACGGGACTGCTGGCCGTCGCGGAATGTCGTATCCGTGATCCAGATGTCCTTCGGAATGTTCGTCTGAATGAGCCGTTCCTCGAGCACCACCCGCGGGATGCTGGTATAAGGGAACATGTCCCGGTACAGTTCCGGTTCTTTCACGTCCTTGAGCTCAAACGATGTTTTCGCCGTGTGCTTTTTGATTGACAATGGAACCTCCCAACCCGGACAGGCCCCGCTGAAGACGGGGCAGGCCGGAACCAAGATCTTGGAACCGCCAGGCGCGAAGTGCGCGAAGGAGTGCTAAAGATTCTTCAGTTAAATACCAGGAGTTAAAGATTTCCTTTGCGGACTTAGCGGCTTCGCGGTAAATTTTCTTTCCCTTTTGTGAAGAATTTGATTCTTAACCTAAACCAGACAATGGCGCCGTTGTTTTGAATTCGACTGCAACGGCAGTATTTCGAATTCCGGATTAAGAATTTTAATTTCCCCTGATTCCTTTGATTGCCGCTGCGTAGTCCTTGGCGCCGAAGACCGCCGAGCCGGCGACGAGGATGTCGGCCCCGGCACTGATGATGTCGGCCGCGTTCTCGGGCTTGACGCCGCCGTCCACTTCTATTTCGACGGACAGTCCAAGCTCGTCGATGCGCTGCCTGAGCGCGCCGATCTTGTCGAGGGCCGAGGGGATGAAGGACTGTCCTCCGAAGCCGGGGTTTACCGACATGATGAGCACCATGTCCACGTCCCGGAGAATGTAGTCGAGGCTCGTGAGCGGCGTGGCCGGGTTGAGCGACACGCTTGCCTTGATCCCCTTGTGTTCCCTGATCGAGTGCACCAGCCGGTTCAGATGGTGCGTGGCCTCGACATGCACCGTAATATAATCTGCGCCCGCTTTCGCAAAGTCATCTACGTACTGCTCGGGCCGTGAGATCATGAGATGCACGTCGAGCGGCAGCTTCGTGGTCCTGCGGGCGGCCTCGACGATCAGCGGCCCAATGGTGATGTTCGGCACGAAGTGGCCGTCCATCACATCGACATGGATGACGTCCGCGCCCGCAGCCTCGACGGCCTTGATCTCTTCTGCCAGCCGGGAGAAGTCGGCGGACAGGATGGAAGGAGCCACCTTGATTTTTCGCGACATTATTCACCTTCCGTAAAGTGTTCAGAAATTCCAAATCACGAAGCCCGGGCTCGGATAACTTCCAGGGCAGCCACAACCGCTTGAAGCTTGGGATATTGAAATTTATTTGTAATTTGGTGCCCGGCTGTCGATTACCTGTAGCAAGCTTCACTTGCTCACAACGATCTCCGCCGTCGCGTCGGAGGTCACAGGATAGCCCGCACCCGGCTTCTGATTTATCACCGTCCGCTCTGCGCCAGGCGGCCTGTTTCCCGATGTCTTGTACACGAGCCGGTATTGCAAGCCCAGGCGGTCGATGACTTTCAAAGCCTCCTCGGCTTTTTTCCCGATAAGCTTGGGCATGATGAACACTTGCTGCTTTTTGCCGGAACTGACGAGAATGCTGATCCTGCCGCCCTTTTCGATCGGCGTCTCAGTCGGAGGATCTTGCGCAATGACGACATCCCGCTGCATAGAGTCCGATGATTCGCGAGAAATCGCAGCCGGGAAAAATCCAGCCTGCCTGATCATCATCTCGGCCTTGCGGTAGTTTTCGCCCACGAGCTTCGGCGCGAGTGATTCACTCGGCCCCTGACTCACGACCACACGGACCGGACGCCCTTTCTTGATCCCGCTGCCCGGAGCGGGAACCTGGGAGATCACCGTGTCCCTCGGCAGCGTGGGATTGGGTTCGCGCCGCTCGATCTTGAGCTGGAGTCCTTGCTGGTTGAGCAGCTCGATGGTTGCAACGAGGTCCTGGCCCGTCAGGTCCGGGACTTTCACCTCTTCCTGGCGAAGCAGGAGGGCCATCACAGCGAAGGCGCTTGCCACCCCCACGGCGACAAGCGAGAGAAATATGCCGAGACCTTTCAGAAAGCGTTTCATGGATTAAGCCCGTATTTTACCAGTAGAAGTCCGAAGATGCAAGCCGGAATACGATCGCGTGAGCACGACGCGGGCAAATAGCCTGCCTTGAGCTCCGTGTCCATTATTCCGTATCAATTCTTTCGTACGAGCCTCGCCCCGAAGAAGCCGTCCATGTCAAGCTCGTGCGGGAACGTGCGGAAGAACCCGGCCTTGTCGACGAGCTGGACAGCGGCCTGAGGCAGAAACGGCCTGGGGTCATCCACCATAAATCCTTGTCCCTTGCCCGCAAGAAACCGGATGATCACGTCCTCGTTCTCTTCGGGTTCGGTGGTACAGGTGGCATACACCAATGCCCCTTCCGGTTTCAGGAGCCGTGTGCAGTTTTCAAGGATCTGCAGCTGCAGTTTACGGCGCTCCTCGATGGTCCGCTCGCTCTTGTGCCACCTCCCGTCGGGATGTCTCCTCAAAACGCCGAGGCCGGAGCACGGCGCGTCGATCAGGATCTTATCGAACTTTTCCTCATCATACCGGGCCGCATCCCCCTGCACAGGAGAGATGATCGTGATTCCGAGCCTTTCGCTGTTTTCTCGGACCCTTTCGAGCCTTACAGGGTCGACGTCGAGTGCAATGAGCGAACCCCGGCTTTTCATGAGTTCGGCGAGGTGCGTCGCCTTGCCCCCGGGCG
>JAWOJY010000141.1:0-57495 GCA_033854515.1 Nitrospirota bacterium
TTATCCAGCAGCGAAACCCTCACGGTAATCCGTGAGGGTTTTTTTGTTGTGTTCCTCCGGCATGTCAGGAGTGCGTGCGTCAGCCATCGCGGGCAGAATGTTGCAATATTCGAATATCGTAAATTAATATATGGTTCTTGACATGCAGGGTCAAGTATATTAAACTTCCAGCGTTAAATCCTCTCTAGTTCTGAATATCACTTATACATCATTACTGTTGCGCGTTGTGGTACCCACACTATCAGGGAATTTGTCGGTGTTGCTGTATGCACTATCTTTTCCATGAAAGGAGGTGAAACCATGAAGAAGATTCTCGTAATCGCGCTCGTAGCGGTTGTATCAGTTGCTCTGGCGACTTCGGCGTTTGCAGTCGGGGCCGGCAAGACAGTTGAGTTTGAGAAGGGCGGCAAGGTTGTTTTCAGCGGCGATACCCACGCGAAGGCTGGCCTCAAGTGCAATGACTGTCACCCTGCAGTTTTCAAAATGAAGAAGGGTGCGGATGCCATCACCATGAAGGACATCAACGCGGGCAAGTTCTGCGGCACCTGCCACAAGGACGGCGGCAAGGGGTTCCCGGCCAAGGAATGCACAAAGTGCCACAAAAAATAGCGAGTCTTTATCGGCAAGAAAAACCCTCACGTCATAGGACGTGAGGGTTTTTTTATTTTCTGGCGGGAGAGCATGAGAATCGAACTCACCTCACCGTACTCACGCACGGTGACAACGGATTTGAAGTCCGGGACGGGCACCAGCTCCGTAACCTCTCCCGTGGTTTTCGTTACGACGATTATACTTGAGACGCCGATTATTGGCAACCACAATTTTAAATCTGGCTGAGAGAAATTTAGAATTCATGAGCCCGCATCCCTCTTCCAGACCATATTCGTGCGATTTCACGCTTGAACTGGATTTAAAATTGTTATGACAACCTGATCGTGAGCTCCGGAATCTTTCGTCGTTCCTTCTGCTCACGGTGAACGGACTTATTCAGGATTTTCACTGGTCAGGATACTGATTGCCTTGTCGAGTTCCTGATGGGCGCCGAGCAATACGAGAATGTCTTCTGCTTCTATCTTGAAATCCGGACCCGGATTTGTGATTGCCCTGCCGTTTCTTGCGACGGCTATGACCGAGGCCCCGCTGTTTTTTCTTAAATCCAGACCTTTCAGCGTTTTACCTTCCGCCGGCGAACCGGCCTCAACCAGAAAGTTGTCCACTGTGGCGCCGGCAAGCATGGCCGTGATGCGTCCAAGGTCTTCCTGGCCGATTGAGAGGCCGCGCAGCATCTTGTACCCTTCAAGCCTAACGAGGTTGACCTGATTGGCGATCACGTTGCCTGGAATGTGATACTGGTTGAGAACGCGAGAGAATATTTCGATAGAGGTCTCGAACTCCTCCGGCACCACCTGATCGGCGCCGAGTTTGTAGAGTTCCTCCACCTCAATCGCATAGCGAGTGCGGACCATGATAAAAATGGATTTGTTGAGCTGGCGTGCAAGGCGTACGGCGTGCCGCGTTGCCGCATAGTCCGAAATTGCAAAAACGATCACTTTCGCGCAGGCTATGCCGGCGCGGAGCAGCACGTCGGCCCGCGTGATGTCGCCGTAGATTATTGGTTCTCCTTCTTTTCGCGCCGTGCGGATAGTGTCGGCGTTCACCTCGAGGACAACATAGGGAATATGCGTAGCATGGAGCGTTTTGGCCAGATTCCTTCCGTTCATGCCGTATCCTGCGATGATCGTATGTCCGGTGAGGACACACGCCGTACCCTGCTCTTTTGCAGGAAGCATCGCCGAAGGAAGTTTGGACGTGAAGCGCGGCGCCAGGTAAATCAGAAACGGCGCGGCCACCATGCTGAGAATAGACGTATTGATGAAGATCTGGAACACGGGGCCGGCGATCAGGCCGCTTGCCTGACCTTGCTGCGCCAGAAGGAATGAAAACTCCCCGATCTGTGCCAGGCTCATTCCGGTAAGAATGGCTGTGCGATTGGGATAGCGGAGGGCCTTCGCCGTTATCAGGACAAGGGCCGTCTTCACGAGGATAAGCAGGACGGTCGTCATGAAAACGAGGGGCCAGTGAGCCGCAAAGAACGCGGTCTGAAGCAGCATTCCGATAGAAATGAAGAAGATGCTTGAAAAGTAGTCCCTGAAGGGCATGATATCGGCCACGATATGATGACTGTATTCGGTTTCCGAGATAATGAGGCCGGCGAGGAATGCGCCGAGCCCGAGCGAGAGGCCGAGTCTGTAAGTGACCCAGGCGGTGCCCAGGCAGATGAGCACCACGAGCAGAAAGAACATCTCGCGGTTCTTCAAGCGGATAATCTGGTGGAGAAGGAAAGGGACGATCCGCCGGGCAGCCAGAAAAACAACGACGAGTCCCAGTACGGCCTTGCCGAGAGATACGAGCACGGACAGAAAGGCAGCTCCTCCCGCGGAACCTGTCTGCCCAAGGACCGGGAGCAAGAGCATCATGGGCACTACGGCGATGTCCTGAAACAGGAGGATGCCGGTTGCCAACCTGCCGTGCGGTGAGTCAAGTTCCGCACGGTCCGAGTACATCTTGAGAACAATGGCGGTGCTGCTGAGTGAAGCCAAAAACCCGTAAAAGATGGATTTCTGGAGAGGATAGGAGAGCATGACGGCGACATCCGCAACGACTGCGACGGTAATGAGCACCTGGATGCTTCCTCCGAAAATAAGCTGCCGGGCCGACCGCATGATGTCAGTCATGGAAAATTCAAGTCCCACCGTAAACAGGAGCAATACGACACCGATCTCGGCGAGGCGCTCGACGGCGGACGTGTCGGTTATGAAGGCAACGCCGTGAGGTCCGATGAGCACCCCGGTGATCAGAAATCCCACCAAGGCCGGCAGTTTCACCCTGTGAAAAACGTACGTGATGGGGAGCGATACGGCAAGCAGAATAATAAGTTCTTTCAATATGGGAATTTCAGACTGATGCATGGGAATATGATAGCATAAATTTGGAAAATCTCACGCGTTATTTGTCCGTGGGAAGCAAAGCGAATTCCTCTTGTGCGGGATGACCGGTCCTTCGTAGAACGTCGTTATCATTCCGTACGCCAAGACGGAATTTTTGACCGCTTCAAAATCACAATTATAAATACGATGCCGCTGATAAGCCCTCCCAAGGAGAACGTGAGAGGAGCTTTCAGCCAGTGGGCGACGGAACCTGCAAAGATGCTGCCGAAGGGCGTCAGGCCGCCGAAGGTGAACGTATAGATGCTCATCACCCTGCCGCGCAGCCGGTCATCGGTATTGAGTTGGACGGTAGTATTCGCCATGCCGAAGAACGTGACCATGCACCATCCGGCAAGAGCGAGCAGAAGCGCCGTAAGGCCGTACGTTCTCTGGAGACCGATAAGGATGAGGGAAAGCGAAAGCCCCGTACCGCCCCCGAGGAGCAAAGAAGGCTTCGGCCCCAGCTTGCTCAACGCCGCCAGCGAGACCGCGCCGACCAATGCGCCTGCGCCAAACGAAGACATGAGGAATCCGAATCCTGCAGCGTCACGGTGAAGCTCCTGCCGCGCAAAAACGGGCACCAGGACATTGAAGTTTGTCCCGAATATGCTGACCACGGCGACGAGGAGAATGGTGATCAGGACTACCGGCGTGCCGTTGATATAACGAATCGCTTCCTTAATGTCCTGGAGTACCCGGTACGAGCGAGGTATGCCCGAAGGTTTGCTCTCGAACTTCATGAGCAGCAGACCCGCGAGCACCGCCAGAAAGCTCAGGCCGTTTACGAAGAAACAGACTGCCGTGCCCGCAGCGCCGATCAGCATCCCGGCAATCGCGGGCCCGACCGCCCGTGCCGCGTTGAATATGGACGAGTTCATCGCAATGGCATTCATGAGGTCTTCTTTTCCCACCATTTCTATTATGAAGGATTGCCGCGCCGGCATGTCGATGGTATTTACGATGCCAAGCAGGGTTGCAAGGATCACGATGTGCCAATATTGCACGACGCCGGTCCAATCAAGGATCGCGAGCGTAAAAGCAAGCAGCATCAAGGCAGTCTGGGTAAAAATGATTATTTTCCTTTTCGAGAAATAATCGATGAAAGGACCCGCGAAAAATGAGAGGAACAACATGGGTGTGAACTGGAGCGCCGATACGACTCCCAGCTTGAAGGCAGAGTGGGTCAACTGCAATACCAGCCAGGCCTGACCGACGTTCTGCATCCACGTGCCGATGAGCGAGATGAGCTGGCCCGAAAAAAAAAGGCGAAAATTCCGATGACGCAGGGAGCGAAAGAGCGTTTTTATCATTGATGTGTCTTGCATAAGAGTAATCTATTTCCTTTGTTCCAGTATATCACTTAGGCGAAGGCTTATTGAGGAGGGACATTGAAGGCCGTGAGGACAATCTCTTGAGGTTTGCAACAAAGATCAGTAAGCTTCGGAACGGCCATGTATCTTTTGTCGCGTGCACCTGCAAGCAATACGTTTCTATGCCCGCGGGCAGGTTTTTCTTATTTCCTTGAACAACTCCAGAGAGGCCGCCTTCGGACCTGTATGCTCAAAGCCTGCGATGCCGAGACGTGTTCGAATCTGCCCGACCTTGACCCCGGTCGTGAACATCCGGTCAAAATACTGCTTCGCTATTTTTTCGTGTACTTCTTTGCGCTGCGGAGCGCCGAAGGGATTGGCGAAATAGGTATGGACCAGGCCCTTTTCATCGGTCGTGCCTTTTGCGAGTCTTGCAGCGCTTCTAAACACTGAGAGCGCCTCATCGGGATTTGAGAAGAACTCGATCGCAGAAACGTCGTCACCCACCTGCTCATAATTGTTCGCGTAGAGGAACATGTTCACCGGATACCCTTTTACGATATGGTGATAGCGGGTGATGGGCATGATGAGCCGGGCGTTTGTTTTATCGGGGTTCATGAAGATGCTCCGGTCGATTTCTTCGTAAGCATACCCCGCCTGCAGGTCGTCAAGCCGGACGAAGGCGCCGATCTCCGTTCCGTAGCCGACCACGCGTCCGTTATCGTCAACGCCCAGTGAGCCCATGTCATCGAAGATGATGGTCATTTCGCAGATATAGTCGTCTGCAAGCGCGCGCAAAGCTTCGATGGTCTCTGATTTGCCGGCTCCGCTGTCCCCAATGATGATCACATTGGCGGCGCCGCCGTCCTTGAGTTTGATACACACCATGGCGCCGTGAAGGGGAAGGCGGTTCCTTTTGAGCATGACAATATTATGCAGGGTGAGGGTCATTTTCTTGAAGTAGCCGAAATAGTCGACCTCTTCGGAATGCCTGACCATGCCCACGAGCATGTTGTGGGCCTTGTCTTCATAGAAGACGGTGTCCCCCGGCAGATCGTCGCCCGTGATGCCGAAGATCAGGACGATATCCGGGGATTTCCCTTCAATATCGTCGTAATCGGCAATCTCGAAGAGGTTGCACATTGAAAGCGCCAGTGATATGAAGTCATGATGGAAATAGATGAACGCGGTCAGGTCGCCGACCTTCGCAGGATAACAGTACCATTCATCGGGATTCAGTGAAAGCGTTTCCTTTTTTATGTCCGGGATCTCCACAAACCTGCCCTTTCTCTTGTTCATGACGGGGTAGAGAATGACCGGAGGCTCGATGAGCATAAGCCGGATGAATGCGATGTTCTGCAGATTCCTGTACGGTTCAGGACAGTTCCACGAGGCTTTTTCGAGCAGCATGCCCATGTTCGCTCCGGCAGGAAGCTGCCGGTACACGCGTGGATTCTTGCCGATCAGGTTCTCGCTGATGCTTCGGTACACATCAAGGACGAGGTTCTTGAATTCCTCATTCGACTTGATGAACTGGGCGTGATGAAGGCCGTTCTTTGCATATGCCGACCGTTGAGGGGCCTCAAGATAGATAAAACGCTCGAACCTTCTCCAGTAATTGTACAGCTCTTCAATGAATTCAAAAAGCTTTTCCTTTTCCGAAAGGACAGGGGTGTATTCGCTGCTCATGGAGATTATTTCTTCGGCCGTATGGCTTGCGAGAAGCCGGAACACGGTGGTCAGATACGCCGTCATTTTGCTTCTTTCCACAAAGGGGCATTTCTCGCGCAAAAAGGCAAAAAGCGAACTCCCCCTCGACGCAATTCGTTCAATGAACCGATCAACGATTTCCACAAACAAGTCGCTCTTTAACAATTTTTCAGGCGTCTCGCAATATGTGGCGGAATAGTCGAAGACGACTTTTCCCCTGGTTATAACGTATGGTTTTTTCAGACGTAACAAAAATCATGCTCCTTTGCGAAGGATCGTCGTCCGATGGCTGCACCTTGGATTGACAGTCCTAATCTACAATCATTGAGGCTGCGTGTCAAGCTTTGTTCGCCGACAGCGGTCAGTATACCCTGTTTATCCCCTGAGCACCCTCTTGTCCCCGACCCGCTGTGTCAGTTTCTGCGAGTCGAAGTATTCCATGAGCGGAACGGCGAATTTGCGAGAGGTCTTGGCGAGGTCGCGGAACTCGGCCATGGTGATCTCTTTCTTTTCTTCGAGGTACTTTTTCAGCGCACTCCGGATCTTTTCGACGATG
Source organism: Nitrospirota bacterium (assembly GCA_033854515.1). Lineage (GTDB taxonomy): Bacteria > Nitrospirota > UBA9217 > UBA9217 > UBA9217 > JAWOJY01. The sequence continues at coordinate 6,564 of JAWOJY010000141.1, forward strand.
TCTTTGTCCAGGTGGAGCGAGTCGTTGATCCGGACGGTGCGACCTTCATCGGCAAGGAGCTTGAGCAGGTCCCTGGCGTCTTTTTCCGATATGTCGAAAAGGGCAGGGAGTTCTTCCCTGACAGGAGGCTGGGTCCCGCCTTTTTTGATGGCCTCGACGATTTTGTTCTTGACTTCATCCTGCACTGCGCTACGCGCGGCTTTGAACCCCGGCAGTTTGAGCTTTGAGCCTTCCGTCTCTATTTGTTTTTTCTTTATGAGTCCGTCAATGGCCATGTTCAAGACTTTAGTCGTCAGCCGCATCTTGAGCACGCCTTTCAGCTCCTCCTTATCGAGGCCGTGCTTGAGGGGATTGTCCTTATGGTATCGCCTTATGAGGTCAAGGACCTTTTTCTCGAGCATTGCCACGTGGGTCGTGTGAATGTAAAGATGATCCACCCGCAGGACGGTCTTTTTCTGCACCAATGCGGCGAGTGCCGTCGCGATTTCCTGCTTCTCCGCTGCGACAGCGCCGACGATATCCGCCTCTTCCATGCCCGTCAGACCTTTTCCGGAGATAAAGATCTCCAGCCTTTCTTCGGCCGTTCCTTTTTCGAGCATGACAAGATTCTTGAGCGACTCCTGCATGGTCGCCTGCCTGTGCCTCGTGGGACGGGGATCAAGGACCATGCCGCCGCCGAGGGTCTCCATGGGCGAGTAAAAACGGAGGATGTAGCGGTCGCCATGCTGGATAATAACCGGCTGTTCAAGTCGGATCTGTACGAATGCTTCCTGACCCGGGGCAAGTTCGTTTGTTCCAAGGAGCGTAATCCTCCCGATGGCCTCCTGCGTCGTATTATAGAAACGGATGCGTGAACCGGTCTTGAGCCCGCGCGGCGCTTGCTTGAGAAGTTCGAGCTTCGCGTCCAGTGTCTTTGTCGGAGTAAAAAAACCTGCGCTCACGATCGTGTCGCCGCGCGAGAGCTGGTCTTTCTCAACGGCCTGGAGGTTCACGGCCGTGCGCTGGCCGGCTACCGAGCGCTGGACTGCCTGGTTGTGGGACTGAACGCCGCGGACCTTCGTTGTGATGCCTTTCGGCAGGATCTCAACCTCCTGCTCGACGCTGATAGTGCCTGAGAGCAGGGTCCCCGTGATGACCGTGCCGAAACCTTTCATCGTGAACACGCGGTCTATGGGGAGCCGCAGGATGCCGCTCGACGATTTGGGCGAGACCTCAGCCGCAAGCTTGGTAAGCTCCTGTACGAGCTGTTGCAGGTTTTCCCCGGTCTTGGACGAGACCGGGATGATAGGGGACTTTTCGAGGAATGTGCCCTTGACAAAGTCGCGTATTTCATCCTGCACCAGGCCCAGCCAGTCTTTCTCAACCATGTCCGTTTTCGTAAGGGCGACCAGCCCTTTTTTGACGTGCAGAAGGTCGCAGATGGCAAGATGCTCTCGGGTCTGGGGCATGATGCCTTCGTCCGCGGCAATCACGAGCATCACGATGTCAATGCCGCCGACGCCGGCAAGCATGTTTTTGATGAGCCCTTCGTGGCCGGGGACATCGACGATGCCAAGCCGGTTGCCGCCGGGCAGGTCGAGGGAAGCGAATCCCAGGTCGAGGGTTATGCCGCGTTCCTTCTCTTCTTTGAGGCGGTCGGGATCGGTTCCGGTGAGGGCTTTGACAAGACTCGATTTTCCGTGGTCGATATGTCCGGCTGTGCCGAGAATAATATATTTCATGGGATTCAGAAGTCAGAAGCCAGACAATAGACTAAAGACCGGACGTTGATTCAGTCTGTATTCTGCCACTTGTGCTCTGTAAGATCTTCTTCACCGCTTCTACGATCTTCCCGATCTCTTCGTCGCTGAGCGTCCGCGGATCGAAGAGGACCAGGTCTTCCTTGATCCGGGAGATGATCGCAGGGTTTCCGAGCCTGAGACGTTCTTCTATCTGTTGGGCGCTCAAGCGCCCGTGGCTGACGCAGACCGCCTTTGTCGGCAGATTACTCATGGGCAGCGCGCCGCCTCCGGTCTGGGACGTCTCATTCTGCACGGTTATCGTGAGCCCTCGATCGTCCAGCCTCGTAAGGCCCGAAGCGAGACGCTCCGCTTTCCGTTCGATCTCCTCCATGGGCTGAGTCAGCATCCAGAGCGTGGGGATTTCCCGGATGGCCTTGTCCGCGTCGAGGTACTGGTTCAGGGTCGCTTCAAGCGCTGCCAGGGTCAGTTTGTCGATCCTGACTGCACGGGCGAGCGGGTTGGACCGTATAGAGTCGAGATATATCTTCCTACCGAGGATCAGGCCCGCCTGCGGCCCGCCGAGAAGTTTGTCACCGCTGAACGTGATCACGTCCAGACCTGCGTCCACGGCCTGCTGCACCGTGGGCTCGTCGCCGATTCCATAGGTTTTAAGGTCTACGAAACTGCCGCTTCCGAGGTCCCACATGACCGGCAGGTTGTGTTTCCTGCCGAGGGCCGCGATTTCCGCAGGCAGGACTTCCTTGGTGAAGCCTACTATTTTATAGTTGCTGGTGTGCACTTTGAGAAGCAGTCCGGTGTGTTCGTTGATCGCCGACTCGTAGTCCTTGAGGTGGGTTTTGTTCGTCGTGCCCACTTCGTGCAGCCGGGCGCCGCTCCGCTCCATGACGTCGGGGATGCGAAAGGAACCGCCGATCTCGACAAGTTCGCCCCTCGAGACGATCACTTCCTTGCCCCGGGCCAGCGTGCTCAGGCAGAGGAGCACCGCAGCGGCATTGTTGTTCACCGCCGTGGCCGCCTCGATACCGGTGAGCCTCGTCAGGACGCCCTCGACGTGCGTGTAGCGTTTACCGCGTTCTCCGGCGGCAATGTTATATTCAAGGTTGGAGTAACTGCGGCTGACTTCGACGATCCGTTTGATTGCGGCTTCGCTCAGAAGGGACCGGCCGAGGTTCGTGTGGACCACGACGCCCGTTGCGTTGATGAGCGGCCGCAGACTGGGCTCGGAGAGTTCGCCGAGAATTATCCGGGCGTTATCGAGGATTTCCGGTACTGAGACGGGAGGGACCTGTCCCGGATCTTTCAATGCCGCCTGCATGATGGCCTTTCGCCTGCGATCGATTGCGGTCCTTACGGCTTCAAGTACGAGCATCCGGGGATAGGTCTCGAGCCACTGCCGGACACGTGATTCCTTCAGAATTTCATCCACCGCGGGCAGATTCCTGAGCAGTTCCTTCATCGGTAATAACATAGCATAGATACTGTGGAATATCAATAGGATAATCGTGATATGCACGTCCAAGTCGCATCCGGATAATGCAAATTGCCCGGCAAACGGCCGCCTGTTCGCCGGAAACTCGACTTCATGTGACACTTTTCCTACGTCCTTATTTTTTGCTGCTGCTGATCTCCATGAACTATCTTTTATGGCGATACTCCTGCCAATTTTTTCTTGATAAGGTAATGGGGAAAGATTATAATAAAGTTTCCAAGCGTACAAAAGAACCGGGATAACGGATAAGGGGTTTACGGTACCGTCATGCTTTGCATCCTTCCGCCTGGTACATTAAGTGTTTGTTTTTTTTCAACTCAAAAATTTGACTCACATTTGGAGATAAGCCGTAGTAAGGATTTTTAATGACAAAGGACGTCATCATGGTGAAGCCCTCGAAGCCCAGGAAGACCCGGAAATATCCATTGGAAAAAATTGAAGAAGACTCCATCAAAAGCAGGGTAAAGATTACGTGGAAGGAAGTGGCCCTTCTTGGTATCGTGGCCGCTCTTGTCGTGCTCGTCGCCGTGTTTATCATAGCGGGCGGCAAAGGCCGGGAGCAGGGTGTAAAACCTGCGGCCGTGGGAGCAGAAGCACCCGAGTTCCGGCTGCCGACTCCCGACGGGCGGCTTGTAGGCCTGACCGACTACCGGGGCAAGGTGGTCATGGTCCACTTTTGGGCCACGTGGTGCCCTCCTTGCGTTGAAGAAATACCCGCACTGGAACGACTTTACGACATGTTCAAGGGGAGGGATTTCGAGATCCTCGCGGTTAATATCGATGAGGGAAGCGTCGGCGTCGTTACGTCGTTCCTGCAGAAGAACGGGGTCAGCTTTCCGGTCCTGCTCGACCCGCAGCGCGCCGTTCCGACTCTCTACGGCACATTCAAGTTTCCCGAGTCCTATATCGTAGACCGTCAGGGAGTGGTGAGGGACAAAATCATCGGACCACTCGACTGGACTGCGCCCGAGAACGTTGCGGCGTTGGACCGGATGCTGCAGGACCGTTGAGCGGCCAGGAGAACGTGTATAATGTCCGATCTTATCGTTTCAGCTGCTGTACTGGCATGCATGCTTTTCCTTTTAAGAATCAGCGCAGGCGGGTGGAGCTGAGGGGAGAGTCCCGGTCCCTTCTGTAGAAGGGATAAGCAACCCGGTCAACACATCAAGAGCGAGGAGAAGTAGCGTCACGCCATGAAAAAAGTCTTGCTCGCGGGGACCGGCGTCCTCGCGCTCTGCATTGTCGTTGTCCTTTTGTGGCTCGCGCATATGCTTTCCAATCTGCCCGATGTGTCGGTCTTGAAGCGCTACAGGCCTGCAGCGGCAGCGGAAATCCTTGACCGGAACGGCGCCGTTTTGACGCAATACTATGAAAACAAGTTCAGAGTGTGGACCCCCATTTCCAGCCTGCCCGACGCAGTCATTCATGCGGTAATCACCGCCGAAGACGATACGTTCTTCGAACACAAGGGGATAAACTATAAAGCCACATGGGACGCGTTCCTCCATGACGTGGAAAAGCGACGGTTCGCGCGCGGCGGAAGCACCATCACCCAGCAGATGATCAAGAACGTGCTGCTCAGCAAGCAGAAGACCATCGGCCGCAAGATACGAGAGTTCATCCTCGCCAGAAGAGCTGAGGAGATCCTTACAAAGCGGCGGATTCTTGAGATCTACCTGAACGAGGTGGAGTGGGGAGACAATATTTACGGGATCGAAGCGGCAAGCAGATTTTACCTTGATAAACACGCCTCCTCGCTGAACGCCGCCGAGGCGGCTCTGCTGGCGGGCATGCTCCCGAACCCGCACTACTTTAATCCCTTCAAGAGGATGGGAAAAACCAAGGAGCGGCAGGAGCATGTGCTGTTCAACATGTGTCAGGCGAAGCTGCTGAGCCAGGAGGAATACGACGAGGCCGTGCATTTTCCGCTGAAGCTCCGGCAGGAGGGATCAAGCGCTTGTGATCTTTCCGGCCTCACGGCCGGCGGCCGCAGGCTCTGCTATCAGGAAGCGCTGGAGCAGATTCTCGTCTCCCTGCTCGGTGAACAGAAACTGTACCGAAGCGGGCTGTCAATCAAGACGACCCTCGACAAGCCGCTCCAGGACGATTTGAGCCGATGGGAGGATTCCTTGCCCGAGAAGACCCCGGAGGAACCTGACCGGATCACGGTTGTGCGGCAGGGAGAAGAGATCAGGGCCATCGTGTGCACGGCAGGAGAGGATACGTTAGTCCGTTCTGAACTGCAACAGCTCGGTCTTCCTTACGACGGATACGACGTGTCCTCGATGTCGATCGATACGGTGGACCGCGAGAATATCATACTGAACCCGCAGAGGGTAAAATAGACATAGCCCTCACGGTGGTCATCGCATGCAGTTTAATCCCCACGCGTAAGCTCCAGTTCAAGCTTTTTTACCGGCGATTTCCTGTTCCCCTTCATTTTCCATTCAAATTCGTACCAGGTCATGGATTAACTCGTTGTCCTTGATGTGGTAGCTGCCCGCGCTGACGAGGTAACCGCTGCAGCCTTTTCCCTGCATGTCTGTGGTGCCGGCGAAGTCTATAATTTCACCACGCCCGCCAGCGCCAAGACAGCATAGGACTCTTCATGCATGGGGTGCAACGAGACACGCATAGGGAAAGAAAGATGGAAATCAGGAAAGCTCAAAAACTCTAGCCAGGTGTATGGGGCAGGGGGCCGACGTGTCGACTTCGGTACCGGCGGCCCCTGATCGTTGACCGTACGTGCGGCTACGCCATCGCCGGTTCGCGCAATTTAACCGATACCACCTTGGAGCAGCCGGGCTCCTCCATGGTGATGCCGTACAAGGCATCGGCGCTCTCCATGGTCCTCTTATTGTGCGTGATGAGGATGAACTGGGACCGGCCGCTCATCTCCCTGAGGAGGCGGTTAAAGCGCGTTACGTTCGCTTCGTCGAGGGGAGCGTCCACTTCGTCCATGAGACAGAAGGGGCTCGATTTGACGAGGAACGCCGCGAAGAGCAGCGCGATGGCCGTGAGCGCCCGCTCGCCTCCGGACAGGAGCGTGATGCTCTGGAATTTTTTGCCCCTCGGCTGGGCGATGATTTCGATGCCCGATTCGAGAATATTCGATTCGTCCAGGAGCACGAGTTCCGCCCTCCCGCCCTCGAACAGGAGCGAAAAGACTTCCTTGAACTTCTCATGGATGGCGTTGTACGCCTCGGTGAACAGTTCCCTGGTTTCGCCGTCGAGCCTGGCGATGGTCTTCTTGAGGTTGTCGATGGACTCGTTGATGTCGTTCATCTGCGCGGTCAGAAGGTCGTAGCGTTCCTTGAGCTCGTTGTATTCCTGAAGCGCGTCTACGTTGATCGGCCCCATCTGGTCGATCTTCTGGCCGAGTTCGTCGCGCCGCAGGCGTGATTCCTCCACATTGATTTCGAACTGACCGAGTTCCTTGACCACGGCTTCGAGATCGGTATGATAGGTTGTCCAGATATTGTCTTTCAGATGCTCGATCTTCATGCGGAGTTCGGTTCGTTTCACTTCATTCGCCGAAAGCCTTTTCTGGACGGTCTCGACATCATGCCTGATCTGACGCGCCTGCTCCTCGAATGCCTGAAGCGCGTCCGCTTTCTCGCGATGGGCATCCTGCCGGGCAACGAGGACCTGGCGCTCCGCTTCCAGCGTGCGAATGTGTTCACGGATCTCGATTTCCGCCGATGAGATAGCGGCCTCGAGCTCCTTGAGCTTTGATCCTATGCCGGCGAGTTCCGCCTCGCGCTTCGTGATCCTGCTGGACACGTCGGCTTCGGAGTGCACGATGGCGGAAAGGTTTCGGGCCGAGGCATCCTGCTTCTCTTGGAGCGCGGTCACGGCCATTTTGATTTCCGTTATCTCAGCGCGGGCGGCTTCGAGAAGTTCCCTCTTCTGGGCGAGCTCCTTCTGGAGCGACTCGATGTTCGCTTCGGCGCTCGTCTTCCCGTCTTCCAAACCGCGGAGCAGTCCGGCCGATTTTTCAATCTGCTCGTTCAACTCATTCCTCCGGACGGCGCGTTCAGCGGCCGCCGCGTCGAGCGCCTTCGCGCGCTGTTGCGCCCGGCCGAGTTCGTCCCCGAGCGCCCCGCGGTCCTTTTCCTTGTTGACGAGTTCGAGTTCCGTACGGTGAATCTGCTGTGCAAGTTCGCTTTCCGCCTTCTTGTCCGCTTCGATCGCCGCGTTGACCGCCTTCAGCTCCGCTTCGAGGCCCGCGACCTGTTTCGAGAGTCCCGAAACTTCGAACTCGAGGTCCTTGATCTCGCGACGCTTGGTGAGCATGCCTTGCCCGCCCGCTTCAACCGTGCCGCCGGTGACCGCTCCCCAGGGGTCGACAATTTCTCCCGACAGTGTCACGAGCGTTTTGTGAAACCCGTTGTTCTCCCAGAGATGGAGGGCCGTATCAATCGTATCGACGACCACGACGTCTCCGAGCAGGTACTCGGCCACGTGGCTGTAGTTGTCCTTGCATCGCACGATGTTGAGCGCCGGGCCGATGACCCCGGAGTGGCCGTTCTTCACGAACGGCTCCGACTTGATTTCGCGCGGCGTCTTCGGAATGAAGGTGCTCCGGCCGCCGCTCTCGCTCTTGAGGAAGTCTATGGCCTTGAGCGAGTCGTTCTGGGAGCCGACCACGACGTACTGGAGCCTGTCCCCGAGCACGGCTTCGATAGCGAGCTCGTACCGGGGATCGGTCTCGATGATATCGGCAACGAGGCCGTGGATGGTGCCGAGGCGGCCGGAAGCCGCCTCCTGTTTTCGCGCGGACATGACCGTCTGTACGCCCTTCTGATAGCCCTCGAGGCTTTGTTCCAGCTCTCGCAGGGAGCGTAGTCTCGAACTCTGTGACGAGAGCCGGTCCTTGGCCGCGGCAAGGTCGGCCTCAAGTGATTTCTTCTTCGCGAGTGCCTGCTCCAGCCGCGCGGCAACCTGTTCACGCCCGTCAAGAGCGGCCCGGCGCCGCGCCGATATCTCCGAGATATCCTTTTCCTTTTCAGCCAGCAGGGTGACGATCTCCTGAAGCCGTTTGGCGAGCTCTTCGGTTTCTTTGCGTTCGCGTCCATCCTCATCGTTCAACTGGGCAAGGCGGGTCTGCAGGTTGGATATCTTTGATCGTTCGGCGGCGGACTCGTTGATGGCATTGTGGACGCCGGCCCGGGCCTGTTCGAGCTGCAGTTCGTGGTCCCTGAGCGATTGTGAAACAACATCGAACGATTCGGCCTTTTCACGAAGCACGCCGGTCTTTTCTTCGAGCGAGGCGGCAATGGCATGCGCCTCCTGTTCGAGGGCGGCCCGCTGTTCGGCGGCCCGCGTCAGTTCCTTCTTGAGGTACTCCATATCGGCGATGTCGCGGCCGCGCTGTTCATTCAGCGATGCAATCTGGCTTTTTGACATCTCCACGCGGTTCTCTGCGCGGCCGAGGGCATTTTCGGCCTCGTGGATCCTGTGCTGGAGCGCGGCGAGTTCCCGCTCCGAAGTCAGGGCGTCCGCCCTCGTCTCTTCGATGGCCGACTCTATGCGTCCCAGGGAAGCGTGCAGTCCGGTGAGCTCGTTTTCCACGGTCGTGAACTCGTCCGAGGCGGCGGTCCATTCAAGACCGAGGTTCGAGTACTCTACGGCGGCAAGGTGGAATTCGAGGTCCTTCATCTCGCCCCTGAGCCTCTGATAGCGCTCGGCCTTTTTGGCCTGCCGGTCGAGAGAATTCAACTGCCGTTTGACCTCGGTCAGGATGTCGTTTACCCTGATCTGGTTCTGCTGGGTCGCTTCGAGCTTGCTCAAAGACTCCTGCCTGCGCGCCTTGTATTTCATGACGCCTGCCACTTCCTCGAACAGGAACCTCCTGTCCTGCGGCTTGGACGAAAGGATCTGGTCTACGCGGTCCTGCTCGATGATGGCATGGATCTTGGCGCCCACGCCGGCGTCCATCATGAGATCGCGGATGTCCTTGAGCCGGCAGGGGATCTTGTTGATGAAATATTCGCTCTCGCCCGAGCGGTACAGCCTGCGGGTGATCTCGAGTTCGCTGTACTGGCTGAACTCCGATGAAAGCTGTCCCGGTGAAACGTCTGTGATTGTGAGGGACACTTCGGCCATGCCGGTTGACTTGCGGCTCTCGCTCCCGTTGAAGATCACGTCCTCCATTTTGTCGCCCCGGAGGTGCTTGGCGCTCTGCTCACCGAGCACCCAGCGGATGGCGTCGGAGACGTTGCTCTTGCCGCAGCCGTTCGGACCGACTATGGCCGTTATGCCGGGCTGGAACACGATGGAGGTTTTGTCTGAAAAGGATTTGAAGCCGAGCATTTCGAGGGTCTTGAGCTGCATAGGTCTCCTTAAAGAAATACGGCAGGGGGCATAGCTGCAGAGAGCGAAAGCCGTGCGCCGTGCTGTTTGCAAAATACCATGCACTATGCCCGGTGCTCTTGTGCTCTTTGAATTTGGTTTATAGCATAAGAACGCAAGTTTGTAAAGCGAAAAATTACAAGGTAAAGTATTTATTTTTATGGCATATACAATATATTGTGGCTATTTGGGCTTTATATTTCACGTTCCAAAAGCCGTCTCAAGCCGATTTTCAAGGGCAAAATAAAGGCTGAAATATTGATTCCGAGCACCAGGGTAAAGGCCGTTGTTATCCATATCCACCCTGTGAAGGGTAGATGTTTTCCGGTGGCCTGGGCGAAGAATATGCGATATACGGGCCAAGCCTCGAGCGTGATTACGGCGCCGATGAACAGCAGGGTCAGAAGCATATACACGACGCCGCCGAAGCCTGACGGTATCTGTGCCGCGTTTTCATATTTGAACCTCGGGAAAACGGACCCGAGGCCGACGCCGAGGGAGGTGATCCCGAAAGCCATCATGAAGGCCGTCACAATCCCGAGGGTCATCATGAAGGGCGTCACTTTGAGCAGCGTGTTCGACAGCACGATCAGTATCTCGGAAAGCACGAGGAGCGGGAGTAGGCTGCTCCAGAACTTTGCCCAGAGGAACTCGCTGACAGACAGCGGCGAGGACCGGATGATCCAGAACGACGCTCCTTCGAGGCTTACCGCCGGGAATACGAAGCGCACCGCGACGGCCGAGGTCACGAACCCGACCATGCCGAGATTCAGAAAGGATATAAGGTTCTGAAGAAACAAGGTCGGCATGGGCGATCGCTCGAGGGGCAGGAGCTTGAAGCTGTAGATATAAACCACCATGAGCGCGACAAGGAGAAAAAGCTGCGACCACTGCGACGTATCGCGGAAGAAAAGCTTGAGGTCTTTATGCACAATCGCGCGTATCTTTCCCCTGAAGGGGAACGACATGATCGCGAAGAATGTATCGGCCATTCCCGAACGCGACAGGGCGGCCTTCTTGCCTTCCTGGGACCGCGACCAGCTGTCGTAGTAGATTTTTCCGCAAAACCATTCTCCAATGACCATTGAGGCAAGCGCCGTGCTCCAGAGCATGAGCAGGTAGAATCCCGCGTCACCGGCGGTCCGACGAAGCAGGGGGGGACATGAAGACGGTCACGTCCTTTGAAGCGAGGTCTTTAAAAATGTCTTTGACGAGCCGGGCGCCGCGCGGGTCCAGGCCGACCATGGGTTCGTCGACGACAAGGACCTTCGGTTCATGAAGCAGCGCCGAGGCCATAACGAGACGCTGTTTAATGCCGTGGGAGAAGTTCTCGACGAGCTCATTGGACCAGTCCGTAAGACCGAAGAGGTCGAGAAGTCCGGCAATCCTCTTTGCGGCGCCGGCGACGTCGTACAGACTGGCCACAAAGTGCATGAACTCGACGGCCGTGAGCTTTTCGTACAGGAACGGCCTGTCGGGGATGAAACCGGTAACGGACTTCGCCTCAAGCGGCCGTGTCTGAATGTCATAGCCGCCGATGATCGCGCTGCCGCTCGTGGGCTGGAGCAGCCCGGCCATCATCTTGATGGTAGTCGTCTTTCCCGCGCCGTTCGGGCCGAGAAAACCGAAGATTTCACCCTTGGCGACTTCGAGGTTGATGCTGTTTACCGCGGTGAGCTTGCCGTAGATTTTTGTGAGGTTGAAGAGTTTGATCATGTTTTTATTCTGCCGGCAATAGATCGACGCAGACAAGCGCAGATCAAAAAAGAAGACTTCCGGCCCCTATTTTTTCACGATACTGCGCATATCATCTGTGTGAATCCGGGGCCGTTCGTTATCTGTATTCCAGCACGTCCACTTTGAGTTTGCCGACCAGTTTAAGCATCACCGCCTGGCTGTCCACGTTTCCGGTGACGAACCTGATGTGCGTGGCGTCCGCCGGGAACTGGTTGAATGTGGGGTCAACGGCCGTCCACGTTCCAAGCCATACCTCAGGCCAGGCGTGATAGTAAAAACCGTTCCTCATGTATACGATGCCGGCCACCATGCGCGTCGGAATGCCGGCGGCCCTGGCCAGCGCCGCATAGAGCGCCGTATGTTCGTTACAGTCTCCCACGCGCTGGGCTAGAACTTCGACCGCGCTCGGGATGCTCACGATGGGCTTTTTCTGTATCGCATTATATACCCAGGCGTTCAGCTTTTCGGTGGCCTCGCGCGCGTCCTTCTCGCCCGAAAGAACTTTTGCCGCCTCCTCTTTGATCCTCTTGTCATCGCTCTGGATGAGCGCATTCGGCTTCAGGTAGTCTCCCTCTTCTTTTTGCGCATAGGGAAGGCGATACGATTGCTGCGATGGATCAACGGTTATTTCAACCGTGTCCCCCTTCAGTGATTGCCTGTCGCCGTCAAGCTGAAAATCCTTCAGTGGCGCGCCCTTCAGCCGGGCTTTGAGATACCTGGCCTGCGCGGGAGCCTGTATCGGGCCGGAGGGGATCATCGTAAGCGAAATGATATCGACGACGGGACCTTCCCGGTCGCGTTTCACGGCTTCCGCCTCGGTCTCTTTCAAAAGCACGTAACCGAGAGGGCTTTCTTCCTTAGATGGTCTCGCCGTCTTCCGTGATCCACGACAGGGCCTCCATGCCTTGAAAGGATTCCTTGAGCCTGTACACCGCCTGATCGCCGTCTCCCACTTTGATATGTTCCTTATTCACAACGGTGACCGAGGCGTCTTCCATGCTCATGGTGGCCGGGTTAAACAAAGGGAAGCGATAGGTCCTTCCCGCTTCCAAGCCGAGGAGAACGAGGGCGGGTTTGATATTGAGGGACAGGTAGGGGGGATCTTTGAGGAAGATGCGTTCTTTGCGCGTCTGGCCCGCGGTCATGATGTCCAGAAGGATCTTTTTCCCGACAACCGCGCCTTTCATGTCCATCGAAGTCGTATCGGACTTCATGGTGAAGTCGAAATATTTGAGCAGAAAATTCTTCGTGGCGTAGCTGTTGATCACGGTCCTGACCCGCTGGAGCGCGCCGAGAATGAGAAGGTCGAGTTCCGATTCCTCGGTGACATGATAGGTGTCGACTTCAGGGATCACGCGTGTGTGGGCATACCCGATTTTTCTGCCCTGCTGGTAAATGCCGAACCACTCATCTCCGGGACGAACGCCCTCCTCGGTAATGACATCGAGGGCGATCAACGTGGTGGGCCGGAGGTACGTGCGCTCGATGAGCAGGCCGAGCATGACGAGCCAGAAGACGAGAATAATGATCTTAGCGACCCTACTCATATGGTTCATATATTACCATGAGATATGGCAATGTCAATGAAGAACGGCCCGGTGAAGGGTTGTTTTACCTCATGGCACGTTGTCTGAAAGATGAAGAAGCGCCTTGATCTCCGGGATTTTTGCCTCCGCCGCCTTTCGCCCCCGACGGAGCAAATCCCGCGCTTTCGACGTGTCGTAGAGCGGAATGCCTCTGACGTCAACGGGAATGAGGACATCGGCGAGCTTTTCTTCCTCCCGCGCGTTCCTTGATGCCCAGAGCGCCGAGAGGTGTGCAGCGAGTTTTACGATATTGTCGAATTCGTCGAGTTCCAGGGCCCGGTAATTCACGTTCACGGCGATCACGAAGTCCGCTCCCAGCGCGTCCCGGACCGTGCGTACCGGGATCTGGCTCGCCACGCCCCCGTCGATCAAAAGCTTTCTGTTGATTTCAGCGGGACTGAAGATAATGGGAAGGCTGCAGCTTGCCTGGACGGCCTTGGCGATGGAACCAGTGGTAAGTTCCACCTTTTCACCGGTGCGGAGGTCGGTTGCTACTGCGGCGAAGGGGATCTGAAGCGATGAAAATTTTTTTACGGGGAGTATTTTCTCCATGAAAGCGGCGATGCCTTCGCTCGATATGAGTCCCCGCTTCGGGATGGCGAATTTGAAAACGCTGTTCCACCTGGTCTTGAGGGCAATGCGCTTGATTTCGGAAAGGGGCATGCCCGCGGCGTAGAGGGCGCCGATGATGCTCCCGGCGCTCGTACCGGCAACAGCGTGTACGGGAATGTCCGCGTGTTCCAGGGCTTCAAGGACGGCGATGTGGGCGATGCCGCGCACCGCCCCGCCGGAGAGTGCGAGACCAACGGTGGGGGTTGGAGATGGATCCATTGAGCGATGCCCCTGGAATCAGGAGATGAATTTCCCAGGGGGCGGAGATTATTTTGCCGTCAGTTTTCTGACTGTTTCTTTGGTATGCCAGGCCAGGTCCTCAAAGGCATACAGAATACAGAGATAGGTTGATGATGACTTGGGCGATGCCTCGCCGGTCACGAGACGTTCCTCGTGGGCGGTCGCATAGTCGTTCGACATCCGGACGATGGCGTCACAGTCTTTCAGAAGGCCGTCGGCGCCGGCCTTGCCGGTCACCACCGTTTCTCCGGCCCTTTTCAACACGCCCTCGGTATGAGTAAACAACGTGCCCGCTTCCTGAATGGCCCTGTCGCTGAAGAGCAGACCGTCCTTGATCCTGCTGCGCGTATGGTCGACGATGCGCTCGATGCTGGTCGCGATCTTCTCGAGATGGGCGGGGACGGACAGGATGGTCCTTGCCTCTGCATTGCTGGAGGCGAGCTTTGCGAGGGCCGCGGTGAGAGCGTCTTCCTTCTGGTGGATCTCTTTGCTGATTTCCATGGCTTCGTCGAGCTTGGAAGGTCTGGTTTTTGTAAACGCTTCAGCGGACAGTTCCAGCATCTCCTGCGCCTTGTGAAGCATCAGATATATGTCCTTTTTAATGTCCTTGACGGTCTGCTCCGGCATACGATAACGCTCTCCTTTCGGCTCCGCTTACGTTAAAATTATAACACACCATAAAGTTGAACAACTATATCAGAAAACCGCCGTCGTGACATTTTAAATTTTTTTATATCGATATTTTAATGATTTATAGAATTCGCTTTTCCCCGGCCTCCGCGGATCCGGCACAGGCGCAGGACTGCAGGAAGGGGGATTTGTGTAAAAAATATCCCAGCGTAAACAGGCTTTTTTGCTGGTTTTTTCTTGACATGCCGACGACCGCTGGTATAATCCCACGTGAGGGCCCGCAGGTCCGTCAAACGACGCGTCAGGGACATTCGGCCGGAAGCCTTGAGCGTCGAGGCGTTTCGTCGACATCTCACCTCGCTCATCACCCATGGAGCAGATCATGCCTTTTTTTGCCGGAGAAATCTTTGTCAGCGAAGTCTATAAGAAGCCGGTTCTCGACCAGTTGGGTGAAGAGATCGGAAAGCTGAAGGACATCATTGTAGGACTGGGAGAAACCTTTCCGCCGGTCACGGCGCTCGTCGTTGCGGCCGGAAGAACGACATACGTCATTCCCTGGGACAAGGTCAACCTTTTCAACAGGAGAGTCATTTCGGTCACCGCCATTCACCGGGGACTTGAACAAGGCGCGCCGTCGTCGACGGACATATTGATCTACCGCGACCTCCTCGATAAGCAGATCGTGGACATTAACGGCGCCAAGCTGGTGCGCGTGAACGACCTCAAACTCAACGACGTAAAGGGGAGGCTGTGCCTCGTGGCCGCCGACATCGGGCTTCGAGGGATACTCCGCAGGCTGGGGTGGGAGGCGCGGGGAGAACAGGCGCTGTCCCTGGTGGGGTACAAACTCCAGCACAAGCTCATCAGTTGGCACTACCTCCAGACGGTGGAGCCAAGGCTCACGAAACTCACCCTCACCATATCCCGCCAGAAGGTGGCGCGCCTGCACCCGGCGGACCTGGCCGAGATCATCAGCGAGGTATCGCAGAAAGAGCGGACCGCGCTGTTCGGCAGCCTCGACGTCGAGACTGCGGCGGAGGCCCTGCACGAACTGGGACCCAAGGTCCAGGCCGATATTCTCGAGGACATGTCCAAGGAGCACGCCTCCGACATCCTCGAGCAAATGCCTCCCGACGAAGCAGCGGACGTGCTCGGAGACCTTCCCGAGGACAAGGCCAAGGAACTCATCAGCGCAATGGAAAAGGAAGAGGCAGAAGAAGTGCAGGAGCTTCTCGAACATGAAGAGGACACGGCCGGCGGCCTCATGACCACGGAATATCTCGCGTTCCCGCAGGACATGACCGTCGAAGAGGCGATCAAGGAACTTCGCCTCGCGGCCCCCGATGTGGAAACGATCTACTACCTCTATATCGTCGACGGCCAGGAGAAACTCGTGGGCGTGCTTTCGCTCAAAAACCTCATCCTGGCCAAGCCCCATGCCCGCCTCAAGGACATCATGAAAACGCCGGTGAAAACACTACCGCTCGACGCCAAGGAGAAAGACGTGGCGGAATTCATCTCCAAATACAACCTGCTCGCCGCGCCCGTGGTGGACGAGAACGATGTCATGCGCGGCATCGTGACCGTGGACGACGTGGTGGATTTCCTGATGCCGTCGCCGGTAAGAAAGAGAAGACGGCGATAACGGGCAGCCTGCGGGCTATGTGTTTTGAATGAAGAACAACCGGGCGGGGGATTGTCTCCTCTCTCCCTACATGCGGGGGAGAGGAGACAATGAGGGGAGGGAATCGCGGCGCGCAAACTGCGCCGCCTGCACGGGTGGAAGAGGATTTTTCATGGCCCCGGGCGAGTAATGACCGGGCGAAATATCGTATGTTCCGTCTGTTCCGTCATTCCCGTGAAAAAAGGAAATCCAGTCTTTTCAGACGGTTCTTTAGATACTGGATGCCCGCTCGCTCGGGTATGACGACTTTTTACGAATCTATCAAACTAAAGTATATCGAATTTCCTTTATAAAATAAGTGATTGGAATCACAGGGCTATGAATAATTTTTTTGAGCATCTAAGTAACTTATCAATCATATTCTACGCAAGAGAATCTTTCACCGCAAAGACGCTTTAAGGAAAACGCACCATGAAATGGAAAGCCGCAAATCTGAAAACATTCCTGTATCTCATAAGCGCCGCTATTCTGCTGGCCGGTTTGACCAGTGCCGTCTTGATTTATCGGGCGGCCATCAATGACGGGGACAGCGATTCGGGTTACGAAGTCGTAGGTGGGTTTGTTTATCCCGATACGGCTGGAAATACCAAGAAGTATGTACACGATTTGCAACTCTACGGCGGGCAGGCGGCCGTGCTCTCCGACGACTTCATGCGCTGGTTTTCCGGTTTATGGCACGGAAAATCACTCGCATCCACGGTGGCCTGCATCGCCGTTTTTGTGTCTTTCGTGGTTTTCTGCATAGCCAACAACGTGCCGTCCCGCTTAAAATCCGATGTTTGCGGCGAAGACAACCGGGATGGAACCGAGTGAAGGGTTCAGCCCCTAGCAGGCTGGAATTATCAGTCGAAACATACTGCGGTTGATACATTTTGAACTGAGCGGCAGTTGTGTGATTTGAAAATTGCATCTTTCATGTCGGAATCTTGTTTTTTCACCTGTAACTTCCATCACTTCCTGTATCCCCTAAAATACCCCTTTATTTTCGGCGCTCCTTCTTAATCCTTGCTATAGTTTTTGGGGAACCCTCACCTCTAATCAATCATTAATCAGAAATGGCACTATTTTCGGAAGCAGATTCTGGCGCACTTTTTATTTCTTCGCATTCATAACAAATTTCTCCGTTCATTTCTCATTTCTGCAAATGAAATTCGACTGTACATTCTCTTAAATTCAGCGACTTACAGCTGGCATGTATGATGCAATTAGTTTTGTAAGAACGGACGGGAAAGGAGGGATTAAAGCAACTCTTCTTAGCTAAAGGCTGCGGCTTCGGGCTTGACAGCAGTTTCGAATCCCTATAGAACCGATAGAGTAGAAGAGAATGCGAATTTGAGACGCAGATGGCTATAGAGAGGAGTAAAGGCGATCTGAAGAATGAGCTTCGGCTGAAAGGAGACGAACGATGAAGAACAATATGGTAAAAACAGGCATGAAGATGGGAGCAACAACCGGTGGATTGGTATTTCTGTCGTTCGGAATCGTGCCCGCGTGCTCATCCGCAGTAAGCATCGTGGTTGGAATCCTTTTGGCCACGATCATGGGTGCCATGTGGTTTCCGTCAGGGCGACGATTGGAAAGATAGAAGAATATCCGTAGAACACGCATCCCATGATCATCATGCTGGCGTCGGTGACGGACGAGGAAAATAGGCTTGCGCCTCGCGGTCGAGGCGAAGACACGGGTCATACAGATTCAGTTTCTTGGCGAGGCCGCTATATTGAGCGTATTCGGCAGCATTTTAGGAATCTTCTTGGAAGAACGATCTATCCGTCCCAGAGCACGACCAGCGTAGCCAGGATCAACTCCAACCACTTCAGCAGCCCCATGCAGAAGAACTTCTCTGAGGAAATCGCCGGGATGAAGCCGCCCATGGCGTAGACCAGCGGGATTGTGAAGACAACGCCTATCTGATGAGCGAGCTGTGGCGGCATTGTCCCAGCTTACCCAGTCAGAATATGCGCTATTGTTTCATCCCAGCGGTCGCAGTTCTTATTTTCCCTGCAACTCTGCCGCTCTCATACGGTGCCATTTTGCAAACTCAAGATAGTCATCTTTTAATTTGCGGGCATCATTAATGATGGCATCGCAGTGGTCTTCCATTTCTTTAACTTCACGCAATGGTCTTGATGGTGTAAGGTTTTCACCTTTTTCATCAATGTAGAAGCGTTTTTCGTAATCAGTTTTCATCTGCTGTTGTTCCGTTATTATCACATCCTGCTCAGCTGCCTTCTTCTCGTAAGATTTTGCCATTGCAAGATGGTCCGCTGCTACGGCTGATGGTTCCGCCGCATACAAATTATGGAATGCGGCAAAGCCAATCATAATCGCTAAACTTAGAATTACAATGTTAATTTTTTTCATCTTTTACCTCCAATAAATTTAATTTTTTAAAACTGCAAAGTTTCTCTGGATTTTCCATTACTATCATTTGCCTATCAGTTCACCTCCTTCTTCACTGATATCCAAGACATTTCCGATGCTGCCCAAGAAACTCTCGACCGATCTGACTTCCCTCTATGCGTTGGAGCGGGGATACAGCATCCGGGATATTCGAAAAAGGAAACGGCTCCTGGTCATTCTCGGGATACTTCTCGCGATTGTTTTCTATATACCACGCAGCCCCGAGTTCAAGAGGGTCCGAAAAGTGATATTGATCACAGATTATTATCTCTCAATCCAATATTATAATCCTGAAAGAACAGCCGGGATTCCGGTATGAAGTAGGCGTGCATGATACGGCGACGAACCCGGCCGTCCGGTCGAATACTGATATTCGGAGGATAAAGATGCTAAAACAGGAAGAGATGATCGAGGTCAAGGTAGCGGAGAAGAATACCGTGGTGAGCGCTGTTAAAACCGCCGAGCAGGGAATGAACGCTATTTGCAAGGGAAGCAAGGTTACCGGCAACATGGTCGTCAGCCAGGACCTGCAGATGAACGGCGATCTCGAGGGAAATATTACTGCCGAGAACAATGCAAACATCTTCATCAAAGGCACTTGCAAGGGGAACATTGATGCCAAGGGCGGCAGCGTCGAGATCGAAGGCGAAATAAGCGGAGGGAATATCAGCGCCGGAGGGTACGTGAAGGTAACCGGCAAGTTCCTCGGCGGCAAGATTCAGGCGAAAGACAAGATCCACATTAACGGCGAGTTCACCGGCAGCCTTGAGAGCAACGAGGTGGAGCTCGGGGCCGCCGCCCGAGGCAAGGGGGAGATTTTGTACAAGGAGACGCTCTGCATTCAAAAGGGAGCGAAAGTTGAAGGCAAGGTCACTCGTGTCGAAGCAGAACGGGTGTCCGGTCCGGAACGAAAACTCGAACGAAAAGAGGAGCCGAAGCCGAAGCCGAAGCAAGGTTTCTTCTCGTCTTAGCAGCGTGAGCAGCTAAAGCATTGTCATGCTCCGAGTTTTACCTTTTACCGAACGAAAGCCCGCTTCACCCGGAGCGGGCTTTTCACTTATCAGGAAGACTTATCCCTGAGTACCTCATGGGGTCACGCCGTTGTCAGAATCGTCCCCGTTTCGATTGTGGCCTGCACAAGCTGCCGAACGCGCTGCTTGACTTGAACTTTGATCAACGATTCAAAACCCGTTCCGCCATCCCTCCATGACAAAAGCCGTTGTAAGCGCTATATTCTAATTATGAATAAAACTCTCTTTTCTGAGCTTGCTGCCCTCTGTGAAGCCCTGGAAAAGACAAGGAAGAGGAAAGAAATCGCGCGCATGGTGGGCGGATTTCTGAAAAGGCTTCCTGTGGATGAGGTCCCTTTGGCGGTAAATCTCATTCTGGGAAAGGCATTCCCCAAGAGGCCTCTGGACGTGAGCGGGGCATCGATCATTGAGTTGTTGCCCGATCTTATCGGAAGCGACATGGGGGTATATAACGAGTCCGTTTCAGAAGCCGTTGACTTCGGAGAAGCGATACGCGTTCTTTTTGAGAAGAGCGGATTCGTCCCTTCAGGCGCAAAGCTTAGTATAAAGAGTGTCGCTCGCGCCTTCGAGGAAATTGCCGAAACAGAAGGCGCTGGTTCGAGGAAGAAAAAGCGGGAGTTGCTTCTCAGGCTTCTCGGAAATGCATCTCCAATTGAGGCAAAATATATCGTTAAGAACGTGGTGGGCGAGATGCGCCACGGCGTCGATGAAGGGATGGTTCTCGAAGCCCTGTCGAGCACCCTCGGTCTCGATATCGCGCTGGTGAGGAGGGCAATGATGCTCACGGGCGATATCGGGGAGACAGCGAAGATAGGTATTTCCGAAGGCGCCGATGGCTTGGGGAAAACAGGCTTGACTCTTTTTCGGCCCCTTAAGCCGATGCTCGCGGAGATGGCGCAGAGCGTAAGCGATGCTTTTGCTGCCATGAAAGACACTTTCGCCCTGGAATATAAGCTCGACGGCGCTCGGGTCCAGATCCATAAAAAGGGGGACGCCTGCCGTCTCTTTTCGAGAAACCTCTCCGATATAACGGAAAGCCTGCCCGAGATCGTCGATGAGATCGTTCGCTCCGTGCAGAGCAAGGAGGCGATCCTTGAAGGGGAGGTGATCGCCGTGGACGCAGCCGGTGTGCCGCTGCCTTTCCAGATGCTCATGAGAAGGCTCGGAAGGGTCCGGGAAATAGAGAAGCTGGCGAGAGATATCCCCGTTCGGCTGTATCTCTTCGATATTCTTTACAATGACGGCAGGGTATTTATAGACACCCCGTATGAGGAAAGATGGAAGGCCCTTGAACAGATGAATCTTGCCCTAGTTCCCCGGGTCATACCTGACGATAATGAAGAAGGGGAGGCATTTTTCAGAAAGGCCGTAGAAGAAGGATATGAAGGGCTGATGGCCAAGTCGCTGTCCAGTCTTTATACACCTGGGGTCAGGAAAAAGGCGTGGCTGAAAATAAAGAAGGTCCTGTCCCTCGACCTCGTCATCACTGCCGCAGACTGGGGCTACGGCAGGAGACACGGATGGCTCAGCAATTATCACCTTGCTGCCCGGGACGAAAAGAGCGAGGCTCATCTTCCGGTGGGCAAGACCTTTAAAGGCTTTACTGACAAGGAGTTTCAGGAGATGACCGAACGGCTGCTCGCTCTGAAAACAGGGGAGAGCCGGTGGACGGTGTCTGTCAAGCCCGAGGTTGTGGTGGAGGTCCTGTTTTCAGATGTTCAAAAAAGCCCGCACTATGAGTCGGGCTTTGCCCTCAGGTTTGCGCGGATAGCGAGGATCAGGGACGACAAGCCGCCCCGGGAGATCGACACGATCCAGACGATAGAAGGTATTTACCGGCAACAGGTTAAAAAGCAGAAATCCGCCGCGTGATATCGTGATAGTTATCTGTGCTTCATGACGCCCCGCTTATCGCAAAAAGAATTTATCCTGCATTTCGAACAGAGTGGAGATATCGGTTTGCATATGCCCTGACCGAAAGCAACGAGGATACCGTTCAGTTCTTTCCAGTACCTTCTCGGTAACAGTTTTCTTAACTTCATTTCCGTTTCATTCGGAATTTTCGCCTTGATGAGTCCCCACCTGTTCGTTATTCTATGCACATGGGTATCCACGCAGATCCCGTATTTGTCGAACCCGCGCGTCATCACGAGGTTGGCGGTCTTCCTGCCGACACCCTTCAAGGCGAGCAACTCCTCAATGGTATCGGGGACTTTTGCGTTGTGCTTCTCGACAAGTGTGCGGCTGATGTTCCTGATTGTCCGCGCCTTGGTCCGGTAAAATCCGACGGGGTATATGGCTTTCTCTATGGTTTTCGGGGAAAGCGCTGACATGGTTTCCGGCGCCGCCGCGAGTCTGAAGAGGCGTTCGGAAGCGGCCCCGGTCGTCCGGTCCTGCGTCCTCAGGCTCAGAATGCAGGAAACCAGTATCTTGAACGGGTCATTGTCGACGGCCGCGAAGTTTTCGAGCCAAGGTACGTGAAGACTTTTTACCTGTCTCCTGAGAATAGGCCAGGCCTTTGTAAATTCCTGTAATGTCATGATGAAGGGCATAGAGCGTAGAGCACATGAATTTGGCATAGTGCATAGAGCATGGAGCATAGTGTAAAATCTTTTGCTCTTTGCACTCTGCGCTCTGCATCATGCTCTATTTGCTTTCGACTTCGTACGGTATCGGGTCCTTCACTCCGGCGTCACGAAACCCTTTTAGCCGCAGGGCGCAGCTTTCACACCGTCCGCACGCGCGCTCGCTGTTCTGGTAACAGCTCCAGGTAAGATGAAGAGGAGCGCCGAGTTCGACGCCTTTTTTGACTATATCGGACTTCTTCATATGGATAAGAGGCGTGACGATCTCAATTTTCGTCTCCGGCTTTGTCCCCTTCTCGATGGCCTTGTTGAATGCCTGATAGAAAGTCTCGCGGCAGTCGGGATAGCCGGAGCTGTCCTCCTCAACCGCGCCGATAAATATCTTCGTTGCCCCGATGACCTCGGCCCAGGATGTCGCTATGGAGAGCAGATGGGCATTCCGGAAGGGGACGTAGGTGGAGGGGATGGAAGAAGTTCTCCGTTCAGAGCCCGGAGTTCGGAGTGAATTCGTTTCGGGAACAGTCATACTCAGGTCAGTCAAAGCCGAGCCGCCGATCATCTTCAGATGCTCAAGGCTCACGGAGAGCCGTTTCGGGGCCTTGTAGAAATCCGCGATCTCGTTAAACGCCCGCAGTTCACGCGTCTCCGTCCTCTGGCCGTAATTGACATGAAGAAACGCCGGATCATACAGTTCGCTTGCAATGGCGGCGGTGACACAGCTGTCCATGCCGCCGCTGACCAGTACAACCGCTTTTTTTTTCATGAATGCATGTTAACAGAGCGGTTTACGCCTGTCAATGGCCGGCAGGAGCTGGAAGACCTATTCAAACATTATCAATAAGTAATTGACTTCCCTTTCAACCCTTGATAAGATACGACTAATGTCTCAATATCTTGCGAGAAAACCGGGGATCGGGCTCGAGATAAAGCCCTCTGCGGTCAGAATGGCTGCGGTAGCTGGCAGCGGTACCGGCGTCACGGTCATCTCTGCAAGAACGGCGGAATTGCCCGCGGGAATGATAAACGACGACTTCGGTGCGCCGAACATCCAGGATCAGGCGGGGCTTTCAGCCGTCGTGCGCGGTTGCCTGAATGGAATTCCCCTCCGAAAGGCGAGGAGGATCGCCTTGAGCCTGCCTGACAGCGTGTTTCGCGTGCAGACGCTGGAGTTCGATCAGATCCCCCGTAAACATGCCGATATCGAGCGCCTCGTTCGCTGGCGGCTCGACAAGACCTCGGCCTTCGATACCGCGGATACGGTTCTCCGCTGGCAGATTTTCAAGCGCCAGGACAGAGGTTTCCTCATGCTCGCCTCTGCGGTCAAGGCCGGCGTACTGTCGCAGTACGAATCTGTAAGTCTTTCTTTGGGACTCGAGCCCTGGACAATTGGTCTTGCTTCTTTTCATACGCTCAATTTTTATTATCCTTACATTACTACAAAGACCCCCGTGTTCGCCTTCGCCCACGTCAACAATGACTCCTTCGCCACCGTCGTCGTGGAACGGGAAGGCGCGCGGTTTTATCGGTTCAAGGAAATCAAGAGAAGCGGTGCCGACGATGTTCAGGATCGACTTCTGCGTGAACTGGAGGACTCGATCCATTTTTACCTGCACAAGGACCGACGGCAGCCCTCAGAGGTCGGACATTTTTACCTTGCCGGAGACGCCGCCGCGCTCGATGCATTGGCCTCCGGGCTCCGGGAGGCGATTTCCATCGAGTCGGAAGTCCTGTCGCCAGCCACGGTCCTCGGTCCAGGGTCAGACACCGGACCGGAGATGGCCGCCGCACTGGGCGCTGGGTGGGCCCTGCGATGAAAAGGCCGGCACTCATACGGATCAATTTCGCGAGCAGGGATTACCGGCTGCTGGCAAACATCTATCGGAGCACGGTTGCGGGCTGCGTTGCCCTCCTGATCGCACTCGGCGTCATAACGTGGGCCGCCGTTTCAGACCACGCCGACTCCATCGTACTCGGCCTGAGGGTGGCGGAACTTGACGCGCGCGTTGAAGAGATGAAGCCCGTGCTGGTCGAACGGGAGCAGTTTTTGAAGGACGTCTCCACGATGGGGGGACTCATGGAATCGAGAAGATTCTCGTGGACGAGGCTTCTCACGAGCATCGAGGCCGCCTTTCCAACGGGAGCGGCCGTCGAGCGGGTATCGTTCAATCCAAGGGATTTCACCCTTTCTCTTGAGGGCAAGGCCCGGTCGCCTGAGGCGCTCCGCAACCTGATGGTGGGGCTGGAAAAATCCGCTTCCTTCAAAGATCCCCTCCTCAGGCACCAGTCTGTTGACAAGGGGACCATCTCATTTGCCGTCGGGGCGAAATATCATGATGCAAAAAGCGGTGGACTGGCTCAGGCACGATAAAAAATCGCGTACGGCCGCGCTGATTTTCTTGGGGCTGCTCTGCGCAAACGTGCTGGCATATTTTCTCTTCCTCATGCCCGAGGCGGGAAGGCTCAAGGAACGCGAAGCCCGGTGCGCGGAACTGAGGAAGCGGGTTGCCGAAGCGGTGCTGTTTAAAAAGCAGAAGGAGGCCCTCGCGGGTCTCAAGGCCGGCATCCCCGCACAGAAGGACATGCCTCTCCTGGTCAAGGAACTCGTCCAGACCGCCCGGCGGCTCCATTTGAGTGTCGCGGCGGTCAACTACGACATCTCGCGTCGCGAGCGTGAAGGACTTACGATGCTCTCGTTCTCATTTCCCGTGGAGGGCAGTTATCCGGACCTGAAGCGGTTCATCTACGAAATCGAGACCTCGGGCCGCCTCCTTGCGATCGAGGGGCTCGACCTCGGCAGCGACAAGGGCAGGGTGAAACTTCAGATGAAACTCATGACATATATCAAGGGCAGTGAAAAGTCGGTGCTGTGAACATGACACCTACCCCCGAACAGGAGAAAAAATTGTTCATCGTGCTGGCCGCGGCTCTCGCTGTCCTTGTTCTGTACCGCGTCGCCACCTCGGAAAAACAGAGGACCGCCCCGCTCGCATTCCCGAAGGGGTCGGTCGCAACGTCGCCCATAAGGGGCGGGGTATCCGCCGCTGCGGATGGAACGGGGCCTCTTGCAATATTTATCGAACGGAGAAATGAAAAATTTCCGGGCGTAGCGCGAGATATCTTCAGGATGGCGGATTACGTGCCCAAACCCAAACCGGTGATTCATGCGCCCGTCAATCCCCCTCCGCCGCCCGTACCCGAGAAGACGCCGGAAGAGATCGCGAAAGAGAACGCGAGGGCCGATCTTTCCAGGTTCCGTTTTCTGGGATACCTTACCGACAAAGACAGTTCACTGTTCCTGTCGAGAGACGGAGAACTCTTCATAGTAAAGAGCGGCGAGAGGGTGCTCAAAAACTACATCGTGAAGGAAACGGGCAAAGACTACGTGATTTTGCTGGACACTGCCACGAACGTGGATGCGCGCATAGAACTGTCGGGAAGCGGCCCTGAACGAATGTCTCCAAGGCCGAGGTGAGGAGGAACATGATAAGAAGGGTCGCTCTGTTCATACTCGTCGTCATACTGACCGCGGAGTTCGCGGGCTGCGCGGGGACCCGGTCGTTTCAGCGCGGCGAGCGTTATGCCGATCGCGGAGACTGGGACCTTGCCGTCAGGGAATACCGGGAAGCCAATAAACGCGATCCAAAAAACATAGAATACCGTTCCGCCCTGCTCCGCGCCGAAGAGACCGCGGCGAACCGGCATTACACGAGGGCCCGCAGCTTCCTCAGGGAACGCAAGCTCGACCAGGCCGTTACGGAACTGCAGCAGGCCCTGTATCTCAACCCGACGAACGCCGCGGTCCAGAGCGCGCTCAAGTCCGCCCTGGACATGAAACAGGCGGAGGAGCACTATCGGGCGTCGCTCACCTTTGTAGACCTGGGCAGGTTGACCGAGGCGATCAATGAACTCAACCAGGCCGTGGAACTCGACCCCGGAAACTCCAAGTACCAGGACTCGCTGAACAAACTTCAGAAGAAGAAGGCCGAGGCCGAGCCTGAAGACGCGCTCACCCTTGCGTCCGATAAACCGATTACCCTGAACTTCAAGAACACGAACATCAAAGAGGTCTTCGAACTCCTGTCCAAGCTCTCCGGCATCAATATCATGTTCGATGAAGAAGTGAAGGCGCAGCCGGTCACCATCTTCGTGAAAGACGTCTCCTTTCAGCAGGCCCTGAATCTGCTTCTCTCGACGAACAAGCTTTTCATGAAAAAGATCAGCGCCGATACCATCATCATCATTCCCAAGACCAGGTCCAAAATGGACCAGTACCAGGACCTCGTGGTCAAGACGTTCTACCTCAATAACGCCAAGGCAAAGGACATCGTCAACCTGCTCCGGACGATGCTGGATGTGAAGAAGGTGTACGTGAACGAGATCCTGAATTCGATCACCGTGCGCGACACGCCGGAGAAGATCAAACTTGTCGACAAGGTGATAGCGGCGAACGACCTTAAAGAGGCCGAGGTCGTCCTCGACGTAGAGATACTGGAAATCAACCGGACCAATACGCTGAAATACGGCTGGAACTTCCAGAACGCGGCGGGTGCGCCCGGGATTTCCGCGGGAGCTGTTCTCTCCAACACACCCTCGACGTTAGGCACTTCATTCGTGACGGGCTCGGGGATTTTGTTGTCCCAGCTCCAGCACCTGACCGGCGATAACGTCGTGCTTACGGTGCCGAGCGTGGTCCTCAACCTGATCAAACAGGATTCCGATGCGCAGGTTCTTGCAAACCCGCGGGTGCGCGTGCTGAACAACAAGCAGGCAAAATTCCACATCGGCGACAGGATCCCCATCCAGACGTCCACAATCCAGGCAACAACGGGTGCAAATACCGTTACCTCGACTTTCGAGTACAAGGACACGGGCATCAAGCTCTCCGTTGAGCCGACCGTCCATCTGAACAATACGGTCACCCTCAAAATGAACCTCGAAATCAGCTCGCTCGGCAACGCCCTGCAGTTCGGGGGCGGTCAGATCCAGTACGAGTTCGGCACGCGGAACACGGATACGACGATCAATCTCCGAGACGGCGAGACCGTGATCATCGGGGGTATGATCAAAGACGAAGAGCGGAAGGGCCATGTGAAGGTCCCGATTCTCGGCGATGTCCCTGTCCTGGGAAAACTCTTTTCCTCCACGGACGACGAAACGATCAAGACGGACATACTCATGTCCATTACTCCCAACATCGTGCGCGCCGTGGAGATCCCTGATAAGGACATCCAGAGCTTCTGGTCGGGTACGGAAGAGGGATACGACACGAAGCCGCTATTCGTGACGTCCTCAGCAAAGAGTTCTAAAACACCCGATAAGACGAACGCCAAGATCGCCGTCCTCGAATCAATGGCAAAAAGAGAGCCGGCGGGAGCGCCCGCAGCCGGCGAGGCGGCAAAAGCGCAAACGCCTGTCCCGGCGGCGGAACCGCCCGCGGCCGTGCCTGCCGCGAGCCTGCGGCTGATGCCCGCTGAAGCGACCTCGGCGCTCGGCCAGGAAGGAAAGTTCGAACTTTCGGCAGAGAACGTTCACAATCTTTACGGCGCCATCGTCACGCTCAGCTACGACCCGAAAATAGTGGAGTTCAAGACCGCGAGCGAAGGGCAACTCCTCAAAAAAGACGGCCAGCAGACATCGTTCCTGTTCTCGAACAACATCAAGGCGGGCACGGTGGACCTCTACATGACCCGCATAGGGGACGTGGGCGGCGTAGACGGGCCGGGGAGCCTGTGCACGGTCGTGCTGCAGGGCAAGTCGGGTGGAACAAGCGACATCGCGGTAAAAAGCGTAAAATTGACGAATTTTACGCGGGAGCAGTTGAAAACGGACGTAAAAAATGCAAGGATTGCCGTGCAATAGGAACTCAGAATGCAGAGCGCGGAACAAAAGGCGACGGTGAAACGGGAGTGCGGAATCGTGAAAGAAAAAACACCGGAGAAAGGCCTTACTCTCATAGAACTGCTCGTGGTCATCGCGATCGTGGCGATACTGGCTTCCGCCGCCATGCCGCTTTCGCGGATGACCGTACAGAGGGCGAAAGAGATGGAACTGCGTGGCGATCTCAGGACCCTTCGCGCGGCAATCGACACGTTCAGGAAGGACTGCGATGAAAAAAAACTCTTATCCGATTACTGCAGGTCCGACGAGTACAACTTGCCGGAGTCGCTCGAACAACTTGCGGAGCCGGTCAAGCTGTCCGGCGCGGGGGACAAGATCAAAAGATACCTCCGCCGGATACCAAAGGACCCCATGACGTCGCTTGATTCACCGGACAACCCGAATAATTGGGGCCTTCGGTCGTACACCGACGCGCCCGACTCCTCGCAGTGGGGCGGGGGTAATGTGTTCGACGTCTATTCCAGAAGCGATGCCGTGGCGCTCGACGGCACGAAGTACAGTTCTTGGTGAACGGGTAATTGTTTGAGAAGACAAATGACAGACGACAGAAGACGGCGTGAATCCGCCGACATTCAAAATCGCTCCCAACGGGGGTTTACGCTCCTGGAACTCATGATCGTCCTCGCGATAATGGGGATTCTCCTCGCCATTGCCCAGCCGAATCTGAGGCAGTCGGTCATCAGGGCCAGGGAGGCGGTGCTCAAGGAAGACCTGTTCCAGATGCGCGACGCCATCGATCAGTATTATGCGGACAACGGCAAGTATCCTGCGGCCCTGGCGGACCTGATCAGCGAACAGGAAAGGTCCAGGAGCTATTTCAGGGCGATTCCCAAAGATCCCTTTACGGGCGCCGCAGATTGGATCACGGTGGCGTCCGAGGGCGAAGAAGGCGGCGTTTTCGACGTCCACAGCGCCAGCCCCCTGGTTGCCAGCGACGGTACGCCGTATAACGCGTGGTGACGCCTGTCGGGCGTCTTTCTTTTCGCTTCGCTTGAAAGGCCGCCACGGGAACCGTCGGTGAACCGCGCTCTAAAACGGAGTTTGGCGTTGCTCACTGTCCTGAAATCCCCGGTAACCCGAAATGTCCCTGTATTTCGTTTTTCCCCGATTTCCCGCCTCTCCGAATAAATAATACTCCCCTTTCAAAATTTTACGCTATAATTGGTAATTAGTTTCATGTAACAGGCAAGGACAGCGATACTTTCCCGGTATCTCAGGTATCATCGTATATTCAGAGACTTCCCAACATCGATCAGCCGTAGAAAAAAATGAAGCAGTCCCCCCCGTTGCCATATGTTTTATTCGTGGCCTGCCCGTTGTTTACGGCCCTCGCGGGAACGGCAGGTTATGTTTTTTATCATGTGCCGCTTTTTCCCGTGCTGGTTTTTGTCTTGGCGTCGGTCAGCTTCAATGTATTGATTTTTCTAAAGATTTCCGCCGAGCGCAAAAAGGCCGATGAAACCCTTTGCCATCAACGCGCCTACTATAACAAAATTCTTGAAAGCTCACACGAAAGTCTTCTTATTATTGACCGCCAGTTTAAGATAGTTGAAATGAACAACAACCTTCTGAAGGTCGCGGGCCGGCGCAGGGAGGACGTCATCGGGAGACCCTGCTATTCCATAACTCACGCACGTACATCGCCCTGCTTTGAAGACGAAGAACACCGCTGCCCCGTTGCCTTTGTTTTCAAGACGGGCCTGCGGCGGAGTTGCGTCCACAGGCACTACCGGGTTGACGGCAGGCCGTACGAGGTCGAAGTGACCGCATCCCCGCTCGAAAAAGAGAACGGGAACGTCACCGTGGTCGTCGAGACGATGCGCGACGTCACCCAGCTCAAACATCTCAAGTCGCTCTTTCTTGAAGCGCAGAAAACGGAAGCGGTAGCACGGCTGGCGGGGGGCATTGCGCACGATTTCAATAATCTTATGAACATCGTGATCGGGTACAGTGAGATGATTCTGCAGAAGATTTCCGGCGACGATCCGATGAGGCCCGGCCTCGAGAACATCCTGGAGGCCGGAGAGCGGTCGGCAAGCCTCACGAAGCAACTCCTCGCCTTCAGCCGCAGACAGATCATGGAGCTTAAGGTGCTGGACCTGAACACGGTCCTCTCGAATCTCGACAATATTCTGCGGAGGGTCCTCGGGGAAGGCCTTGAGCTCGAATTCGCCTTGGGGAGCAATCTGGGCTGCGTCAGAGCGGATCGCGGACTTATCGAACAGGTTCTCATGAATCTGGCGGTCAATGCCCGTGATGCCATGCCGAATGGAGGGCGTCTTCTCATGGAGACGGCGAACGCAGAGCTGGACGAGTTCTACGTCAGAACACATCAGGGGGCGAAGGCCGGACCTTACGTCCTACTCGCTGTCTCCGATACGGGCACCGGCATATCGGACGAAGTAAAGGCCCACATATATGAGCCGTTCTTCACGACTAAAGAACATGGCAAGGGCGCGGGGCTCGGACTGTCGACGGTGTACGGAATCGTGAAGCAGCACATGGGCTACATCATGGTTTACAGTGAGCCCGGAAAGGGCACGACCTTTAAAATCTATCTTCCCCGCGTGGAGGATGCGGCGGAGCCGGCGTCAAGAAAGGCTGCCGAAAAGATCCCGACCGGCACGGAGACGATCCTTCTTGTCGAGGATCACGAGGGGCTTCGCAATATGGCAATCATCATGCTCGAAGGTCTCGGCTACACTGTGCTGCCGTGCAGTGCGGGGGATGAAGCGCTGGAACGGCTCGCACTCTATCCGGGAAAGGTGGATCTGTTGTTCACGGACGTGGTGATGCCCGGAATGAACGGACGGACCCTCGCGGAGCGGGTGCTTGCTGCGCGGTCGGAAATCAAGGTATTGTTCACGTCGGGTTATACGGACAGATCCATAGCGTCCGGGAAAATGCTCGAACCGGACGCGGTATTCATCCAAAAACCTTTCACCCTAGCCAACCTCGGTCATAAGGTTCGTGAAGTCCTCGACAAAAATCCTTAAGAAATTTCCTCCTGTGTCATGCGTTCTTGATGTTTCTGCCCCGTTTCTTAAAAAAAGCTTGCAACATCTCTGTAAAATCAGTAATATAACAAACGTGAAAAAAATCAAAGATTTTTTGAAGAAATACTTCATCACGGGTCTGCTCGTAATCATTCCCGTCTGGGCAACTTTTTACGTCCTCGAGGCCTTGCTCGGCTGGATAGACGGAATGCTCGCCCCCCTGCTCGAGCGGTATTTCGGGCTTAAATTTCCGGGCCTGGGCATTGTCACCCTTGTCTTTCTCATCCTGCTCGTAGGGGTGCTTTCGGCCAATTACATCGGCACGCGCCTCGTCCGGATGGGTGATCGTCTGCTCCAGAGAGTTCCCCTCGTGCGAGGCGTGTATACGACAGTCAAACAGATCATGGAGACCTTCTCCGTGAAGCATAACTTTCACGGAGTGGCGCTCGTAGAATATCCGCGTAAGGGATGCTACAGCATGGGCTTCATGACCGGCGAAGTGAAGGGCGAGTACCTCGGTCTCAGCGGCAGGCTTGTGACGGTCTTTGTTCCGACAACGCCGAACCCCACAGCAGGGTTTCTCCTTATCCTGCCCGAGGCCGAAGTGAGACAGCTTGATATGACCGTGGAGCAGGGCATGAAGTTCATCATCTCCGTCGGGCTCGTCCCTTTGAGCGAGATCGATGTGCAAAAATTAAAGCATCAGGTACAGGTGGTGGGTAAGTGAAGCCGACCGTCATTATCCTCGCGGCAGGACTGGGCACGCGCATGAAGTCGGGCCTTGCCAAGGCGCTTCATCCTCTGGCCGGGCGACCCTTGATCCGGCACGTGCTCGAAACGGCAGCGGGCCTGGACCCTGAAAAGATAGCGCTTGTCCTCGGCCACCAGGCCGACAGGGTGAAGGATGCGGCGAAACAGTACCGGACCGAGATCGTGCTTCAGAAGGAGCAGCTCGGCACTGGACATGCCGTCTGTCAGGCTCGAGAGGCGATCGCTTCGGCCACGGGGCCGGTGCTTATCCTTTGCGCCGATACGCCGCTTATTACGGGGGAGACGCTGGCAGCGCTCATCGAACTCCATAAAAAGTCGCGCGCAGCGGTTACGCTCCTCACGGCCCGGGTCCAGGACCCCTTCGGCTACGGGCGGGTGGTGCGCGGCAAAACGGGCGTCATGCGAGTGGTCGAAGAAAAGGACGCCACGGCGGCTCAGAGGAAGATACAGGAAGTAAACGCCGGCATCTACTGTTTCGACAAGAAGTTCCTGCTGTCCGCCCTGGACGGGCTGGGGAACGACAACGCCCAGGGCGAGTATTATCTGCCCGACGCCATTGCCTTTGCGAGAAAGAAGAAGCTTGCCGTTTCCGCCCGGCTCTGCGCCGATGCGGACGAAATCATGGGCGTGAACTCACGGTATGACCTCAGCCGGGCGGAAAAGATTGTGCAGCAGCGGACCAACCGTCGGTGGATGCTCGATGGCGTAACCATGATCGACCCTGAAAGCACGTATGTGGGCCTGGAGGTTTCCCTCGGCCAGGACACTGTGCTGTATCCGAACGTCATCCTCGAGGGCAGGACCGTGATCGGGGGAGCCTGTACAGTGTACCCCGGATCGCGCATCATAGACAGCGTGATCGGCAACGGAGCGACGATAAAAGACGGTTCCGTGATCGAAGAAAGCACCATCGCTTCAGGCGCCTCAATCGGGCCGTTTGCGCACCTGCGCCCCGGTTCGGTGATCGGAGAGGCGGCGAAGATAGGGAATTTCGTCGAAGTAAAGAAATCGACCATCGGCGAAGGGAGCAAGGCGAACCATCTTTCCTACATCGGCGACGCGACCGTGGGCAAGGACGTAAACATCGGCGCAGGGGTGATAACCTGCAATTACGACGGCTTCGAAAAACATCCCACGGTGATCGAGGACGGTGTATTCGTGGGCAGCGACGCGCAGCTCGTTGCGCCTGTCAGGATCGGCCGGGGGGCGATCATTGCCGCAGGCGCGACGATTACCAATGACGTGCCCGCCGACGCCCTTGCCATAAGCCGCGTGCCCCAGAACATTCGCGAAGGTTTCGCGAGCCGGAGAAAGCGGCAGAGGGAAAAGAAAGACAACGTGCAAAAATAAAGTAATCCACGAAGACCCGGAGGCGCGAAGTTTTTCTTTGTGACTTGACGGCTTCGTGGCGGTCTCTCACGGAGTTTTTAAATTATGTGCGGAATCATCGGTTATATAGGTAAAGAGCCTGCGGTGCCGATCCTCATCGAAGGGCTCAAGAAGCTCGAATACCGCGGCTATGATTCATCGGGCGTGGCCGTGCTCCAGAACGGCAAGTTCCAGGTCAGGAGGGCCGTCGGCAAGCTCCAGAACCTCGAGACCCTGCTTCGCGGCGAGTCGCTGTCCGGAAGGATCGGCGTGGGCCATGTGCGCTGGGCCACGCACGGCAGGCCGTCGGAAGAAAACGCGCACCCGCACCGCGCAGGCGGCGTTGTCGTAGTGCATAACGGCATTATCGAAAACTATGCAGCGCTTAAAAAAGAACTCTCCGCCCAAGGCCGTACTTTTTTGTCGGAGACGGACACGGAAGTGATCGCTCACCTCATCGACAGCATAGTGCAGAAAGGCGTTTCTCTGGAGCAGGCGGTCCGCGAGGCCGCCGGCCGCCTCCAGGGCGCATACGCCATAGCAGCGATCGATGAACGCAGTCCCGATGTCGTGGTCGGCGCACGCAAGGGGAGCCCGCTCGTGATCGGCCTCGGGCAAGGGGAGTTTTTTCTCGCCTCCGATATCCCGGCGATTCTCCACCGCACGCGGGATGTCCTGTTCCTCAATGACGATGAGATGGCGATACTCTCCGACGAGGGCGTCCGGATCACCGATCTCAAAGGCCTTGAACTTTCGCGGGAGGTTTCGCGCGTCATGTGGAACCCGGTGATGGCGGAAAAAGGCGGATACCGCCACTTCATGCTCAAGGAAATCTACGAGCAGCCGCGCGCCATCATGGACACCGTCAGGGGCAGGATATCCCAGGACACGGGTGCCATCCATCTTGAAGAGGTCGGCCTTGGGCAGGAGCAGTTTCGCGCGATAAAAAAAATATTTATCGTCGCTTGCGGCACGTCTTGGCACGCCGGGCTCGTCGGCAAGTACATGTTTGAGGAACTCGCCTCTATTCCGACGGAGGTCGATATCGCATCCGAATTCCGGTACCGCAGTCCGCTCGTAGGCAAGGAAGACCTGTTCATCGCCATCACCCAGTCGGGCGAGACGGCCGACACGCTTGCGGCCATGCGCGAAGCAAAAAAGAAAGGCGCAACCGTTCTGGCCATCTGCAATGTCTTGGGATCGACGGCGAGCCGCGAAGCGGACGGCGTCGTCTATACCCATGCGGGGCCCGAGATCGGCGTGGCCTCGACCAAGGCCTTCACCGCGCAACTCACGGCGCTGTACCTCTTCGGGCTTTTTTTCGGCTCCCTGCGCGGCACGCTCTCGCCTGATGAGATAAAAAGGTGGCTTGCCGATCTGGTGCATGTACCCGCGCTCGTTGAGCGCTGTCTGGAAGGAGACGAGCACATCGAGCAGATTGCGAAACGTTATTTCAAGGCAAACGATTTTCTTTATCTGGGCAGGGGACCGAATTTCCCCGTTGCCTTGGAAGGAGCGCTCAAGCTCAAGGAGATTTCGTATATCCATGCCGAGGGGTATCCAGCCGGAGAGATGAAACACGGGCCGATTGCGCTCATCGACGAGAACATGCCGGTCGTGGTCATTGCCGGGAAGAACGGGGTGTACGAAAAAATTCTGGCGAACATCGAGGAAGTGAAGGCCCGTGGGGGCATCGTCATCGCACTTACGACCGAGGGCGACAGGGAGATCGAAAAGCGCGTGGATCATGCGATCCCCGTGCCTGCGACGAACCAGCTCCTCATGCCGATCCTCATGTCTGTTCCGCTCCAGCTGCTGTCGTACCACGTAGCAGTCCTGCGCGGCGCGGACGTGGATCAACCGAGAAATCTGGCCAAGAGCGTTACGGTGGAGTGACAGCAGCAAACAGAACACAGAGGACGGACCACAGACAACAGACAAACATCTCAAGATTCAGTCTGTCTTCTTTGCTCTGTCCTCTGACATCTGATTTTTTCTATTTTTTTCTATGGATTATCTTGAAAATCTCAATCCTCCGCAGCGCGAGGCCGTGCTGCATGGCGACGGCCCCCTTTTGATCCTGGCAGGGGCGGGCAGCGGCAAGACCAGGGTGATCACGTGCAGAATCGCGCACCTGATCCGCGAGCAGGGAGTTGACCCCGGAAATATCCTTGCGGTGACGTTCACGAACAAGGCTGCGAACGAGATGAAGGAGCGCGTGGAGCGGATGCTCGACATCCCGCTCACAAGGCTCTGGATCAGCACGTTTCATTCGGCCTGCGTGAGAATCCTCAGGCAGCACATACACGCGCTCGGCTACAAGCGGCAGTTCGTCATCTACGACGAAACCGACCGTGCGTCGCTGATCAAGGCCTGCATGTCGGACCTCAGGATAGATGCCGAACAGTACCAGCCGAGGGCGATCGTCGCGAAGATCAGCGCGCTCAAGAACAACCTGACCGACGCAGAACAGTTCGGCAGATCGAGCGCGCACTTCGGGTTCGACGAAGCCGTGCACCGCGTGTATTCGCTGTACGAAGAGAATCTCAGGGAGTCCGACGGACTGGACTTTGACGACCTGCTCATGCTTACGGTGCGTCTCTTCGAACGTCACCAGGACGTGCTCGGCTGCTATCAGGGGCTGTTTCATCATATCCTGATCGACGAGTACCAGGACACGAACCACGCCCAATACCGGCTCGTAAGGCTGCTGACCGCGAAGCGCCAGAATCTGTGCGTGGTCGGGGACGATGACCAGAGCATTTACCGGTTTCGCGGAGCCGATATCTCGAACATCCTGAACTTCGAGAAGGACTATCGGAACGCCCGTGTGATCAAGCTGGAGCAAAACTACCGGTCGACGCAGAATATCCTGGGCGCAGCCGGAGCGGTGGTCTCGCGCAATCTCGGCAGGAAGCATAAAGAGCTCTGGACGGAAAAGCGCGGCGGAGAAAAGATCCTCTGTTACAAAGCGGTCGACGAGAAGGACGAGGCTCGTTTTATCTGCAGGACCATCCAACAGCATGTGGATGACGGCAGGAGCCTTCGCGAGATGGCGGTCCTCTACCGGACGAATGCCCAGTCCCGTGCGCTTGAGGACTGCCTCAGAAACCGGGGCATTCCGTACCGCATTTTCGGGGGACTGCGGTTTTACGACCGCAAGGAGATCAAGGATGTAATCGCGTATCTGCGGTTACTGCACAACCCGTCGGACACGGTAAGCCTGCGCAGGATCATCAATGTCCCTGCGCGGGGTATCGGCGAGACCACGCTCGAAAAGCTGGAACGCGCTGCGTCGGAGGCGGGCATCAGCCTGTACCGGGCGGCGGCGGAGGCGGAAAGGCTCGATATCGGTTCAGCGGCGAGAAAAAAGCTCCGCGAGTTTTCCGGCATGATGGAGCGCTTGAGGGAAGGACTCGACTCCTTTACGATCACCGATTTCGTGCGCCGCGTGCTTTATGAAACGGGGTACGTCTCGGCGCTCGAGCAGGAAAAGAGCGTGGAGTCCAGGATAAGAATCGAGAACCTGAACGAGCTCATGACCGCGACTGAGGATTTTCAGGAACAGAACCCGGACGCCTCGCTTGCCTCGTTCCTTGACCAGGTGGCGCTCATTACGGACCTTGAGCAGCAGACGGCGGCCGACGGCAGGCGCGGAAGCACCGATACGGTCACGCTGATGACCCTCCATAACGCCAAGGGACTCGAATTTCCCGTGGTGTTCATGGCCGGGATGGAAGAGGGGCTGTTTCCCCATTCCCGTTCCGCGGAAAGCGAAGAAGAACTAGAAGAGGAGCGAAGGCTCTGCTATGTGGGGATAACGAGGGCCAAAGAACGGCTTATCCTTACCCATGCGTCGGAACGCAGGCTGTACGGATATCCCCAGTCCAACCTAGTGTCCCGTTTCGTGCAGGAGATTCCCCGGGAGTCCCTGGAGATGGTTGGTCTGGACGGCGCCGGGGTGTATTATACTGATAATCGCCCAAAGTGGAACCCGGGGCCGTTTCACCGCGGCGAGCCCGAGACGGCCGTTCGTCCGCCGGCACAGACCGACAGGGGACTTCGCTATTACAAGGGAGCCGTTGTAAAACACGCTAAATTCGGGATCGGCACGGTGCAGCGCTCGGAAGGGTCGGGCGATGACCTCAAGATAAGCGTCAGCTTCCCCGGTCACGGGGTGAAGACGCTCGCGGTGAAATACGCGAATCTGGAAGTGATATAGATAATTCACCACGAAGACGCGAAGACACGAAGAAAATCTAAAATTTGCGAAAAGGCAGAGGGCTCTTCGCCCTTGGAATTCTACGTGTCTTCGCGTCTTCGTGGTAGATTGTTTGAGGAGTCATTATGAAAATCACGAAACAGGAAGTGGAACATGTTGCGAAGCTCGCGCGCCTGGAACTCTCTGAAAATGAGAAGGAGACATTTACCGGACAGTTGTCGAATATCCTTACCTACGTCGAGCAGCTGAATGAACTCAGTACAAAGGACGTCGAGCCAACCGCTCACGTTCTGGACATCAAGAACGTAATGCGGGGCGATGACCCCGGAGAAAGCCTCCTCCGGGAGCAGGCATTGGCCAACGCACCGGACAAAGCAGACGGGCAGTACCGGGTGCCGAGGATCATAGAGTAGGATACGGCGTGAAACGGGAAACGAAAATGCCTTTTACAACTCACATTTCGCGCTCCCGAGGAGAGTCATGTTAAGATTGATGCTTCGATCAAAAATACACCGTGCGACGGTTACCGATGCTAACCTGGAATATGAGGGGAGCCTCACGGTCGATGCCTTGCTCCTTGAGGCCGCGGGCATCCTCCCCTATGAACAGGTGAGCGTTTCTAATTTGAATAACGGAGAGCGGTTCGAAACCTACGTCATCCCCGGAAAATCAGGGTCGGGAGAAATGATCCTCAACGGACCGACGGCGAGGAAGGGCGTCAAAGGGGACAAGGTCATCGTTTTCTGCTATGAATACTATAACGAGCAGGAGCTTAAGACATTCAAGCCCAAGATCGTGCTCGTCGACGAACACAACAGAGTAAAGGAGTAAGCATGGAGTTAAGCGCACTCACGATCCACGAACTGCATGATATGCTCAAAAAGGGCGAGACCACGTCTCAGGCCGTTACCGAGTCGGTGCTTGGCAGGATCAAGGCGGTGGACGGCAAGGTCAGGGCATACATTACGGTTACCGAGGACATCGCTTACGAGCAGGCGAAGGAGGCGGATAAAAGGATCAAGGCGAAAAGCGCCTTATCTCCGCTGCTCGGCATCCCGGTTGCGGTCAAAGACAACATGTGTACCAAGGGCATCAGGACGACGTGCGCCTCGAAGATACTCGAAAACTTCGTCCCGCCTTACGACGCGACCGTGATCCGCAAACTCACGGAGGCTGGCTACGTGCTCTGCGGCAAGCCGAACATGGATGAATTCGCCATGGGGTCTTCCACGGAGAACTCCGGATTTTTCATAACCAGGAACCCCTGGGACCTTCAACGGATCCCGGGGGGGTCGAGCGGCGGCTCGGCCGCGGCAACGGCGGCAGGGGAGTGTATCGGGTCGCTCGGGTCCGACACGGGCGGTTCCATCAGACAGCCCGCCGCATGCTGCGGCGTTGTCGGCCTCAAGCCGACCTACGGCAGGGTATCGCGTTACGGCCTCGTAGCTTTCGCCTCGTCGCTTGACCAGATCGGTCCAATCACGAAGGACGTGACGGATACGGCGCTGCTCATGAATGTCATCGCCGGCCACGACGCGAAGGACTCCACGTCGGCCAATATACCGGCGCCCGATTTTACAAAGGCGCTCAAAAAGGACGTGAAAGGGCTGAAGATCGGGATGCCGAAAGAGTATTTCATCGAGGGCATGGATCCGGAGGTTGAGAAGGCGGTCAAGGGCGCGGTCGGGACGCTCGAGGGGCTGGGTGCGAAGGTGGTGGATGTTTCGCTTCCCCATACCGCGTACGCCGTGGCCACATATTATATCCTCGCCACGTCCGAGGCGAGTTCAAACCTTGCGCGCTATGACGGGGTGAAGTACGGTTTCCGCGTGCAGGACGCAAAAGACCTCATGGACATGTACCAGAAGAGCCGGAACCAGGGATTCGGAGCGGAGGTAAAACGCAGGATCATGCTCGGTACGTACGCGCTGTCCGCCGGTTATTATGAGGCCTACTACAAGAAAGGTCAGCAGGTGCGGACCTTGATCAAGCATGATTTCGATGAGGCTTTCAAGCTCGTGGACGTCATCGCCACGCCGACTGCGCCTACCGCCGCGTTCAAGATCGGCGAGAAGACGACCGATCCGCTCCAGATGTATCTTTCTGACATTTTTACGATCAGCGTGAACCTGGCGGGCATCCCGGGAATCTCGATTCCCTGCGGATTTACGAAAGGGAACCTCCCGATCGGGCTCCAGCTCCTCGGCAGGCATTTCGACGAGGAGGCGATTCTTCACGCCGCCTTTGCCTATGAGCAGGCGACGGAGTGGCACAAAAGGAGACCGAAACTTTAGAATTAAGGCTTTGCCACTAAGTCACTAAGACACGAAGCATTGAGAAAGTAACTGCATAATAAAAAGTTTTCTTTGCGCCTTCGTGTCTTTGCGGTACAACAGTTCTTTGGAGGCTCATCATCATGGAATACGAAGCAGTCATCGGCCTGGAGGTGCATGCGCAGCTTCAGACCAGGACAAAGATATTCTGCGGGTGCGAGACGAAATTCGGAGAAGAGCCGAATACGCGGACCTGCGAGGTTTGCATCGGCATGCCGGGCGTGCTGCCCGTGCTGAACAGGAAGGCCGTGGAGTACACGATCAAAACGGGTCTTGCCATGCACTGCACGATAAGCTCATACAGCCGCTTCGCCCGCAAGAACTATTTCTATCCCGACCTGCCCAAGGGCTATCAAATATCGCAGTATGAACTGCCGCTCTGCGAAAAGGGCTACGTGGAGATCGTCCCCGGCGGCACGGTGAAACGCATCGGGATCACGCGCATTCACCTTGAGGAGGACGCAGGCAAGAACATGCATCTGCCCAACGGCGGTGCCAGCCTCGTGGATCTGAACCGAGCCGGCACGCCGCTCATGGAGATTGTGTCGGAGCCTGATATCCGGACGCCGGAGGAAGCCACGGAATATCTCAAAAAGCTCCGCTCCATTCTTCGCTACATCGAAGTGTCCGACGCGGATATGGAGAAGGGGAACTTCCGCTGCGATGCAAATGTATCCATCCGGCCCGCGGGCTCCAGGGAGTTCGGCATACGGACCGAGATCAAGAACGTAAACTCCTTCAAGTTCGTGCAAAAGGCGCTTGAATACGAGATCAAGCGACAGGCGCAGATCCTCGATGAAGGGGGCACGGTGATTCAGGAGACGAGACTGTTCGACTCGAACAAAGGCGTTACATTCTCCATGCGCAGCAAAGAAGAAGCCCATGACTACCGATATTTCCCCGAGCCCGACCTCGTGCCGGTGGTAATTTCGAAGAACACGGTCGAGGAGATAGCCCGGACCATCCCCGAGCTTCCCGATGTCAAGCGCGAGCGGTTCGTGAAAGATTACGGGCTCCCTGAGTATGACGCCGACATGCTCACGCAGAGCAAGGCCATGGCGAATTATTTCGAAGAAACCGTAAAACTCGCGGGGCAGCCCAAAGTCGTATCGAACTGGCTGATGGGAGAACTGACGAGGTTGTTGAACGCCGAGGGCAAAGAGATCGAAGACTGTCCGGTCAGGCCGGACCGGCTTGCGGGAATGATCAAGATGATCAGCGATGGCGTTATCAGCACGAAGATCGCCAAGACCGTCTTCGAGGAGATGTACAGAAGCGGCAAGGACGCGAAAACGGTAGTCAAGGAACAGGGACTGGTGCAGGTCAGCGACAGCTCGGCGATTGAAAAAATCATCGACGAGGTAATCAAGGCGAATCCTTCGCAGGCGGCCGACTACAGGGCCGGCAAAGAAAAACTCTTCGGATACTTTGTGGGCCAGGTCATGAAGGCAAGCAAGGGCAAGGCGAATCCTGAGATCGTGAACCAGTTGCTGAAGAAAAGATTGAGTGAATAAAAATTCAGAATCAAAGTCTGAAATTCAACATGTATGCAGGGGGGAATTAACCGATGCTTGAACAAATGCGTAAACACATGGCATGGATGATGTGGGTCGTCGTAGGTCTCGTGACCGTTACGTTTCTTTTTTTCGGGATTTATCCGTCGACCGGCAGCGGCAGAAACGCGGCCACGGTTAACGGCGACGTGATCACGATGGATCAGTGGAACCGGGTCTACCGGAACATGTACGACAATTACCGGGACATACTGAAAGACCAGTTCAAAGAAAGTTTCGCAAAGACGCTCAAGGCCCAAGCGCTTCGTGAACTGATCCAAAACAGGCTGCTCGTGAATGAAGCGGAGCGCATAGGATTGCGGGTGACCGATGAGGAACTCAGAGATTCTATCATGAAGATCCCGGCTTTCAGCCCTTCGGGCAAATTCGATCAGAGGATCTACGAACGATATCTCGACAATGTCAATATCACTCCGGCGGTGTTCGAAGAAAGTCAGCGTGAATTTCTGCTCCGCCAGAAGCTGGAGCGGCTCGTGGAGGACGGAATCTCCGTGACTGATACGGAGCTTGCCGCGGCATACGCGGCGAAAAACCCCAAGGCAAGGCCCGGTGATTTCGAAAAGAACAAGGACAGCTTTAGAAAATCATTCTTAATGGAAAAACAGAGGGAGGCGCTGGGCGCGCTGGTCAATAATCTTCAGAGCAAGGCGAAAATAAAGATAAATGAAAAAGCGCTGGCACTTGAGTGATCAGATGCCCGCTATCCATCCGAGTTCCGCAATCATCCCCCGCTGGACGAAGTTTCTGATCTGCTGCTGAACGTCCGCGGGGATGTCGACGAAGCGAAGCCCCATGCCCGGCTCGGACGTGAATTGAGTGCCGGAGCCGTAGGATTGCTTTTCCCGGTCGGCATCTCAGCCTTTCAAAAAGATGTGATCACGAACGAACACATGATTGCTACCTTGTCAGCCTTTCCGAAAGTTCCCAAAGCAAGTGTATCATGCTCCTACATCCTTTCTCCCAGTCCGCGATGAGCTGACTTTCGTTCTCCGAGTGCGCTGCGGAGTAGGGATCGCCTACGCCGATCAACAGGACGGGAAGGCCGCCGAGCGCATCGGTGATGGTCTGGACAAAAGGGATGGACCCGCCTGCGCCGACGATCGCCGGTTTCCTGCCGTATCCCTTTTCGATCGCGGCAAGGACGGCCTCGAATGCAGGCCCCCGTGTTTCGGTCCGCCACCAGCGCGCCGGAGACTCAGGCTCGATCTTTACCTGTACCCCCCAAGGAGCATGGTTCGCAAGGTGTCGTGTCAGCAACTCCAGTGTCTCAGCCGGGTCCATATCCGGCACAATCCGCACCCCCACACGCGCCCAGGCAGTGTCGTTGATGATGTTCGCTGCCTGACGGCGGCTGCTTGCCTCGAAAGCGTTCACGGCTATGGACGGCCGGTACCACATCTTTTCAAAAACCTGACCGTCCCCGCCGATGATTTCGACGCCGTCCAGAAGTTTCGCCTGCCTTCGAAAAATTGATTCATCAAACGGCAGACTGCCGATGGCATCCATGTCAGTTTTTGAGAGTCTGCGCACCTTATCCATGAGCCCCGGCACGGCCGGCCTGCCTTCGTCGTCTGTGAGGCCGGCGAGCATTTTAGCAAGCGCCATCGCGGGATCGGGCAGCGGACCTCCCCACGTG
The DNA here is from genome assembly GCA_033854515.1 of Nitrospirota bacterium. Lineage (GTDB taxonomy): Bacteria > Nitrospirota > UBA9217 > UBA9217 > UBA9217 > JAWOJY01. Next base: position 49,455 of record JAWOJY010000141.1, read on the forward strand.
CCCGAATGCACGCTTGAGGAGAGCGAACGGACTTCTATATTTATGGTCACGATGCCGCGGAGCGCTACGGTGAGGGAAGGGATTCCGCTGTCGAAATTTTCGCTGTCGGCGATCATCACAACGTCGGCGGACAGAAGCTCGCGATAGGTCGAGAGAAACGTGTTCAGGTTCGTTGAACCTACTTCTTCTTCGCCCTCTATGAGCACTTTCACGTTTAACGGAAGGCCGCCGGCGGTTCGGAGGTACGATCCGATCGCAGCGGCGTGCATTATCACTCCCGCTTTGTCGTCTGATGCGCCGCGGCCGTAAAGTCTGCCGTTTCGTTCGGCAGGTTCAAAGGGAGGAGTCGTCCACAGCTCTTCTCTGCCCGTGGGTTGTACGTCGTGGTGGGCATAGAGAAGGATCGTGGGTTGTCCCGGAGCGTCGGTCCACTGTCCGAATGCCGCAGGATGTCCCGTGTAGGCGTCGAGGATCCGGATGTCTTTGAGGCCGCTTTTCCTGAGAAGTCCGGCCACCGCATCAGCGCTCCTCCTCACCTGGGCTGGGTCAAATCCCGGAAAACTTATGCTCGGGACGCGGACGAGGTCTTTGAGGTCGTTCAGGTAGTCTGTTTTATGGTTATCGAAGTATTCCAATGCGATGTCGAGATATTGTTTGTTCATAAGACACCTCCAAAGAAATCGTACGGCATCCATGTCGACGCTCCGGCGTCAGCTTAGTCGAAGCGACAATATTATCATCATTCCAGCTTTTTAAAATCTGAATTTCCGAGTCCTTTATGTTGCGAACATGACCGTTTTCGAGGCAAAAAATAAGGGCTGACCTTTTGGTCAACCCTTACACTTTTTTTGGTGGAGCTGAGGGGGATCTCACGCGCTCCGCTTCCCGAGGGAGCCTGCCCCCTCGGGAACACCCCTGAAGCATGGGGGAAGCCTTTCCCCCATACCCCTTGTTCGATCACCCCTCAGCGGGGATGAAAAAAGATTGGCATTACCAACCTTAATTATAATTCATGGTGGAGCTGAGGGGGATCGAACCCCTGACCCCGAGACTGCCAGCCTCGTGCTCTCCCAGCTGAGCTACAGCCCCAAACATTGAACATTGAACATGGAATAATTGCAGGAGCTACTTTAACATCATGACCCCATGTTGTCAAGAAGAAATACGATTATTTTCTGCGCAAATAGCAGTGAAAACACCGGTTCCATGCTGCTCATAGTGTTTTTTATTTTTTGGTGCCCTAACAGGAGAATTTGCGAGACACGACTTTAGGTGATGCAAAAAGTATCAAAAATGTATATAATAGGGAAACAAGGGCGAGATGTGGAAAAGATCGCCGACGTGCTTAAGAAAGGTAGCGGAACGTCTTTCAACCCGCAACTCGTCGAACATTTTTTGAAGCTATAAAGCGTTGACGCCGGGAGGACTATGAAGATACTCGTCATTGACGACGACCGCGAAGGCCGGTACGCTCTCGCGGAAGTGCTGCGTTCCGAGGGCTACGAAGTGATTGTCGCCGAGGAGGGAGAGGAAGGGCTTCGCGTGGTGCGTTCGGAACATCCGTCGCTCGTGATCACCGACATTCTCATGCCCGAAATGGACGGGTTCCGTTTACTGCGGGAGATCAGGAAAGACGCCAGCCTCAAGAACCTGCCGGTTATCTTCTACACGGGAACATATATCGACAATAAGGACCGCGAGCTCGCCCGCGAGATCGGCGCGTCGGAGTTTTTGATAAAGCCCGTCGCGCCTTCCGAAATCGTGAAGACCGTCAAAGAGCTGCTCGAAAGCAGAGAAAAGGGCGGGCCTTCCGTCCAGCCTCCTCCCTCCATCGAAGAACCCGTTTTTTTGAAGCTCTACAATGAGCGTCTCGTCAATAAATTAAAGAGCAAGATCGTCGAAAGCGAACGCTCCCGTATATACATCGAGCATATCATGGAGAGCATAGCAGACGGTGTGATCGTCATTGACCGGGACTATCGGATCGTCCAGGCCAACTCAGCGGCCGCCGCATCGCTTGGCAAGGAAAAATCGGACATGGCTGGCCGTACGTGTTACGACGTCATCCATCAACGACGCTCTCCCTGCGAACCTCCGGACGTTATCTGTCCGCTTGTCCAGATATTCGAGCGTACGGCAAAGATCGTCAATGTACTCCATACTCATTTGGACGCGGCGGGAAACGAACGGTACATAGAGATCACGGCATCGCCGATGCGGGACGGCAGTGGAGAGGTCTTTGCAATGGTGGAGACCTATCGCGACCTCATGGATAAGAAGGCCGAAGACGAACTCGTCAAACTCGTCAAAAGGCTGAACGAGGCGCAGACTCATCTTAAGCACATGACGATAACCGATGAGTTGACCGGTCTCAGGAACCGACGATACATCGTCGAGCGCCTGGAAGAGGAATACCAGCATGCGAAACGGTCGGGTCAGCCGCTCTCGCTCATTATGCTCGACATCGACCATTTTAAGGATATCAATGACGTTCACGGCCACCTCTTCGGGGATGTTGTGCTCAGGGTGGTGTCCCTGCGTATACGGGACAGTCTCAGAAAGCACGACGTCGTCGGGAGGGTCGGCGGAGAGGAATTTCTGATCCTGTCGCCGGACTCGGACCGTAACGACTCTCTTATTGTCGCCGAAAGAATCAGAAAGATCGTTCACGACGAGCCCATCAGCGACGGAGCACGGGAGGCGAGGGTCGCCCTGAGCGCGGGAGTGGCCGTGCTCGATGAGTCCGACACGAGCGCCGACTCGCTCTTTTCACGGGCCGACACGGCTCTCTACAAGGCCAAGCAGGAAGGCAGGAACCGCGTGGTGGCGCTATAATTACCATTCAAAATTAAAGATTCAAAATTTAAAACTCGAGAGCGCCCGCTCACCATGAATAGACAAGTTCCGCCTCCACCTCGTCGTTCATTCCATACCTGCCGAAGAGCGACTGCGGCGGCCCGGCAAACGTCACTGCGGTTACGCCCGCTTTCCACGAATCGGTGAACGTATAATAGGCATTGGCCTTCGCCATGTACGATCCATGTTCCGGGTTATGGGCGATATTTGCATTTGTCTCGATCTTCTGGTTCATCCAGCCTATTTTCAAATTCATCCAGATGAGCGTCTCAACCTTTCTCTCATAGAGAGCGCCCGATTCATCGAAAATCACGGTCTGCTGCGCCTGCAGGGTGAGAAGGGCGTCTTCGAAGAGGCGATAGTCCGCTCCTACGCCGTAATCGAGAGTGTCGCTCTTGAGCTCAACGGGATTCAGCGGGTGCACTCCCGGAGAAGGCGCAGCGGGGTATCCCCACAGCTCGGTCCGGATATCGAAATAACGGTTGAATGTATACGCAGTCTCCGCTCTCAGGCTCCAACCGCCCGTTACCGCGGCGGCATCTGCGCCGATTACCGTGATTTTGTGGAAGGAGGGTATGTAGCCGGGATCGATCAGTAGTTTCCCCGCCAACGGCGTGATGACGAGGGCGGTTGTTTTGAACACCGGTCTCGGATCATAGCCGTGAAAGAGATTGAGCGCCCATTCTATATCGCCCGCCCGCTTGATACGCAGTCCTGCAGAGCCGTTCTCCAATGACTTCGATGGAAGTGTTGGTTCGTCAGGCCGCACTTCCGCATTCGGGATTTGAGATAAAGCTGATGCAACTGATGTCCCTGCCCAGCGCTCGTCCGGCATCGGCAACCGGTAAGGGACAAGCCAGGGGACCCAGACAGCTTCGTAGGTCCAGTCTCCCTTGTTGAAGGCAGCGGAAACAGAAGGAACGCCGATTTTTCGGTCTTCCAGCGGTCTTAGAATGAACCTGGTATAATCCCAGGGGTTGAGCAGGTCATTCGGAGGATATTCGTCAAGCCTGCCCCAGGCGAAACGCTGAATGCCCGCCCGCAGATCGAGATCGTTTGTCGAATGAGTGACGGAGAATTCCTTGAATTCCAGATAGGGGGTATTGCTCTGGTATACCGCGTCGTAATTCTTGAACAGCGAACGGTCTCTCGGAGGCCTTTTGACCGTCCCGTCCCAACCGCCTTCGAGCCACGAGTGGAACCGCCAGGAAGAGTCTGCGGCGTCCAATTTGATCCGGCCCGTCAAACTGGGATCTTCTTTTACGCTGTTGCTCTCAAGCGCTTCCACGCCGAGCAGGCTTGCCCTGCCGGAGACGGAGAGGGACTCGTCGGCGAAGGAGGAAGGGAGAGGGGACAGAAGACAGAGGACAGACAATAACAGAATAATACGAACCGCAAAGGCGAAATGGCCGCAGGCCATGCCGAGGTCGCGAAGTTTTTTGAAAAGCTTTAGAAAGGACCTCGAATATTTACTTTGCGCTCTTCGCGTCTTCGCGGTAGAGTGTTTTTTCATTTCTCATTCCGCATGTGCTACTTCCCCGCCCGCTCGAGCGACCGCTGCGAGAAGAACTCGTCGGGAAAATGCGTATGGTACTGGATGCTCTCGATCGTGAGCTCGGTTCTGTGGCCGGTCCTTTTGTTCTCCATGTCGAGTTTGAACGGCGTGGGGATGCCGTCGATGATCCTGACGTCCGTGAATACTCCTGCGCGGTAGATATCCCTGTCCTGGTAGTAATCGATCTTGAGATGTATCCAGAGGTCTTTTGCGACCCAGGCGATGTAGCGCGTGTACTTTCGATGGATCTTTGGCGTGACTTCGACGACATAGCAGGGCTTGCCTTCGAACACCTCTTCCTTCTCAATGCTGAACTTGTAGTCATCCAGGTTCGGCGGTCCTCCGAAGTCGTCGTAGGAAAAGTCCGACCCGAAGAACGAGTCATCCTGAGAGCTCGTGGCAATTCGCCGAACGCGCTTGTATTCGGGAAAATAGGCCCAGAGATCGCGGTCGGCAAAGGTATGGGCATGGATCAAAAACCCAACGCCTTTGAGGTCTGGCGGGGATTTGAAGACCACGAGGACTTTATATGCTTCCGGGTCGGCTTTCTTGCTGTACTCAGTAAGGGTCCTCGTCCGCTTGCCGCCGCCCTTGTCGAAGAGGACCATGGTCGCCTCGGTTTTTCTGTCCAGTTGCCGCGACCGAACCTCGTGCACCTTCTCGTACACCTCCCGGCCGCTCATGGCGAGGGCGGGGGAGGCAGAAAACAGAAGACAGATGACAGATGACAGAATACAGAGCACAGAAGACAGATGAGAGATGAAAGGCGTGAGCCATACGTGTTTTATTCGCTGCACACTCAGGGGAGTATATTTTGTCTGACTTCTTACTTCTGACTTCTGTCTTCTGATTTTATTATTCATACGCAAGCGCCTCCACGATATTCGTCCGTGCCGCGCGCCGGGCCGGATATACGCCGGCAACCGCCGAAAGCAGGGACGAAAGGGTCAATGCCCAGAAGATCGAAGCGTAGTTGATATGGTACCGCATGCTTGCGCCGTAGTCCACGCCGAGAAAACCCTCGAGGCTCATCCATCCGATAATGATTCCGGCGCCGGCGCCCAGCGCGCCGCCGATGAACCCAAGGAGCACGGACTCGGTCACGACCACGCGCGAGACCTGGCTTCTGAGCATGCCGATGGAGCGGAGTATCCCGATCTCGCGCGTGCGCTCGAGCACGGACGCGAGCAGGGTGACGATGATCCCGAGGCAGGCGATCAGGATTGTGATGATGTTGACGGCGTGATTGACGGCAAAGCCCTGATCGATGATTTTTTTGATCTCGTCCCTGAACTCCCGCGAGGGCAGCGCAAAGAGCTGGCGGTCCTGGCCGAACCTCTTCACGATCTCGTCGCGCACGGACGGTATGTTCTCCTTCGACGTCACCCTCACCGAGAAGGAATCCGCCAGATACTCTTTCCAGTACCTGCGGTACGTGTACATGTCCATGAGGATCGATCCCGTGTCCGAGCTGTAGTCCACATTCACCGCCGCCACTGTGAACGCGACGGGGCCCTCGGGCGTCGGCAGGGTCATGGTATCGCCGGGCTTGACATGCTCCTGGGCGGCGACCGCCTCGTTTACGGCAATGTAATTCCGGTCCGGCAGCAGCCGGGCAATGTCCTCCCGCTTTCCCCGGGCCGTTTTGAAGGGGCTGTATGCAAGCCTGCGTTTGATGTCCAGCACCAGGAGCAGAACCCGCCGTCCGCCGTAATCGATGTAGATCTTGCGGAACGGGTCCGCGGACAGAACGCCCGGGACCTTTTCGATCTCTTTCCACATTTCAACCGGCATGGGGATGTTCCGCGAACCCGTGGACGCAACGGGGTGCCCGGAGGTGACGATGATGTCCCCCCGGACATACGAATCGATCCAATCCAGAACCGACTGCTTGGTGCTGTAGATGATTCCCGCCGAACTGACGAAGACGGATATGCCGAAAAATATCGCGGCCGCGGCCACTGCGTTCCTTCCGATGTTCTTTTGAAGATTCAGGCCGGCCAGTCGACCCGATGCGCCGACCCGGGGGGCAAGCATCCGGCGGAAGAACGCGAGGAAAACCTGCAGGACGCCGGGCGTTGCGAGGGAAATCCCGAGCAGCAGCAGGATCGTCGAGGCAAATATCGTCGTCGTTGCGTGGAGAACCCGGGATGAGGGACCGGCCGTATAGAGGAAGAGAAGCATGATCGCGCAGGAGACGAACAGGAGCGAGGCGACCCTGAGCTTCGCATGGGAAAGGAGGCCCCCATCGGAGTAGGGGGTGGTGCGTATGGCCGAGATCGGACTGATGCGGGTGGTCGTGATCGCGGGGAAGAGGGCGGCCCCCAGGCTCGCGACGACGCCGGTCACAAATCCCGTGATAAGCCGGGGCCACGATATGACGATCTCCGTGACCGATGTCCGGACATACAGTTCCGAGACCGCATCCGTTACCGCACCGATCGCGAGGTGGGCAAAGAAGATGCCCAGACCGACACCGATCGCAGAGCCCATCATCGCCAGCGCGAACGTCTCGCCGAGGAAGAGAGCGATGATCTGTCCCCGGGTCGTACCGAGGGCGCGCAGGATGCCGATCTCTTTCCGGCGCTGAACAACGGAAATCGAGACCGCGTTATAGATAAGGTACATTCCGACAACGACGGCAATGAAACTGATCAGGTTGATATTCTTCTCGAACCGGGAGACGAGAAACTGGACCTGCCTGGTCCTGCCCTCCGGCGTCACGACGCTGTATCCTTCGGGCAGGGCCCGCCTGATCCGCTCGCGCACGGTCTCCAGGTCCTCTCCGCGGACAAGGCTCACATCGATGCGGTCGATCCGGCCCTCCTTGCCGAACGCCATCTGCGCGGCCGGGTAGTCCATGATCGCAATGTTTCCTCCCATGGCCGTTGCCGGTCCTTCCGGGTTCAGCAGGCCCCGGACCTGGAACGTGCGGATGCCGCGGACGGTCTGGACCCGGATCTTCTGGTCGATCCTGATGCCTTCGCGCTCGGCAAGCTGGCGGGTGAGCAGGATCGAATCAGGCCGGGCAAGGAACAGGAGCGGGTCTGGGATGTCGGCGTTCTCTTCGGACAGCTTGTAGTCGCGGATATTGCCGTCCTGCAGCACGTCGACGCCGAGGATCATGAGGCTGCGCTCTTTGGCGCCCACGAGGATGCCCTGGGTGTCGATCACGGGCACGGCGTACTCTACGCCGGGGACCTTCTGCACGCGGTCGATGAGACTTTCCGGGAAGCCCGAAGCCGCGCCGGTGACCTGGAGGGCAGCACGGCCGGTCACGCGGTTGATCAGGTCCTCGAAGGACTGCATCACGCTCTTGTTCACGATCCCGATCGATACGATCGCCGCGACGCCGAGGCAGATGCCGGCAATCGTCATGATCGCGTGGACCTTCTGGAGCAGGATGCGCCGGACGCTGATGTGCCGTATGAGATTCGGAAGGTTCGTCATAATGCCGGCCTTAAACTACGCAATAAAAATAAAGGCGATCAGCCGCAAAGATGCGCAAAATGCGCAAAAGTACGATGCTGCTTTATCTTGCGTTCGCCTGTGCCTTTTTGCGGCAAAATTTCTACGTTAAAAATGAAGGCGATCAGCCGCAATGATGCGAAAAATGCGCAAAAGTACGAT
>JAWOJY010000142.1:0-3509 GCA_033854515.1 Nitrospirota bacterium
GATAAACTCTTTCGGAGCAATCGATGAAGAACCATGAGGGCATAGAGCTGGACCGGATCGTGTTCATCGGCAGGACTTTCGGCGAATATCTGGCCATGTTCGATCTCGACGAATCCGGGCTCGGCAAGGGGCCGGTGGTCCTCGACTGCGCTGCAGGGCCTTCGTCATTCACTGCCGAGGCGCGCGCCAGGGGCTATGACGCCGTTGCCTGCGATGTTCTGTACGACCTGCCCGCCGAGACCCTGGCGGACAAGGGCTGTCGCGATGTCGAGGAGGTGTTCCAGAAAGTGGACGGCGTGCCGCACCTCTACGTATGGACGTACTATACCGATCGGGACCATGTGACAGCGTTCAGGCACGAGTCGCTCAAGCGGTTCACGGCCGATTATGCGTGCGGCAGGGGCGAGGGACGATATGTGCGCGCAGCGCTTCCCCGGCTCCCCTTCGCGGACAGGATGTTTTCGCTGGTCCTGTCGAGCCACTTCCTGTTTCTCTACGGGGACCGTCTGGATCTCGAATTCCACGTCGCATCTCTCAAGGAGATGGTCCGCGTGGCGTCCGGAGAAGTTCGAGTATTTCCTTTGCAGGGTCTGGACGCGAAGCCCTATCCGCATATGGATGCGCTGATCGTAAGCCTGAACGCAGAGGGCATCGAAACGGAAATCATCGAGGTCCCCTTTGAGTTCCAGAAGGGGTCGAATAAAGTATTGCGGCTGCTTCGCCGATAACGGAAGGAGCTGTTTACTTACTAAGGGAGCGCAACATATGAACATCAACTCAGCAAAACTGATCTACTTTTCACCGACCCAAACAACTCGTAAAGTCATCGAGGCCATTGCGCACGGAGTTCAGCCAGTCACAATCGAACATCTCGATCTGACGCCGCCCGGGGCAAGAACGCGGAAGCTGCCGGAAATGCATGACGGGCCGGTCATCATAGGATCTCCCGTGTACAGCGGACGGCTCCCGGCCGAGGCGGTCTTTCGGTTGCGGCGACTTACGGGAAATGGCGTGCCGGCGGTCATCGTCGTCGTGTATGGAAACAGGGCGTATGAAGACACCCTCCTGGAATTAAGGGACCTTGTTGTGGAAACGGGGTTCAAACCCGTTGCCGCCGGGGCCTTTATCGGGGAACATTCATATTCCACTAACGCCACGCCGATTGCCGTCAGACGACCTGATGCGGACGATTTAAGAAAAGCACGCGAGTTCGGAGAAATGATCCGCGTGAAATTGAAAACGATACGGGAAGCGGGCGAGGTGCCCCCGATCGGAGTCCCTGGTCACTTCCCCTATAAGGAACGAGGAACGCTGTCAAGTATCTCTCCTGTTACAGATGAGACTGTGTGCGCAAAATGCGAAAAGTGCGCCTCGGTCTGTCCGACTGCGGCGATCACGGTGAGGGACACGGTGGTGACCGATCGGAGTGCGTGTATCAGATGCTGCGCGTGTGTCAAAACCTGTTCCACCGGAGCACGAATGATGGATGATCCGCGCATACGACAGGTGGCGGAACAGTTGAGCATGAACTGCCGTGGGCGAGAGGAACCTGAAACATATGTGTAAAGAGGGTATATGATAGAATTCGATAAATCAAACTGGGCAAAGCCGGAGTTCTCCAGGGGATACCGGGACAACGCCGACGTCTTTATCCTCGAGCGCAGGCGGATGCTCGCAATCCTCCAATCCTTGTATGTCCATTTTGTGAAGGACGGGTCTCCAAAGACGATGTTTGACCTCGGGTGCGGGGACGGGATCGTCACAGCGGCTATCGCCGCTGTAGACGCAACGATAGCAGCAACACTCGTTGACGGTTCGCCGGACATGCTGAAGAAAGCCGGAGAGCGCCTCAGCGGTTTAAAGAATGCGCGCTACATCTGCACGAGTTTTGAAGAGATTCTCGGGGATGATACAATCACTGGCGCCTATGACTTTATCGCCTCCTCGCTGGCCATTCATCATCTTACTCTCGGTGAGAAGAGGTCCCTCTTTCGGTTTGCGCATGATCATCTGAAGATCGGGGGACGTTTTGTAATCATCGACGTTGTGCTCGCTCCCGCCGAGCAATTAGAGCAGTGGTATCTGTCCTTATGGCGGGAGTGGATTGATGGACGAGCGCGGGATCTTGGACTCGATGGAGGCCGGTTCGAAAGCGTTATCGACGGTTATAAAGACAACAAGGACAATAAACCCGATACGCTGGACAGCCAGCTTGAGGCTTTGCAAAGCGCAGGATTTTACGATATCGACTGTTATTACAAATATGGAATATTCACGATGTTTGGCGGAAGTGCAGCAGGGAACAGAACAGGAGGCCTGAAATGAGGAAAGAGACACAGTGCGTGCACAGCGGAGCGATCAAGGATACAATGGCTGGCGGGGTGAACTCGCCCATTTTCACGTCCACAGCGTTCAATTATCTCGACAAAAAACACGTCGCATATCCTCGGTATTTCAACACACCGAACCAGAACGCCGTCGTCGCGAAAGTTTGCGCACTGGAGGGGGCGGAGGACGGCGTACTCTTCAGCTCCGGCATGGCCGCGATAAGCACGGCAATCCTGGCCTTTGTCCGCACGGGCGACCACGTGGTGATGATGGACGAGCTCTACGGCGGGACGCACGCGTTCGCCACGGGTGAATTTCCCAGGCTCGGGATAACGTGCACTTTTGCCGCTACGGACGCTGATTCCATTTGCAACGCGGTCACGGACAATACCCGCGTCATCGTTATCGAGTCGCCGACCAATCCGCTTTTGAGCGTGATCGACGTCCGGAAGGTCGCATCTTTTGCGCGAAAACGGAACGTGCTCACGATCATCGACAACACATTCGCGACTCCCTTGTATCAAAGCCCTTTTGCGCTCGGCATAGACGTGGTGGTCCACAGCGGCACGAAATACCTGGGCGGTCACAGCGACATCTGCTGCGGCATCGCTGTCACAACAAGGGAGAAGGCGGAGCGCATCCGCGCAGTAGCACGGAACCTGGGCGGAAGCCTGAACGCCGCGACGTGCGCTCTGCTCGAGCGCAGCATGTTGACGCTCGCTATCCGGGTCGGCCGGCAGACCGAAAACGCGGGCCGTATCGCCCAACATCTGGAAAAGCACGGCGCGGTCCGTCGCGTGAACTATCCGGGGCTGGCAAGCTCCGCGTACCACGAGCTCGCAAAATCACAAATGGAAGGCTTCGGCGCCATGCTGTCGTTCGAACTCGATGAAGCGAAAGTAGACCCCAACCGTTTTGTCCGCAACCTGCGGATCATCAAGCCTGCCGTGAGCCTGGGAGGCATCGAATCGACCATCTGCGCTCCCGCGGTCACATCCCATGCCAAGATTTCGGCTGCTGAACGAAAAAGAATCGGCATCTCCGATTCGCTTTTGCGGCTGTCCGTGGGGATCGAACAGGCGGATGACTTGATCGAGGACATCGAGCAGGCGATGAAAGCGTAATATGAAAAACGACGATCTTACCATATATATTCACGATGCGACGGAATCGGACGCCGC
>JAWOJY010000143.1:0-5862 GCA_033854515.1 Nitrospirota bacterium
GCGATCACTTCGATCTTCCGGAACTCCTTGGAGGTGATGGGGCCTTTGCCGTCAATGGGCAGGCCGATGCCGTCCACCACGCGGCCCACAATAGCGTCGCCCACGGGGACCTCGGCGATCCTCTTGGTACGCTTGACGATGTCGCCTTCGCGGATCTTGGAATCGTCGCCCATGAGCACAACGCCGACGTTCTCTTCCTCAAGGTTCAGCGCCATGCCCATCAGGCCGCCGGGCAATTCCAGAAGCTCGCCGGACATGACGTTATCGAGGCCGTAGACCTTGGCGATGCCGTCGCCGACCGTAATGACGGTGCCAACTTCAGCGACCTCAACGGTCTTCTCAAAATCGGATATTTTCTTTTTTATGATTTCGCTGATTTCCTGTGCCTTGATCTGCATCTCTCCGCTCCTTCTTGCCCCGGAATCCTCAGATTTGACTGTTTAGTTGACCAGTTGATTGCGCATCTTGCTGAGCTGATTTTTTATTGTACCGTCGTAGATGACACTCCCGATCTGGGCCCGCGCCCCGCCGATCAGGGAAGCGTCCACTTTTGAATCCACATCGACCTGCTTGCCCGTGAGAACTTCGAGCTTTTTCTTGATTTCCCCGAGGTCTCCGTTGTTGAGGGAGACCGCGGTGGTGACCCGCGCCAGGGCGCGATTCTGTTTCTCGGCAAGGATGTCGAGAAACGCCTCATAGACATCCCGGATATATCTGATTCTGCCCGTTTCCGCCAGGTGCTCCACGAACCGCTGGCTTGTTGTCTGCATGTTCAGCTTCCCTGAGAGGTCCTTGATGACCGCTTTTTTATTCTCCGGGGTAAAGACCGGGCTGGCAAACAACTTCTGCATGGCAGGCACCGACTCCACCGCGCCGACGAATGCCGCAAAGTCAGCCCTGGTCTTGTCGATGGTCTTCTTCTCCTCGGAGAGCTCCACGAGGGCCCTTGCGTATCTCTTCGCAACCGTACGGATCACCCTTTGCCTCCCACTTTGGAGATGTATTCCTTCACAATGCGCTCATGGTCCTGGCTGTTGATCTTTTCTTTGATCCGGCCTTCGGCCAGGTCGATCGACAGGAGCGCCGCTTCGACGGCGAGCACGGTCTTGGCCTTCTGGGTCTCGACCTCCACGCTCTCCTTGACCTGAGCCTGGATATCAGCCACCACCTTCTTGCCTTCGTCGATCAGCGCCTGTTTGTCCTTTTCGGCCCGGGCGGTTGCCTCGGAGACCAGTTTCTGCGCCTCGGCCTCGGTCTCCTTGATTTTCTGCTCGAGCTCGTTCAGGGCCCGGATCGCCTGCTCCCTGGCCCGCTTCGATTCCTCTATTGACTTCTGGATATCCACCGTGCGCGACTTGAAGAAGTCGCGGAAGGGTTTTCTGGTAAAAAACACCAGCACTCCGGCGAGAATGCCGAAATTGATCAGCCGGGGCAGCCAGTCCCCGAAAAACGTGTACGATTCGTGGCCCTCCTCGCTTTGTGCGATTGCCGCCGCCGCGGAGAAGAGGACGACGAACACTGTAAAAAATATCACCGTTCTTTTCGATTTCACCATCACGTAACCCCGATTCCTATGCGGTGCGCCCCAGCAGCTTGGAGGTAATGTCCTGCGACAGCCGCTCGGCTTCCTTCTTGAGGTCTGCCCTCGCCGCCTGCGCCGCGGCTGCAATGTCGGCTTTGGCTTTCTCGAGGAGCTCCGTCGCCCGTGCGCGCTCCGTGGCGATCATCTCGCGCTGGACATCGAGCCCCTGTTGATATATGGCATTGTAAGTGGCCACCGCCTTCTGCTTGGCTTCGGCAAGCGTCGCGTTGTATTGTTCAAGGAGGGTCTGCGCGCGCTCCTGCGCGGTCTTCGCGTCTCCGAACGCAGAGCTGATGCCCTGCTCTCGCTCCAGCATGATCCGACGAACGGGCCTGAAGAGAACGAAGTTAAGCGCGATCATGAGCACGATGAAATTTGCAAGCTGGATAAGGAGTGAAGTGTTTATGTCGATCATATCAAGTACCTTATTAAGAAAAAACAGTTGTTTGTCTTCTTTGAAAGCTTCAGAAAATTATCACAGTGAAAATTTATTGTCAAGGCTTTTACCTATAAATAATATAAATGAGCGCAAAGTTTTTGATTATAGAAAAATCGTGCCGCAGAACAGGCTTGGTGGAAAACATTTCCACCCTTTCCCCGATGGAAAGAGGCGGACATGAGGCGCCTTCGCTTCGGGCGAACGAGGGGAGGCTGCCGTCGCTGCGAAAATATCTCGGGAAAGGAACGATAGGCCGATGGCTGCCGCTGCTTGTTCCGTTACCCGGTAACGGGCGTTCACGGTGTCGAGCACGGGTACCCGGCGGCGCACTATCGCATTTTCTGTGCTTTTCTGTTTCTGTAATAAAAGAGGCCTGCGCCAAACAGGACCATAACGCCGCTCAGGAGCTGGCCCATGGTGAACGGCCCGAGAATGAAGCCGAGCTGCGGGTCGGGTTCGCGGAAAAACTCGACAAAAATCCTGAAGACGCCGTAGAGGATGATGAACAGCGCAGTCATCGTGCCGGTTACGAATGCCCTGTCCTTGAGCCGCCACAGGACAGCAAAAAGAACAACGCCCTCAAGCAGGAATTCATAGAGCTCCGAAGGGTGCCTCGGCAGCGGTCCTCCCGAGGGAAATACCATGGCCCAGGGGACATCGGTGACCCTGCCGTAAAGCTCGCCGTTGATGAAATTGCCGAGCCTGCCGAGGCCGAGCCCGATCGGCGCCGTTACGACGACGAGGTCCGCAACCTGCCAGAAGTCCCGCTTGTACTTCCTGCAGAAGAGGATTCCCGACACCACGACGCCGATGAGTCCGCCGTGAAACGACATGCCGCCGTGCCAGACCTCGAGCACATCGAGGGGATTGGCGAGGTAGGAACTCAAGTTATAGAAAAGGACGTAGCCGAGCCGCGCGCCGATGAGGAGACCGAGTATGATGTACGTGTACAGGGAATCGATCTCCTGGCCGCTCATGGGGATGCGCTTCTTTTTCACCTGGTATCTGACGAGGAGATAGGATGCGACGAAGCCGAAAAAGTACATCATGCCGTACCAGCGCACGGCCAGGGGACCGATCTTGACGATGACAGGGTCTATCTTCGGATAAGGGATCATGGGACATCCTTTCTGAACGTTTCTTTAAAGTCTAAATCAAGCCGTATGCTCACTTGAGAGACAAAATCCGCAGACATCCATATGATAGAGCAACATTATACACCATTTTGAAGAACGATGTACAGCGCCGGCGGGAACCGCGCCTTTTCCCGGCCGATAAAGCGGATCTTTGTAATGACCCGCGCGCGACAAAAGGCCTTTACTCCCTTACGCGGTGGTGGTAAAATAACGTTTCGATTTTTCTTTTCTTCTATGGACAAGATCGTCATAAAAGGCTGCCGCCAGCACAACCTGAAGAACATCGATCTCGAGATCCCGCGGGACCGGCTCGTCGTGATCACCGGCCTGTCGGGCTCAGGAAAATCGTCCCTCGCCTTCGATACGATCTATGCCGAGGGGCAGCGCCGGTACGTCGAGAGCCTCTCGGCCTACGCCCGCCAGTTCCTCGGCCAGATGGACAAGCCCGACGTCGATTCCATCGACGGCCTCTCGCCCGCCATCGCCATCGAGCAGAAGTCTACAAGCAAGAACCCCCGCTCCACGGTGGGCACCGTGACCGAGGTCTACGACTACCTGCGGCTTCTCTTCGCGCGCATCGGGAGGCCCTACTGCTATAAATGCGGCCGGGAAATCACGGCCCAGACCGTCCAGCAGATCACCGACGCCGTCATGGCCCTGCCCAGAGACACGCGCATCCAGGTGCTGGCGCCGATCGTCCGCGGCAGGAAGGGCGAGTATAAAAAGGAACTCATGGCCGCCGCCGCTTCGGGCTACGTTCGCGCGCGTGTCGACGGCGTGATCAAGGAGCTTTCCGAGCCGGTCGCGATGGACAAGAAAAAGAAGCACGACATCGAGATCGTGATCGACCGTCTCGTGGTGAAGCCCGGTGTGGAGCGCCGGCTCGCCGAGGCCATCGAGACCGCGCTCCGCCAGGCCGATGGCATCGTGCTTGTAAACCTGGTGGACAGGAAAGAGGATCAGCTCTACAGCGAAAAACTCGCCTGCACCGTCGACGGCATCAGTTATCCCGAGATAACCCCGCAGATATTTTCGTTCAACAGTCCCCAGGGTGCCTGCCCGACCTGCGACGGGCTCGGCGGGCTCCTCGAGTTCGACCCGGAGCTCATCATCCCGAACCCCAACCTTTCGCTCCGGGAAGGGGCCATCAAGCCCTGGGCAAAGCGCCAGACGTACCACCATTTCCAGATGCTCGAGTCGATCGCCGAGAGCTGCGGCTTCGACGTGAACACGCCCTTCAAGAACCTTCGGCCCGCCCAGCAGAAAGTGCTGCTCTACGGGACCGGCGAGAACTCATCGAAGTCCTTCCTCTCCCGCCTGGGCAGGACAGCGACGGCCTGCAAGTCCTTCGAGGGAGTGCTTTCGATCCTCAAGCGGCGCTACGACGAGACCGACTCGTTTGCAACCCAATGGGAGCTCGAGCAGTACATGAGTTACCAGACCTGCCCGGAGTGCGGCGGAAGCAGGCTCCGCAAGGAGTCCCTCGCCGTCAAGGTCGGGGGCAGCAACATCTACGACGTCACGCGCATGAGCATCACCGGTGCGCTGTCGTTCTTCTCGGAGCTCAAGCTCACGGAGAAGGAGACCATCATCTCCCAGCGGATCCTCAAGGAGATCCGGGAGCGTCTGGGGTTCATGGTACATGTGGGGCTCGACTACCTGACGCTCGACCGCGCTTCGGCCACGCTCTCCGGCGGCGAAGGCCAGCGCATACGTCTCGCCACGCAGATCGGCTCGTCCCTCGTCGGGGTCCTTTATATTCTCGACGAACCTTCCATCGGGCTCCACCAGCGCGACAATCGCCGGCTCCTCGACACCCTGCTCCGGCTCCGCGACCTCGGCAACACCGTGCTCGTCGTCGAACACGACGAAGAGACGATCCGCTCTGCTGACCACGTGATCGACATGGGGCCCGGCGCGGGCGTGCACGGCGGCGAGGTCGTGGCCCGGGGGACGCCCGCAGAGATCGAGAAGAACGAACGGTCCCTTACCGGCCAATACCTCTCGGGCAAGCTCTCGATCACGGTGCCGCAGGCGCGGAGAACCTCGGACAGGCGCATCACCGTGGTCGGCGCGGGCGAAAACAACCTCAAAAACCTGAACGTGGACTTTCCCCTCGGTCTGTTCACCTGCGTCACCGGCGTGTCCGGTTCGGGTAAGAGCACTCTCGTTGTTGATATCCTTTACCGCGCACTCGCCCAGCGCCTCTATCGCTCTACGGAGCGGGCCGGAAAGCACAAGGACATCAAGGGACTGGAATATATCGACAAGGTCATCGACATCGACCAGTCGCCCATCGGCAGGACACCGCGCTCGAATCCCGCCACCTATACCGGCGTGTTCGGCCCCGTGCGCGACCTCTTTGCCCAGCTCCCCGAATCGCGGATGCGCGGCTACAGACCGGGCCGTTACAGCTTCAACGTGAAAGGCGGCAGATGCGAGGCGTGCGAGGGCGACGGACTGATCAAGATCGAAATGCACTTCCTTCCCGACGTGTACGTGACCTGCGATGTCTGCCATGGCTCACGGTACAACCGCGAGACGCTCGACATCAAATATAAAGGGAAGAACATCGCCGAAGTGCTCGCCCTGACCGTGGAGCAGGCCTACGAGTTCTTCCAGAACGTGCCGCCGGTCAGGTCCAAGCTCCAAACGCTCCTGGACGTGGGGCTCGGCTACATCACCCTGGGCCAGTCGGCGACGAC
>JAWOJY010000144.1:0-5463 GCA_033854515.1 Nitrospirota bacterium
TTTCTCCTCATGCTCCTCGACATGAGCGACATTCAAGGGGCCGGCGAAAGGCTGGCCATCGCGAAAAAGGCCGCCGACGTGTTGTCGTCGATCACGCGGGAAACCGATATCAAAGGCTGGTACCGCAGCGGCGAGGTTCTGGGCGTAATCTTCACGGAGATGACCGGCATAGATTCGAATTTGTTTAAGGAAAAGATTTACGCCAACGGCAGCGACGTGTTATCAACTGAGCAGATTGCACAAATCAGCATATCGTTTCATGTATTTCCCGAAAAAGATGAGACGAAGCCGTCAGGGACTCCTACCGACTTGACGCTGTACCCGGACCTGCCGAAAAAGGAAAAAGTACGGAAGACAACGTTTTGGATGAAGAGGATTTTAGACGTAGTCGGCGGCATTGCCGGGATCATTATTTTCTCTCCCTTTTTTATCTTGATCCCCCTCTTTATCAAGCTTACCTCGAAAGGGCCGGTACTGTTTAAACAAGAGAGGGTGGGGCAATACGGAAAGAAGTTCACCTTTTTAAAATTCCGCAGCATGTATACCGACTGCGATCATACTATCCACAAGGATTACGTGCACAAACTCATTTCCGGAGAAGTCGGTAAAGACGCGGGGGGTGACGGCGCACAGAAGAAGGTCTTTAAAATCACCGACGACTGCCGGGTAACGTCGATAGGAAAGATATTGAGAAAGACAAGTCTCGATGAACTTCCGCAATTCATCAATGTGCTGAAGGGCGACATGTCCCTCGTCGGGCCGAGGCCGCCCATCCCCTACGAAGTCGAAAAGTACGACATCTGGCACCGACGCCGCGTCATGGAGGTGAAACCGGGAATCACGGGATTGTGGCAGGTTAAGGGAAGAAGTTCCACGAGTTTCGACGACATGGTGCGCCTTGATATCCAGTACGCCCGGGAATGGTCTCTCTGGCTGGACGTAAAGCTCTTGCTCATGACGCCATGGGCTGTCGTGAAAGGCAAGGGAGCATATTGATACGGCCGGGAACAGAAAGCAAGGGCAGAGGGCAAAGAGTGGAGAGTTGTTCTTGTTGTGGAGGAAATTATGATGACCGAGGGGAAGATGCGCAGACATGAAGTAATCGCTGTGCTCGTGTTTGCGCTTTTCGTGTTCTGGTGCGGGCTGTTCTCCGGGCACAAGGTCGGGAAGATGGATCAGTGGGAAACAGACAAAGTTTTGATACGGGTATTGAGCGACGAGAATAAACGCCTGAAAGCGCGTCAGCCGGAGGCGCCGAATGGATGTGGAAGCGACGAACGGCAGATAAACCGGGACCTGCATGAAAAAGTCATGGGGAAATGCCGGCACGGTTGGATGTATTCATTCACGCGCCTGAAATGCGGCGCGGATATGTGCCATGCCGTCATGCACGCGGACAATGGCCGGGCCTTTTATACGCCCCATGCTCCTGCAACTATGCGTCATTCATCCGGGAGGTCAACATGATCAACGTCGGCATTATAGGATACGGTTACTGGGGGCCGAATATCGTCCGAAATTTCAACAGCGTCGACGGCGCCCGCGTACTTACCATATGTGACAAAAAACAGGAGTCCCTGGACCGCGCACAAAAAGCCTATCCGCACATCGCGGTCACCGGGGATTGCGGAGATGTCCTCAAATCTCCCACGGTTGACGCAGTTGCGGTGATCACGCCTGTCTCGGCGCATTATGAGCTTGCAAAAAAAGCTCTTCAGAACGGAAAGCATGTCTTCGTTGAGAAGCCCTTTACCGCCACGGCCGCGCAGGCCGAAGAGCTTATCGGATTGGCGGAGCAGAAAAACCTTACGATCATGGTGGACCACACGTTCATCTTCACCGGGGCGGTGAAAAAGATAAAGGAGATCATCGATGAAAAGACGCTCGGGGATCTCTATTATTACGACTCGGTGAGAGTGAACCTGGGGCTTTTCCAGCCGGACATCAACGTCATATGGGACCTGGCGCCCCATGATTTTGCGGTCATGGATTTCCTCCTCGATGAAAGGCCTGCCGCGGTGTCGGCGTGCGGAAAGGCGCATGTGAACGGCTTCGAGGATACCGCTTATATCACCGTGTATTTCAACGACAACATGATCGCCCACTTCAACGTCAACTGGCTTTCTCCGGTCAAGGTGCGGACGACCCTCATCGGCGGGGAGAGGAAGATGCTTGTCTGGAACGACTTGGAGGCCGATGAAAAGATCAAGATCTATGATAAGGGTGTCGATGTGGACACCAGGGAGAGTTCCTACAACCTCAGGGTCAGTTACCGCTCCGGCGATATGCATGCCCCGAGGGTGGAGCAGGTCGAGGCCCTCAGGAAGGAAACGGAGTACTTCGTCTCGTGCGTCATACGGGGGGAAAAACCGGCGAACGACGGGGAAAGCGGCCTCAGAGTGGTGAAAATGCTCGAGGCTTGCAATGAGTCGCTGAAACGAAGCGGACAGGAAATAGCCGTATGAAGTACCTTTCCATAGCGGATGACGTGCGGCTGGGAGAAAACGTGCGCATAGCGAACTTCGTGAATCTGTACGGGTGCACTATCGGCGATAACACCAAGATAGGCGTGTTTGTCGAAATACAGAAAAACGCCGTCATAGGCAAAAACTGCAAGATCCAGAGTCACACGTTCATTTGCGAAGGAGTGACCATAGAAGACGGGGTATTCATCGGCCACGGCGTCACATTCACCAACGATAAATACCCCCGCGCCGTGAATGGGAACGGCGGTCTCCAGACCGAGGCTGATTGGAAAGTAATCCCCACGGTGGTAAAGAGAGGCGCCTCAATCGGATCGGGCGCGACGGTCCTCTGCAATGTTACAATCGGCGAAAACGCCATTGTGGGGTCCGGCAGCGTCGTGACGAAGGACGTGCCGTCCGACACCGTTGTTGCGGGAAATCCTGCACGAGTAGTGCGGAAAATCAATGGAGAATAAACGCGTGCCATTTCCCTGCCTTATCTCGCCGCATTTGCATGTTCACAATGTGCGCCATGAGGTGACTTATTATGATAAAGCCTTTTGAGAAACCTGTTTATGTGACCAGACCTTTCTTGCCCCCGCTCGAGGAGTTTTGCCGGGGACTTGAAGAAATCTGGGAGACCCGGTGGTTGACGAACAACGGACCCGTTCTCCAGCGTTTTACTCAAGGTTTGTGCGACTTCTTCGAGACGGACAATCTCTGTCTTTTCAACAACGGGACCCTGGCTCTTCAGATAGCCCTGCAGGGGATGGGAATCTCGGGCGAGGTTATAACCACTCCGTATACCTTTGTGGCGACAACCCACGCTCTGTTCTGGAACAAGATCAGACCCGTGTTTGTGGACATAGAGCCGGACCATTACACCCTTGATCCCGAAAAAGTCGAGGCTGCAATCACTCCCTGGACAACAGCCATCCTGGCGGTCCATGTGTACGGCCATCCCTGCAAGCTCAATATGCTGGCCGATATAGCGCGACGGCACAACCTGACACTCATGTACGATGCAGCTCATGCTTTCGGCGTCAAAGTGGGCAATAAGTCGATCGCCCATTTCGGCGACCTGAGCATGTTCAGCTTCCATGCCACGAAATTGTTCCACTCCATAGAGGGGGGAATGCTGATTTTCCGGGAGGCGGGACTGAAAGGCCTGTTCGACTATCTGAAAAACTTCGGCTTCAAAAACGAGGTCGAAGTAGTCATGCCGGGCACCAATGCCAAAATGAATGAAATGCAGGCCCTGATGGGCATTCAAGTTCTGAAATACCTCGAAGAAGCAATTCAAAAACGCGCAAGGATCGCCTCCGTATATAGAAACAGACTCAAGGAAGTCCCCGGCATTCGACTCGTGCCGCCTCTGTCTCCCAACATACAATACAACTACGCATATATGCCGATAGAGGTTGATGAGCAGGAATTCGGCTTGAGCCGCGATGCATTATATGAAAAACTCAAGGAATGGAATGTATACACTCGTCGCTATTTCTATCCGTTGATCTGCGATTACCCATGCTACAGCAGCATTGCAGTGAACGGCTCCTTGCCCGTCGCACGCCGTGTGGCTGACCGCATATTGACGCTGCCAATCTACGATAGTCTGGAGCTGACCGATGTCGAGACCATCTGTGAGATCATTATGTCTCTTCAAGCGAGAAGTAAGGCTTTTCCGGAAATAGTCGGAGCAGGAAAGCGGGCCGGTTAGGCTAATGTGCATGGGTCGCTAAGCTCGCAAAGAAAAAAAGGAATCTCGAATCTTAAACCATTGCGTCCTTTGCGACTTTGCATGAGATCATCTTTTCACGGGGGAAAATATGAAGAAAGTTGTTTTGTTCGGAAATAACAGGTGGGCTGAGTTTGTGCATTTTTGTCTCACACATGATTCTTCCTTCGAGGTTGCGGGGTTCACTGTCGACCGTGAGTACATAATCGACGACAACCTGTGCGGAGTGCCCGTTGTCCCCTTTGACCAGGTCGAATCGATCTTTCCCCCTGCAGAGTACGCAATGCTCGTCGCTATAAGCTATCAAGGAATGAACCGGCTGAGGGAAGAGAAGTATTATCAAGCCAAATCCAAGGGATATGAATTAATAACCTACATCTCCTCGAAAGCGCTGACATGGCCCGGATTGGCTATCGGTGATAATTGCCTGGTATTTGAATATGCCAGTCTCAATCCGTTCATCAAAATCGGAAACAACGTCACAATAGGGGCCAATGTTCTGATCGGTCACCATTCAGTGATCAGTGATCATTGTTTCGTTTCTTCCGGCACGGTGATTTTGGGCAGTGTTACGGTTGGGCCGTATTGCCTCATAGGGGCGAATTCGGCAATCAAGGAAAAGGTCACTGTCGCCGGCGATTGCGTTATCGGCTCGGGGGTTGCAATCTCAAAGGATACCCGGGAAAAAGGGGTGTATATCGAACATCCTCCCGAACTCCTGCCGAAATCGAGCGATGCATTAAGAAAATGGCTCTCGTGGTCGGCGAAAGCCAATAAACCAGCGACGAACTCCGCTTCGACAGAAAGCCGAAAAGATTAGCGGAGAGCGTCACGCCCTCAAAAGGTCTTTGTCGAGCAGAGGAGAATACAGATGCGAGTCGTTCTATCTGGCAATGAGAGCATAGGATATGAATGCCTTAAGACCCTCTTAGAGGAGAACCAGGAAGTTGTCGGGGTCGTTACCGACAAAACAAATAATGAAACAAGAATGAAGAATGTCCGAATCAGGTCTTTGGCAAAGCAGGCCCGGATCAAGCTCTATGAGCCGGACGATATTAACGGTCCCGATTTTCTAAAGGAATTGACTGCGTTAAGGCCGGATATGGTTTTCAATATCGCGTTCGTCAAACTCTACAAGGCTCCTATACTGGGCATCCCCAGGCTTGGCTGCATAAATTTTCATCCCGGGCCATTGCCGAAATACGGCGGATCAAACGGATGGGTGTGGGCAATCATTAACGGCGAGCGAGAGTACGGTGT
>JAWOJY010000145.1:0-7894 GCA_033854515.1 Nitrospirota bacterium
CGGCATTACCTACACGCAGTTTACGGAACAGCTCGACGCAGGAAACATCAAGTCTGTTTCCATCAAGAAGATGCGGGTCAATGGAGAATTCATTAAACCTGTCGATATCGCGCCCCCCGGTGAGAAAAAGGCTGTATCTGTGCAGAATTTTCAGACCTACCTGCCGAGCTTTCAGGGCGAGGACCTGCTCAAAAGACTCCAGGCGAAAAACGTGCAGGTAACCGTCGAACCGCCTGAGCAGGAGTCGATCTTCTGGCAGATCGTGATAGGAATTCTGCCCTGGGTAGTGATACTCGGCGGCTGGTTCTACCTCATGAGACGCTCGCAGAACATTACCGGCGGCCCCGGTGGGCTTTTCACTTTCGGAGCGAGCAAGGCGAAATTGTACGATGTCAGACGGCCGAAGGTGACGTTTAAAGACGTCGCGGGTCTGGAGAACGTGAAGCAGGAGCTGCGGGAGACGATCGAGTTTCTCAAAGATCCCTCGAAATACGCGAAACTCGGCGCAAAAGTACCCAAGGGAGTTCTGCTCATCGGACCTCCGGGCACAGGAAAGACGCTGCTCGCCCGTGCGACCGCGGGGGAGGCGGGTGTTCCTTTTTTCAGCATCAGCGCTTCGGAATTCATCGAGATGTTCGTCGGCGTCGGCGCGGCGCGGGTCAGGGACATGTTCAGGAAGGCGAAGGCCGCCCACCCGAGCATCATTTTTATTGACGAAATGGATGCCGTCGGCCGCACGCGGGGCGCCGGGCTCGGCGGCGGGCACGACGAGCGCGAGCAGACGCTGAACCAGCTCCTGAGCGAAATGGACGGGTTCGACCCGCACGAGGAAGTGATCGTCATGGCCGCCACGAACAGGCCGGACGTTCTCGATCCTGCGCTCCTCAGGCCCGGCAGGTTCGACAAGCACATCGTGGTCGACCGGCCGGGGTGGAAGGAACGCAAGGCGATCCTCGAAGTGCACGTACGGGGAAAAATCGTCGGCAAGGACGTGAATCTCGAAACCATCGCGCGCGGGACGCCGGGCATGACAGGCGCGGACCTCGAGAACCTGGCGAATGAGGCCGCGCTCGTCGCGATACGGAAGAATAAAAACATGATCGAGATGAGCGATTTCGAAGAGGCGCGGGACACGATCCTCATGGGTGTCAAGCGGGAGGAGACCATCAGCGACGTGGAGAAGCGCATCACCGCCTATCACGAGGCGGGCCATGCGCTCGTTGCCCGGGAGCTTCCCGGCACGGACCCGATCTATAAGGTGAGCATCATTCCCCGGGGAATGGCGATGGGCGTCACTCAGCTCCTTCCCGAAGAGGACCGGCACTACTACCCGAGGACGTACCTTATGAACAAGCTGAGCGTGGCGCTTGCAGGGCGATGCGCCGAGAAGATCGTGTTCAATGACACGAGCAGCGGCGCCCAGAACGACCTCAAGGAGGCCACGTCGCTCGCCGAGAAGATGGTGGCGCAATGGGGCATGAGCGACAAAGTGGGTCCGCTTAATCTCGGCCGAGGCGAGGAGCACCCGTTCCTGGGAAGGGAACTCGCGCTGCCGAAAAGATACAGCGAGGAGATGGCGTGGATGATGGACCAGGAAATCCAGCGGTTGATCAACGAGGCCGAGCGGGTGGCGGAAGAGGTACTCACGAAGAACCGTCACATACTCGACCCCCTGGCCGAAGCGCTCATGAAAGAAGAGGTGCTGGACCGTGAAGAGGTGGAAAAAATCATCGAGAGGACAAAGAAACAGAGCGCTCCAGCGGCGGCATGACACAAGCCTGAAATTTCTTATCGTCTGGCAGCAGGAGAGGGAGGACTGTCTGACTTATTAAAGGGCTTTATAATTTTAACGGCATTCTCTCAAAATCTTTCCTGACCTTCCTTTTCCATCAGGAGAATTTCCCCTCTTTAAAAAAAGAGGGCGAAAGGGAAATCTAACGGACCTGTCGATTTCAGTTCGAGACAATTACCGACTTTCAGGGAGAATCTCATGGATATGAAAAACCGGTTCGGACGTTTAGAAAGAACGAATATTATTCTGTTGTCGGCGCTCATCGGTTTTGTCGTCGGCATAGCGCTCGACCGCCAGATTTTTTTTGATGCCGTACCGTCCGGCTCCATCCCGTCGGACGCTGCCCCTGAATTTCGCCTGATCGCAGAAGCATGGAATTACGTAGAACGCAATTACGTTGACCGCCCCGCGGTTCAGCCGCGTCGCATGACGTACGGCGCAATCAGCGGCCTGGTCGATTCTCTCGGCGACACCGGTCACAGCACCTTTCTTACGCCCGAGATGGTGCAGGAGGAACGCACCTTCGTAGAGGGCGCATTTGCGGGCATCGGCATCGAGGTGCAGATGAAAGACAAACAGGTTGTTGTGGTTGCTCCCCTGGACGGCTCGCCTGCGCAGCGGGCAGGCCTGCAACCAGGCGACATCATCATCAGGGTCGACGGAAAGGACGTAGCGGGACAGCCCCTGGAACAGGTTGTCAGGCGCATCCAGGGGCCGGTCGGTACGAAGGTGACGCTGACGATCCGCAGTCCCCGGACCGGCCAAACGAAAAATGTCGGCCTCGTACGCGCCCGCATCACCCTGCGAAGCGTGACGTGGCAGATGCTTCCGGGCACAACCACAGCACACGTTCGCATCGCGTTTTTTAGCCAGGACACGTCCAAATCGCTCGAGACGTCGCTTGCCGATGTAAAGCGGCGCGGGGGCACGGCGGTCATACTGGACCTGCGCAACGATCCCGGCGGGGTGCTGGACGCTGCCGTCGGCGTGACGAGCCTTTTTTTAAAGACCGGGAACGTGTTGATCGAGAAAAACGCCGAAGGACAGATGCGCGCGATTCCCGTGGAGGAGAAGATCACGAAATACGACTTTCCCCTTGCCGTGCTGATCAACGGAGGAACGGCCAGCGCTGCCGAGATCGTGGCCGGCGCATTACAGGACGCCCGGCGCGGCCGGCTTGTGGGCGAGACCACCTTCGGCACGGGTACGGTGTTAAAAGAGTTTCCGCTTTCCGATGGCTCGTCGCTGCTTCTCGCCGTCCTCGAGTGGCTCACACCGAGCGGACGCGCCATCTGGCATCACGGGATAACCCCCGATGTCGTCGTGCCACTGCCGGTCGCGTCAGAGCAACTGCTGCCTGAAGCAGAGAGGACCATGACTGCGGCACAGCTCCGGTCGAGCAAAGATACGCAGCTCCGGCGGGCCCTTGATCTGCTGGCGCCGGAAAAAGGCGCGAAGCCTTCATGAGCGAATGAAGGGGCGCGGCGAGATTAGGCTTGCTATTGTTCGACTGCTCTTATAGAATGCCGGCAGAATGACCGCGTTGAACGGAAAAAACCCCGAGAAGGAGCGCTGGGTCCTCTACGTTCTTGAATGCAGCGACGGTACGTTCTATACCGGGATCACGAATAATCTCGACCGCCGGATGCACCTCCACAACAGCGGAAGCGCGTCGCGGTATACGCGGAGCCGCCTTCCCGTTACGCTCATCCACCACGAACACTGCCGAAGCCGTTCACAGGCATTAAAAAGGGAACTCGCCGTCAAGTCGTTGTCGCGAAAAGAGAAGGAAGAATATATCAATATGAAAAACTGCGCTGCCGCAAAGTCACCACGACGTGAAAGGACGAAAATAATGCATTGCCTGAATTGATAGTGGATTTTTTCGTGTATTTGTGCCGAATGTAGTTGGAGAGCGAACGCTTTTTTGAAGCATGAAGGATGAACAAAAACTCATTATTGTCGCGCTCCGCGATTTCGCGTTACCGGTTCCCAGGACCGGGAGCATCGAGGCCCATTCGGGCTACGGACGCGCGGCAGCCGACGGCCAGGAAATCCACGTCCGTGTGCAGAAGAGAAGGGTCAAGTCCGACCCGGCCTACGAACCCGAGGTCTTGATCAGCCGCGAATTCGACAGGAAGGGGTACCGGTTCCGGATCGACGGACGGATGGACGGGATTTTCAGGAAAAATCCCCCGAAGATCGAGGAGATCAAAACAAGTTTCAATATCCCGGAGCTTGCTCAACGGCTCTCCCATAAGCCGATGGACCATCCTTACTGTTTACAGCTCCTGACCTACGGCTACTTCTACTGGCTGGAACATAAGGTCGTTCCCACTCTCGCCTTTCATCTCGTTTCAACCCGCAATGGCCGATCAGAGGACCTCGAACTCGCGCTCGATCTCACCGTTTACCAAAAATGGCTGGAGCTGCGTCTTGACGAACTCCTTGCAGAGGCAGGGAAGGCCGAGAAGCGGGCTGCCCGCCGCAAAAAGATCGCCGCTCGTTTCGCTTTCCCTTTTGAACGCCCGCGACCAGGCCAGATAGAGCTCATGGAGACCGTCGAACAGGGGATGAAAGAGGGGAGCCCGATGCTCCTCCAGGCCCCGACGGGACTGGGGAAAACCGCCGGGGTCCTCTATCCGGTCCTGAAGGAAGCATTGAGCCGGGGCCAGAAGGTGGTCTACGTCACGCCGAAGAACAGTCAGCACTCTGTTGCCGAGGATGCGGTGACGCGGTTCCAGGAGACGGGCTCGAAGATCAAGTCCCTCTTGGTCACGGCAAAAGGCAGGATCTGCTTCAAGAACGAACCGCTCTGTAATCCCGGCTACTGCGAATACGCCCGAGATTATTACGCAAAAGTCCACGAACATGGACTTCTTGACATTCTCGCGAAAAAGAAGAAATTGAAGGCCCGCATGTTCCGCGAACTTGGAGAAGAATACGAAGTCTGTCCGTTCGAGCTGCAGCTCGACGGGGCACAGGAAGCAGATGTCGTTATCTGCGATTACAACTATGTCTTTGCGCCGCGCTCTGCCTTTGGCCGGATGGCGATGACCGGAATCGATCAAATCGGAAAGCCGAACCTCGTGATCGATGAAGCCCATAACCTTCCTTCCCGCGCGATGGACTACTACTCTCCCTCGCTCTCGAGCTTCACCTTTGAAAACAGGCGGGACGAAATCCGGAATGTACCGTCTCGCTTTCGACACGAGGCAGAGGACCTTCTCGACGGCTGCATTCGGGTGATTGCCTCCTGCAGGCCGGAGAAGTGTTCAACACCCATGAAGATCGATCCGCCGATAGAGCCCTTTCTTGAGCAGGATGCGAAGCTGCGCGCCTTCCTCTCCCGATACCTTGATTCCGATATCGAGGTCCAGCCCGAGGACGTCATGATGAAACTGTGCTTTTACTGGTCCGAGTTCACGGAGACGCTTGAGTACGCCGGCGATCTCGACAGGCGTGAGTTCTTCACGACCTTTCATCCCCATCCGACGGGCGGAATCGTGAAGATCACCTGCTGCGATGCCTCGGCGATGCTGAAGGACTGCTATGACGAGTACAAGCAGGTGGTGGGATTCTCGGCAACGCTGAAACCCTTTGATTACTACGCGAAGCTTTCCGGGCTCAATCGCGATGCACTGAAGACAGCGGAATTTCAAAGCCCCTTCCCGAAAAAGCACCGCAAGCTCCTGATCATTCCCCAGGTTTCGACTAAGTACGCCGACCGCGAGCGCAACTATGCAAAGATAGGCGACGCCATTCAACGGATATCGGCATTGCGCCGGGGAAATTATTTCGCTTTCTTCCCGAGCTTCGAGTTCCTGCAAAGAGTGCTCGCTCTGTTTCAGCCGCCGGAGGGTTCCATTGTTCTGAAGCAGGAGCGTAACATGAATGCTTCCCGTGTCGGGTCAATTCTGAACCATCTCCACGAAGGTGCAGTACCGACGATCCTCTTTGCAGTGCAGGGTGGCACGTTTTCCGAGGGAGTGGACTACCCGGGAGACATGGCGATCGGCGCTTTCGTGATCGGTCCGCCGCTGCCGAACTTCGATCTCGAGCGGGAGCAGATGCGGGAGTATTACGAGCGTCAGTACGGCGCAGGCTTCGATTATGCCTACGCGATCCCCGCAATGGCGAAGGCGATCCAGGCTGCGGGAAGGGTCATTCGCTCCGAGACCGACCTTGGCCTCATTGTCCTCATGGACAACCGCTTTGTGCAACCGGGCTATTCCCGTTCGATGCCTGCGGACTGGTTCGCGTCCGGCGCGACCGAACTGGTTTCGGAAAGTATCCTAAAGGAAGTTTCGGATTTTTGGCAAGAAACTCTTAAGCCAGAAAAACCTTAGCCACGATTAGACATCGACAAAAAACCGGGCTGTTTGACTGTTGACAAAGCGGAAATCGACAATATAATATATGGTATGATTAAGAGTTGGGAAACGGAGTATGATCGAACACAAAACAAAATATTCGTATGGTCGAGAAAATAAGGTTGTGCTGGTAGTAGGCGAGGACGGGGACAACCTTTCTCGCCTTTCGACGCTTCTTGCCCGGTTCGGTTATCAGACCCTGAAGGCTACGACCGGCGGGCAGGGGCTTGCAGCAACGACCAGCCTTGCACCATCTCTCGTCATTATTTCTCTGGACCTTCCGGGCATGAACGGTTTCAAGCTCCTCCTGCAACTCAAGAACAGCCCCGCCACCTCTCACATTCCCCTGGTAGGGCTTATGAGGCAGGACAACCGGGAGCTGAAAAATCGCTGCCTAAAGCACGGAGCAGTCGGCTACCTCTGTCATCCGATCGAGCCCGAGATATTATATCGGACGGTTCAGTCAGCAACAGAGCAAAACCCGCGCGCGAGCATGCGCGTCCGTGCGGTCCTGCCCGTAAAGGTTTACGGCAGTCAGCAGGATAGCCTCTACGGAGCTTACACTCTGGCCCTCTCGACCGGAGGAATGTTCCTCCGAACCATGAACCCTGTTTCTCCAAATAGCGAGATCTCGCTTGAATTTGAATTGAATGGCCGGTCCATCACGGCCGACACCGTAGTGCTGTATAATTGCCAGGTCCGCGGAGGACGGTGCGAGGAATCCGGAATAGGCCTTCGGTTCGTGGATATTTCCCGTAAAGATCAAGAAGTGATCCGGCAGTTTATCAAGACCGAAGTCATGAAGGGCATCCCCTTCGGAAGCACTGAGCAATAATCCGTTCCTGTCCCCGACAACTACTTCGCTTTACCGCTCTGCTGATATGTGGCGATCAAGTCAAGATTTCGCTTCTATCGCTAGGCGCTGTCGAAGCCCATAAGAAAATAATCAATAATCAAGAGGCGGAGATAATGTTTAAGAGAATTGATCATATAGAAATCATTCCGTCCGATGTTGAAATTACCCTTGAATTTTATACCCGAATCCTGAATTTCAAAGTCAAGGAACGCGTGAATGTTGACGTGCCTCCACTCCGGGAAGTAATTTACCTGGTGCTCAATGACACCATGTTAGAACTACGTTCGGTCAAAAACCCTTCGCCTCCTTCTCAGGAGCACTGGCAGACCGGTTACCGAATGATTGCGCTCGAGGTTGCTGATATGGATAAAGCGCTCGATTATCTCAAAAGTAGAGGAACACAGCCGTCCCGGGGCCCGATAAACCTCGGGAAGTCGAAGCGGGCTGAGATAAAGGATCCGGACGGTCTGACGATTGAGCTGCAGCAGTGGCAGTGGTCGGGGCATGCACGATGAGACTTAAAAATGAATGATGATGCATTAACTCAGTGGCCGCACTGTGCTGCCTGTTCTTCGGCTTCTTACGGAGTAAATAGCTATCATATTGTCAAGAATCACTGCCCGGAGGATCTGTGTTGACCAAGGTGAAAACAGCCGTTTTGTTCGGGGTGGCCCATTACGTTGTGCAAATGCTGCTTTATGTAATCGGTTTTGCTCTTGGCCCCGGCACCGTGACCCGGAGGATTCTCGGAGTCTCGCTTTATGATGTCCTGTCTGTCCTTACATTTCCGGTCATTTATTTGATGGAAAAATTCGATTGGTCCGGATTGGGTTTCGCGGCTTTTGTTCTGAACAGCTTTGTCTGGGCAAGCGC
>JAWOJY010000146.1:0-8676 GCA_033854515.1 Nitrospirota bacterium
CATCCGCATCCATTCGTTGCCCCTGTCCCTTGACAGGCATTGCCATATACGACATAATGTGATGCAAACAGTTTGATTACAGTGTATTCATGAAGCCCATCGACGCCGGAGTGATGTTGACCAAAAGGGGACCATCAGGGTCGAGACCGGCCCGGCATCGAATTACGGACCTTCAACGTTAACGTACCGGCCGCTCTACGCGATCCTGGGAGCGGGGTATCGCTTTTAACATCGCAGCAACATCTTCAGGTATGGTCCTTCTTCTGTGCATGGTCGTCACCATGAGACGTGAGAAAGGCGGTTTTGTATGAAAAATGAACGGACTTTTTTTCTGCTGCTGATCTTCGCGACCGTCCTCGCCGTCTTTCGCGTTCCCGCAGCGCTCGCGGAACCGTCGGACGGTTCTTCCGCGCCGGCGCAGCCCGCGAGCGAGAGCTTCGTGCTGCGGCCTTACAAACCCCTCTACGTTCTTGCCACCTATGATTGGGATTTGAGCAGGCGCGGCGCCGGGCTCCAGGACTATGAGCTCAAATTCCAGTACAGCTTCAAGATCCCGATTTTCAGCAGCTCAGACGGAAGCCGCGAGTTCACCTTCGGGTTTACGCAGGTCTCGTACTGGCAGGCCTTCAACTTCGGCATCTCCGCGCCTTTCCGCGAAACGAACTACGCGCCCGAGTTCATGTACTCCATGGAGCACAGGACTGCGGCCCTCGGCCTGGAGAAGGTCGGTACCGTCCTGGCCGTCATCCATGAGTCCAACGGAAAGGGCGGCCCGGATTCGCGAAGCTGGAACCGCCTCTACGCCGACGTCAAGCTCGACTGGGGGAACTTTGTCCTCGGTGTGAAGCCGTGGTACCGCATTCCCGAGCGGCCCAAGAGTTCGCCCACGGATGCGCGCGGCGATGACAACCCGGACATCCTGCGCTACATGGGATACGGCGAGCTGACCGCGGAATTCCGGACAGGAACGTCCCGGATCATCATCACGGCGCGCAATAACCTGCGTTCCAGCCCGAATTACGGCGCCGTCCAGCTCGACGTGATCTTGCCGATCAAAAACGAGGTCAAGTTTTACGTTCAGTACTTTAACGGATACGGAGAAAGCCTGATCGACTATAACCGCTATAATGAACGAATCGGCGCCGGCATACTCGTCGCCTCGTGGCTTTGAAAAGGGAGAACATCCGCAGATCGCGTCCTGATCTGGCGGGCGGGAAAAGAGCGGGGGAGATCGTACGACGCGGCCTGCTTACGTCCCCGTCCGTCCCGTTATCGACAGCACCCTGCCGATAAGCTCCGGCACAATCGTCATTCCCCGCTCATGCAACCGCGCCTGAGCGTCTGCCAGCAGATCGTGGTAGTAGCTGCCGGGGAAATAGCGGTAGATGACGATCAGGAGGGCAATGAGGAAGAGCCCGAGGACGATGGTTGTCTTGAAATGGGGAAAGACGCCTCTCCTCCATCCGAGCGTCCGGCGGCGGTTGTTCGCAGACTTGATCCTGTCGATGAGCGGCTCCTTTTTGATGTCATCGAGACTTACCTTCAAGGCGTCATAGCCGCCGAAGAGCCATATGAACGGTATCAGCGGCGCAAAAAGCACGGAAGAAGCGAAGATCTTTTCAACGATTACGCGGGCTTCCGAGGCCTCCAAAAAGGGCCAGGCAAGTATGACGGAAGGGATCGAAACGAGGGAAAAGACGCTGAAAACCCAAAAGGCCGAATACACGCCGCCCTTTAACGGTTGTCCGTTCAGAAACTGACCCCAGCCGGGAATGAGAAGCGAACAGAAAACGGGATAGGCGCAGCTTCGCACTCCCTCAAACGGTATTTTTCTCGTTTTTGCCGCTTTATGGTACGCATCTCCGGCATTGTACGTCCAGAAGACCAGAGCGCAGAGGAACAGGAGTTCAGCGGCCAGGAAGATGTCGGCAGCGGAAATTTCGCGGGAGCGCAGAAATTGAAGGAGCGGTCGGCCGTACGCGAGGGAAAGTACGGCGCTTGCGCATGACAGAAGCATTGTGATAAGGAACACCAGGCCTTTCCCGAACTGGTCGTTGTAAATCTGTCCCGCTCCCCAGAAAAAAATGGAAAGGCTGTATGCCGCTGCGGGATCCTTCTCGGGCGACACCTTCGTTATGCGCTTGGCTTTCTGGCGCTGAAGCTGCTCATAAGGATCGTCTATCACCCATGTTTTTCCCATTCCCGTGCTCCCGTGCGTGTCTTTTTCGAGGTGATGTTCTTTGCTCTCAGCGCATGCCGTTGACTCATCCCGGCGCCGTACTTCACCCGCGCACCTATTTTACAGGGAAAGAGCGGGGAATAAAGTGATTCACATCACATTGAAAACCGCCGGGGGAACCATCAAGGACCTTTTTCCCCGACGAACGCTCTTTTCACTTTCCGATTTCCCCGGGTCATTTTCAAGAAGAACCGCAACTATCTGTTGACATAAATCCCGTCGTGGTCTATGGTAAGCAACGCCTGTACAATACCTGCCCCGAACCGGGGCGCCTGGAGGCTGCAGATGAAAAAGACATTTCCTGTCATGAAAGGCGGCGCCGTCGCCGTGCTGATGTCGGGCGCAGTGTTGTTTGCCGGCTGCAGCATCACGGTCACACCGGGCAATATTCCGATGATAAAGGAATACGAAACAGTGTCGCTTGCGGGGGATTGCCTGATCGTCACGAATGCCGAAAAGGATTCCACGGTGTACGAGGTCCCGAACGAAAAAGGGGGAAAATCGGGACTCCGGGGGAACCGGCAGGCCATGTCGAAGATCCTTGTCGAATCTTTGGCGATGGAACTTGCCAGGCGGGGCGCATCGGTGCAAGTCGGCGCCCCCATGACGCTCCGTCTTGCGCTGCCGGAAGCACTCTTTGTCCAGATTAACGATGTCTACCGGTTTAAAGTGAAGGTCTCGGTTTCTTCATCCACGGGGTGGTCGAAAAATTACGACGGTATCGCCGAATCAGGCCTCGGCACGACCGAGTCGGCGACGGCGATGGCGAACCGGCTGGCCGCCCTGGCGCTGGCGGGGTCCATCAAGGCCATGCTGGCAGACTCTGACTTCCTGGCACAGCTCGGCGGGGGTAAACAGGAAGCCCGTCCGGCCATGAACCGGCCCTCCGGACCTTCCCGGCAGCCGAAGGTGAAAACTGAAGCCGCCCCGCTCCCGCGAAAGTCTTCCATCCCGGATAAGACGTGACGCGGGATGTTATAAAATACTCAGGGTGCCGTGTGACCGGCGGAAGCTGCGGCACCCTGTCTTCCAGGAGGAGCAGTAATGGGTCTCTTTGAACGAATGATCGGCGCGCTCAGGAGCGCGCCAGCGGAGGCGCCCGTCGAAAAACCGGGCAGAAATGAACCGTGCTGGTGCGGAAGCGGAAGGAAGTACAAAAAATGTCATCTTGCCGAGGACGAGAAAAAAGCGGCGGAAATCCGCGCTCTGAACTGCGGCCCCACCTGAAGCTCGTCGTGAGCTGAGTTCCAGCTCATAAGCCGCATTGTGGCGCCCCGACGGGCGGCGACGTCTTGGCGGACGATACGGGAAGGGGAGCGCAGGGGCCAGTGTTTCAAAAGCGGCCCCTCACGCCCCCCTCTGTCGTTAATGTTCGTCGTGCCTTCCTCTGCCGCGACCTCTTCCATGCCCATATCCCTGATCTCTATGCCCTTCTCTAAATTCTCCGCGACCATGATCTTCACGGTAAGCTTCTCTTCGCTCATGTCTGTCCCAGTACCGTTGCGCCTCCCATGACCGCCAGTTTCTTTGGACCCTCTCGTACGGCATGCGTTCGTATCCCGGAGGAATCCGGCGGTACGAGGGCGGCATCCTGAGCAGAGGGCGGGGGACCCTGTTGATGGCCATAAATTTCCACGGTCCGTTATAGCCGCGCGCTGCATACCAGCGTCCCCGGTAGGGACGATACCAGTAGCCTTGATAAAAGAAAACATCTGCCGTCACGTCGGGCGGATAGTACACATAGGTGCCGGGGATGACGACCATGGCGGGCGGCGCCGAGATTACGAGCCCGGGCAGCGGGACCGTGATACTGACGTTTACCTCGGCGTTGCTTTTCGCCGGTAAAAAAAGGCCGAAACCAACAAGCATAGTGCAGATACTGAAAACAGCGAACATAGATTTTTTCATAAATGACCTCCTGTAAAACTACGACGTATGTCAAACTTAAACCACAGAGTCCACAGAGAACATCTTGAAGGGGAGAGTAAATGTATCCTTGGGCCTTCCTCCCCTCTGTGACCTCTTCTTAGAAGCCCCTCTTGTTCTTCTTTCGAGTTGTTAAATCATGAGTGCACAGAGTATCTTTTTTGAGAAATCGTTATTTGGTATTTTGGTTTTCCCCGAGCATTCCTCAGTGTCCTCTGTGGTTTCATACTTACCTCTTCGGTTTTCATAAAACTTTTAGTACTATCTTTTGTTCAAGCCTGCCATGAATCGCTTTACTGCTGAATAAAAAGAAATATCAAGAAGCCACAACTGGTGTGAACTTACAGGATGGACTTTTCGCCATGACTATATCATAAATCCGGTATTAGATAAATCGAATTTTTACTGTTCGGAATGTTTGTTGGTTGAGCGATGAAGCCGACAGGTTGGCTTCGTGCCTTCGTCCTGGCTTCAGCACCGAAGTTGCGATTGGCTATATCCACTGACTCTTCGCGATTGCTTTAGGGCGTCATAATACATTGGTATAGAGGATAATCATCATTTCGCAGTTACATGCCCGCAAATGCAATAAAGAGGAAAGTTGCGAGCTTTAGAAATTGACAACCAATCATAAGCGTGATTACCTTAAATCAAATATTTCTCAAGAAGCGGAGATCAGGTGCAGCTATTTTCTTACACAAAAGAAGGAGGAATTCCTGTGAATGGAAAGAACAGGAATTTTGTCGGACCAGATCACGAAAGAGGAAAAATCATGAAATCATTCTTTTTGAAAGGGCTTGTAGTTGCTCTCATGCTTGTGTCTTTTTCCGTTACGACATCCTACGCGGAGCCGCAACAGGAGACAAAGAAAGGAGGGAGCGTGATGAATACATATGTCATATTTTTCAGTTTCACGCAGAAGGGAATCGAGAATATCAAGGACAGTCCCGCCCGGGTTGAGGCGGCGAAAAAAACCGTCAAAGCTCTGGGAGGGGAGATGAAGGCATTCTACGCGATCCTCGGCAGCAAGTATGACACTCTGTTCATAGTGGAAGCGCCGGACGATTCAACAGTAGCCAGAATGGTCCTCTCAATAGCCTCCAAGGGGAGTGTAAGCACGGAAACGCACCGGTTGTTTAATGAGGCCGAATACAGCAAGATCATTTCCTCGTTGCCGTAAGCCGGTCGCTGCGTGAACCGATGCCCGCCACTGACGTCGTACGCCGGGGACTTGACGTCGGATCACGACCGAGTGGAGTTCTTGATCATCGGGACCTGAGACGCACTTATGACATCTTTCTCTAACGGCACTTTTACGTTGCTTGTCGGGTTTCCTCCTGCTATTTTCTCTGCGGCCCGGACGAAACCTCTGAGGCTTTGGAGGATCCTGTCCACGCTTTCGATGATCTTTGCGATTTCGTCCTCGCGCCCGGCGGTCACCGTGATCGACAGGTCTCCCCGCCTGAATGATTGGAGCTTTTCCATGAGTATGGCCATACGGCGTTGCAGATACTCCCGATGCCTGTCGGCCTCGCCCTGCAAACGTTTGACTTCGGCGGAAGTATCCATGATCACCTCCATGCCGCCGTAGGGCTTGCCATTCTCATCGAGGAGCGCCGAAAACGCCGCATGCACATGGATCTTCTTGCCGTGCCGCGTCTCCGCGTACGTTTCGCCGACGACGGCCTGACCGGTGCGCATGCAGTTTTTTAGCATGCAGTTTTCCGTGTGGCACAACGGGGTCTTCTGAAATTCGGCGCAGGTCATCTTTCCGACCACTTCTTGCCGGTCGTACCCAATGGTCCTGAGAGCACCGTCATTCACGGCCGTGATCATTAAATTCCTGTCGACAATGACAATGGGGGCAGCGCTAAGCTCCAATATTTTCGCCGCCTGTTTCTCCCTTAGGCGCGCCTCTGCAAGCAGCAGCTCGAGCGCGCGTATCTTTGCCGATACTTTTCCGTTTCCGTTCATGCGCCCCTTCCATGCTCTGCTGTCGGTCTCGGCAGTCTCCATATCTTGTCCTCCTTGGTAAATTGCAAAAAAATCTTGCGCAAAAGCGACAAGAAAATTTCCGCGATGTCGCTTCATATATGATTTCTTTGGTTACTGTAATTTTCCCTCGTTTGCACCGCGTCACAAAATGTCTCTAACTCGCGGGAAGGCGGCTATATCGGTCATACACATAGCGCATCTTTTTTTAAAACTACCTTATTGAGCAGAACACGACAGAAGCCTCCATGAGGAGGTCTCCGGAGGCGGCATCGCGTGTCCCGCTCGTTCTCCGAACTTTTCCGGGACATGACAAGACGGGCGGGAAGGATTCCCGCCCGTAACTGGATGCGACTCACATGATAATTATTTCTTCGCGGCCGGCGCCGTCGGGATGTTCGAGCCGTGGCATTCCGTGCAATTTTGCTGTCCTGTAATGCCTACATCTTTCACAGGAGTCCAATTGTCTTTTGAAACATACTTGCCGTCCTTCCAGGCATTCAGTTTCTGAACGAGCTGGTAGGCAACGCTCGCCGCAACCCGGGCACACCGGTCCTTCCGTTCCGGACTGACAAAGGCGTAGCCTGACGCCGTCATCCATTTGCCGACAGAAACATGGCAGAGCGGCGAGTGGCTCGTCGTCTGTATGATTTTTGTTTTTTGCTTCGGCTCCTTGGGAACGTAGACCGGAAGAGCCGTCTCAGAATACCACTGCAGTATGTCTGATCCGATAACGGCTCCTTTTTCACAATCCGGTCCCGCAATGCGGGGCCCCGTTATAACATTACTGACGAGATTTGCGCCCGCATTCGAACCGCAAATCGTTCCCCATCCAACTGTCCCGCCTTCCAGAAAAACAAAAGCATCTATGGGGAATGATTTATAGGGATCACCCACCTTTTCCCTGAGCTGACCGAATACGCTGCTGATGACCGCGCCGCCGCAGAACACGCGATACCATTCATTGTAGGCTATCTCCGCGGTCTTCTCGGGATCGAGTTTTACGTAAGGCCATGGCCACTTCTCCGTCGTCCCGCCCATGGCTTCCGCCTTGGATACGAAACGGGGAACCGCCGATGCTATCGCCGTAACACCGACCGCGGCTACGGCGCACTTCCCTGCATTGATAAGAAGACCCCTCCTTGTCAATCCTTTGCCGGACGTCATTTTGTCTTCCATAATTCTCCTCCTTTTTTTAACTTATTGTCAAAATTCTGCGCTTGATTCTTGCGATTGCTTTTACATCTCATCCTCTGCCGAGGCCACGCCTGCGGTGAGAAGGAGCATTGCCGTTACGATCAGAAGAACTTTCTTCATTAACGTGCGACCTCCTTAGTTAACTTGTACTGCTGCATGAAAGCAGTGCGACAACAACGAAAGTGGCCTCACCCCCTTTTTCACCGGCCAAAAAAATGCGCGCTTCGGGTCGGATTCTTTTCGATGTTCAATGGGGCGTTCCAGCAGCCAAAATTTGTTCGTTCCGGTTTTTAACATTCTTCCAGCACCTGCTGCAGCGTGTGATACAGTTCTTCCATCGTAAACGGCTTGTTCAACACAGCCTTGAAACCATAATCTTTGAACGACGCTATAACGGGACTGGTGACATCGCCGCTTGCCAGGATGACTCTTGCATCGGCGTCTATTTCGAGCAGTTTCCGGACAGCTGCTTTCCCTCCCATACCGTTGATGATGTTCAAGTCCAACAGGACGGCATCAAAGGGGCATCCGCATTCTTTTGCCTCTCTGTAATGATCAACAGCTTCTTCTCCGTTGACCGTCTCGCAGCATACATACCCGCCGTCTCCGAGCATCTTTAGCATTGACCATCTGAAAAGCCTGTCATCGTCCATTAGGAGGATTCTGTGCCCTTTGGGCGATACATTTTTCATCATGTGCTCCGGGCAAATGTTAAGCAGACGGATAGCAGAAACCTAGGATTTATTGTTGCATAGTTGCTAAAAATCTAAACTATAAGGTCAAAAAAAATAGGATTTTCCACTTCCGGATCAGCGCCTGATAGAGCAACGGACGTTGCTACGTCGTCTAATGATCTTACAGTCAACCTCCATGACCGGTCTTAAAAAGTAAATCGGAAACAGTCGCAACGCCGATTAACTCCCTCGGACGGATCAATACTTCTTATATCGTTTCATCGGTTGTGATCAATATATAATTAATATTGTGCATACAATATGCCAATAGCCAACTTGCTGATATCATGAAAGACTCTGACCTCTAGGATTTTGCAACAGTGATAAAGATGTTTCTTTTTTTGCGGGAATGCAAAGAAACACTGTTTGATAACAAACGCAGTTCTCAAGCTCAGGATTAGATCTTTTCTCTATGAGTAATACATACCGATAGGTATTCTCGATATTCTCAGAATGCAAAGCTAGAAGCAACTCATTTCCGGGGGCCATAAAATAGTGGATGCACGCAAAAACGATGTATCACTGGAAGGAGGAAAAGAGGCAACTGAACATTACAGCAATGCGATTGCGACTAACACTGCGTAAACA
>JAWOJY010000147.1:0-3318 GCA_033854515.1 Nitrospirota bacterium
TCGCACGGGACTACGCGGGTTATCTCGTGACGCGTTCCTTCGGCGGCGCCCTGGTTTCGCGCACCTTCTACGCGCGCGGCCAGACGGGCCAGCAGCTCCTGCTCGGCGCCTACGGGGCCCTTTCGCGCCAGGTGAAGGAAGGCACGGTGACCCTTCATGGCCGTACGGAGATGCTCGACCTCGTGGTTGTCGACGGTCATGCCAGGGGCATCACAATCCGCGACCTCGTGACCGGCAAGATCGAGACCTTTGCAGCCGACGCAGTCTGCCTCTGCTGCGGGGGCTATTCGAACATCTATTTTCTCACGACGAACTCTCTTGCATCGAGCGTGACCGCCGTCTACCGGGCGTATAAAAAAGGCGCTTTTTTCGCGAACCCCTGCTTCACTCAGATCCACCCCACTTGCATTCCGGTCACCGGCGAGCACCAGGCCAAGCTCACCCTTATGTCCGAATCACTCCGGAACGACGGCAGGGTCTGGGTGCCGAAGAAGACAGGCGATACGCGGCCCCCGAACAGTATTCCCGAGGAAGACCGGGACTATTTCCTCGAACGGAAATTTCCCTCTTTCGGCAATCTTGCGGCCCGCGACGTGACTTCCCGGGCTGCCAAGGAAGTCTGTGACGAGGGCAGAGGCGTGGGTCCGGGCGGACGCGGGGTCTATCTCGACTTCTCCGATGCCATCAAACGCCTGGGTGAAGATACGCTCCGTGAGCGTTACGGAAATATTTTTGACATGTACGAGCGGATCACGGCGGAGAACGCCTACAAACAGCCGATGCGTATCTACCCCGCTCCCCACTATGTCATGGGCGGGCTGTGGGTCGACTATAACCTCGAAAGCAACCTTCGCGGCCTCTTTGTCCTCGGTGAGGCGAACTTTTCAGACCACGGCGCGAACCGTCTCGGCGCGAGCGCGATGATGCAGGGCCTCGCCGACGGGTATTTCATCATTCCTTACACCATCGCGAATTATCTGGCCGACACCAAACCGGGAGCGGTGACCGCGCGGCATCCCGAATTCAGAAAATCCCGGGAAGAGGTCGAGGCGTTTACGAAAAAACTTCTCTCCGTGAACGGTGAAAAGACCGTCTCCGAGTTCCATCGTGAGCTGGGCAGGACCATGTGGGACAACGTGGGCATGGAGCGCAGCGCGGAGGGCCTCAAGCGGGCGGTCACACGCATCCGGGAGTTGCGCGTCGAATTCCGGGAGAACGTGAGGGTCACGGGCAGCGGCGGGGAACTGAACCAGGAACTGGAGAAGGCCTGCCGGGTGGCCGATTTTCTCGAGTTTGCTGAGCTCATGGCCAGGGATGCCCTGCACCGCAACGAGTCCTGCGGGGCACATTTCCGCGTCGAGCACCAGACGCCCGAGGGCGAGGCCGTGCGGGACGACAAGAATTTCAGCTACGTGGCCGCGTGGGAATACAAGGGCGCCGACAAGGAACCGGAACTCCACAAGGAGCCGCTCGTGTTCGAAAACGTGCAGCCGTCGGTTCGCAG
Organism: Nitrospirota bacterium; assembly: GCA_033854515.1. GTDB lineage: Bacteria > Nitrospirota > UBA9217 > UBA9217 > UBA9217 > JAWOJY01. Next base: position 1,505 of record JAWOJY010000147.1, read on the forward strand.
TTACAAATAGGGAAACCCGATCCTGGGAAAAAGCATGCGGCCTTGTCTCGCAATGCCTGCAAAGGGAAATATTCACATAAGCATCACTCCGCGTCCTCTGCGCCTCTGCGAGAAACCGGATTTTGTCTTTTCCGTGTCGTAGTGTTTGGTTTGTGCGAGGTTGAATATGATCCTGACATTGTTCGTCTGGCGCCAGAAAGGGCCTGAAGACAAGGGAAAACTGGAGAAGCACATTGCCAGGGGCGTCACCCCCGACATGTCCTTTCTCGAAATGCTCGACATGGTGAACGAAGATCTCGTAAAGCAGGGAAGAGAACCCATCGCCTTCGACCATGACTGCCGCGAGGGCATCTGCGGCTCCTGCGGCCAGGTCATCAACGGAGTCCCCCACGGGCCGAGACGGAAAACCACGGTCTGCCAGCTCCATATGCGCCACTTCAAGGACGGCGATACCATCTACGTAGAGCCCTTCCGGGCGCGCGCGTTTCCTGTGATCAAGGACCTTGTCATCGACCGGAGCGCCATGGACCGAGTCATCCAGGCCGGCGGGTACATCTCGGTTCACACCGGCGGGGTTCCCGACGCCAACACCATTCTCATTCCCAAACACGACGCCGACAAGGCGACGGACGCCGCTGAGTGCATCGGGTGCGGCGCGTGCATTGCCGCGTGCCCCAACGGCTCGGCCATGCTCTTTACGGGAGCAAAGGTGTCGCACCTCGCCATGCTGCCGCAGGGCAGGATCGAGGCTGCGCGGCGCGTCTGTCTCATGACCGAGGAAATGCTCAACCGGGGCTTCGGCAACTGCAGCAACCACTACGAATGCGAAGCCGTCTGTCCCAAGGGAATCAGCGTACAGTTCATCGCAAAGCTGAACCGGGAGTTCATCAAGGCGCGAATGCCGGGGAAGGATTGTCCGGACGCCGGAAAGCAGCGCGAAACAGGGCCGGGGGGAAAATAGCGGTCACAGCCGCGATGCCCGTTTCGTGAGGGCCGTAACGTTCTTAGTAATTCAGGCCGCCGCTTGCGCTTCACGATATGTGCCGCGTTATCGTTTTACGCTCAGTTTTCCACAGATCCACTGCGCTTTCGTGGTGCCGGCGAACATAATTTTCTCTGTCTCATTCTATCCCATCCCTTTGCCATACAACTGAGGAGACACCCATTGACAAGCCCGTGCGCATCCTCGGCTTTGCTGGGAGTTTGAAAAGAGGTTCTTTTAATAAAGCGATCCTGAGCTGGGCAACGGAATCTCTATGCAATTTTTGTCTTTGGTGTTACAATAGTAGATATTATGCACCGTTAAATGCCTGACAGTTTCACAATTTAAGAAATGGAAAAGGAGGGGCTACCATGAAACGAGTATTGATAATTGTATCTCTTGCGTTCATTGTGAGCTTCATTCCCGCTTCGTTGTTCGCGGCTGGCACATTTGACCTCACCATCCCGCTTCCACTCACCGGCAAGCAGGCCAAGTTCGGAGAGATTATGAAGCGGTCCTATGAGATGGCCGCTGAGGAGATCAACTCCCAGGGCGGGATCAAAGGGAAAAAGATCGTCCTCTCCTTCGAAGATTCCAGCGGCAAGCCGGAAACCGCCCGGGCCATCGTGGAGAAGCTCATCGATGTGAAAAAGCAGCCGATCATCGTCGGCGAGTACACCTCAGCCTGCGCGAAGGCGGTTGCTGCAGTGGCCGAAGAACGCAAGACGCCCTACCTGATCGTGGCGAGCGCCGACGACGACATCACCATGCAGCATTACAAATACGTCTTCCGCCAGAACGCGGTCAATGCCCATTACGCCGACGCGCTGGT
>JAWOJY010000148.1:0-9188 GCA_033854515.1 Nitrospirota bacterium
CATTTTCTACGACGAGAGAAAGCGTATACACCAGGTTCTTGAGGTCATGGATCACGAATGAGGAAATCCGCGCCACGGCGGCCATTTCCCTCGTTTCCATAAGCTCTTCGGAAAGCCTGGCGTTGACTATGAACGTCGCGGACTGCCGGGCGAGGGCCTTCATGAGATCGTAATCTTCGTAATTGAACTCTTCCCGGCCCAGCGGCTTTCCGAACAGCACGAGGCCTGCCACCTCCTGGTTGCATATCAGGGGCACGACGAATTCAGCGCAGGCCCGCTTCATGAAGTCAGCTTCCCCAGGCGTGGGCGCATACTCCAGGAATGGTTTATACACCCGGTCGCGGTTTTTCAAATAAGAAAGCAGCCGAGGCGATGCGCGCAAACCCGCCGTTACGTCGGGCATGGCATGGGAAGCCGCAGGGACGTACCGTTCTCTTTGTCCGTCGAGAAGATAGAGCGAAACGCCGGAGAGATCAAAGGTCTCCTTGAACGTTGTCAGGACGGCAACCTGAATGTCCGAAAGCGTTCGGCAGGCGGCCAGCCGGGCGGTAAACGACAGCCATGCCTCTCTGTGGTCGTGTCTGTGCGCGTAAAAGTGTTTGTTGATGTAAACCTTCACCCTTCTTCTCAGCCGTTCCGAAAGGAACAGGATGACCATCGCGATACCGCCGGCAAAAGCGAGGAAAATCGTGAAGTCCCTGCCGAAGGGGACGTCAAGATATCTCATGCCCTCGCCGACAAGCCCGAGGACAAGAAGGTAAAAGCCGACGGAGAGCAGGGTGAATGACCGGTAGAAAATATGCCGCGACACCGTTACCTGAACGTTGTTTCCCCGGAAAGCCTTTGAGTACAAAACAAGGGCCGACGCGATTATTAAAACGGCCGAGCGCACCCTCATCAGGTTCATGTTGATCGTCCTGTAGAGAAGTCCCTGGCTGAAGTAAAAAATGAGAACGGCCAGGATACTTGCAACTCCGACAGCCTCATATTTGACTTTCCACCGGTCCGCTCCCGCGGTCGCTGCAAAGGTTGCCTCAACGTTCAACAATGAAATTACGCTGAAGAGCATGACCCCTATGTAGAACCAGTAGCCCGCGGCGCCGAGAAAGAGTATCTGCTCGTTCGCGAAATCGTGGGGATAGAAAAAGTCCTGTTCCGGAAACAGGAGCAGGCATGCCGGGAAAAGCATCGACACCGCCAACAGGACCATCCACCCGGGGCCCAGGGCCTGCAACAGCGTCCGGCGCGCATAGGTAAGACTGAAAAAAAGAAATGCGCCGGGCAACAGCGATTCCAGAAAAAGCGAAATTTTCTTCGACGATAACGGATCAAATGCCGGAAGCAGGGCAAACCGGTCGCACATCTCGATGCCTGCGAGCAGGAGGAAGCAGACGGCGAGCATTCTCTGCGCCGCCTGCGAGGCGCCCCGATTTCTGAAGAGTAAGTAGGCTGCTAGGGCGAGAAGAAAGACCGCAGCCGTTGTCGATAGAACGATGCCGAACATGGTTATATATTCACGGCCAACGAGGCCCGTATCGGATATCGTCCGACGGTTACGGTGACGATGCCTGTATCGTAGATCGGCAACGGTAACGGCCTCACACGAACGACGTAACCCTCAGACGAAACGGGCTTCGTCACCGTAGCCATCGGACGATGCCGTCTATGCCTTCACCAGGTTGCCGTTCGCGTGGACGCCGATCGTGGCGTTGCGTGTGTCCACGACAAGAGCAGAATTGTCCACGATCATTTTGTAATCGTAACAGGAATGGTCGGTAGCGACGACGACACAGTCATACTGCTTGAGTGATTCCGCAGTGACCGGAACGGAACATTTGTTGAGGTCATACATGCGCATTTTTTTCGTCTGCGGGATATAGGGATCGTTGAAATCGACAAGCGAACCGTTTTGCATAAGGAGCTCGATAAGCTTGAAGGACGGCGATTCCCTGGTATCGTCTACGTCTTTCTTGTAGGCAAGACCGAGAACGAGGACTTTGGCGTTCTTAAGGGTTTTTCCCTGCTTGTTCATCGCCACGGTGATTTTTTCCATCACGTAGTAGGGCATGTAGGTGTTGACCTCTCCGGCCAGCTCTATGAACTTCGTGTGGAAGTCGTATTCCCGCGCCTTCCAGGTCAGGTAGAACGGATCGATGGGGATGCAGTGCCCTCCCGCTCCCGGGCCCGGATAGAACGCCTGGAAGCCGAATGGCTTCGTTTTGGCGGCCTCGATCACTTCATAGATATCGATGTGCATTCTGTGGAAAAGTATTTTGAGCTCGTTCACGAGCGCGATGTTGACGGCACGGTATATGTTCTCGAGAAGTTTTGCCGCCTCCGCCACCCTGGTCGACGAAACCGGCACGGTCTTTTTTACGACAGAGCTGTAGAGGGCATCGGCCACCTGCAGGCAGTTTTTCGTATACCCGCCGACGATCTTCGGTATCGTGCTCGTTGAAAAATGCTTGTTGTTCGGGTCCTCGCGCTCCGGCGAGAAAGCGAGATAAAAGTCGTGTCCGGCCTTCAAGCCGGTATCCTCGAGTATTTCTCTCATTTCGTTGTCGGTTGTCCCCGGATAGGTCGTAGACTCGAGCACAACGAGCTGGCCCTTTCTGAGATGTTTGGCAATGGTTTGCGTCGTATCGAGGACATAGGAGAGGTCCGGCTCTTGATACTTGTTGAGCGGCGTCGGAACGCAGATGATAATGCAATCCGTATTTTTCAAATGAGAAAAGTTCGTGGTTGCCTTGAAGCTGCCGCTGCTCTTCAGTATCTTTACCTCCTCGGCAGGGATATGCTTGATATAGGTTTTCCCCTCCCGCAGGGATTTCACCTTCTTATCATCAACGTCGAATCCGATTGCGTTGAACCCGGCCTTCACAAACTGAATGACGAGGGGAAGGCCGACATAGCCGAGGCCGATGACCCCGACTATGGCGCTGCGTTTTTGAATTTTGTCGAGTAATACCATGGTTGTCTCCTTTTCTGCGACTGAAATCTGTCAATATTCCCAAGGGATAATATCGTTGCTGCCTACTGTAACATGCGGGCATTTGGTCGTCATTTTCTAAGCCCATTCGGAAAAATCATTTTCCTCCCCTGCTTCGAACAAAAAAATCCAATTCCGTTCAAATACCATCGCCTGCCGAGGGCTGGACGTTTTCCTCAGAGGTACGGTTGCTGCTCTGGTCGTCAAACGGATATCCGCTTTTTCGCCTCCCGTATATTCATGAAATGAAACTTTCTATGGTTCTCCTATTTTCTTCCGATCCCGTAATACGTGAAACCCATTTTCTTCAGCTCTCCCTTGTGGTAGATATTCCTGCCGTCGAAGATGACCGCCCCTCTCATGAGTTTTTTCATCTTGTGGAAGTCGGGCGTCCGAAATTCGTTCCACTCGGTTACGACCGCGAGGGCGTCGGCCCCGTGGAGAGTTTCATAGCCGTCTGCCTTAAGCATTATTTTGTTTTTGAAGACCTTGCGGGCTTCTTCCATGGCCACAGGGTCGTGAGCTTTGACTACGGCGCCTGCCCGCAGGAGGTTGCTGATGATCACGACGGACGGGGCCTCGCGCATGTCGTCCGTTCTCGGCTTAAACGAGAGGCCCCAAACAGCAATCGTTTTTCCTGCGAGAGGTCTTGCGTCCCCTGCGTTTTCTTTCGGTTTTTTCTGCATGAAATGGGCGATGATCATGTCGGATAAAACGGCCTTCTGACGTTCGTTAACCGATTCAACGGCTTTGAGGATTTTGGCGTCCATCCCGTGCTCTTTTGCGGTCTGAACAAGGGCTTTGACATCTTTGGGGAAGCAAGAACCTCCATAACCGACTCCGGGGAACAGAAACTCAAAACCGATGCGTTTGTCATACCCCATCCCCCGGCGCACGCTATCGATATCTGCACCGAGACTCGCACAGACGTTGGCCATTTCATTGATGAAGGAAATCTTGGTCGCCAGCATGGCATTCGATGCGTATTTTGTCATTTCCGCGCTTTTAATATCCATGACAAGAATACGATCTCCTTTGCGAACCTGTGACGCATAGAGTTCCTGCATGATTTCTATGGCTCTCCGGCTGTCGGCGCCGATTACAACACGGTCTGGCTTCATGAAATCTTCAACCGCTGCGCCTTCCTTCAAAAACTCAGGATTGGATACGACGTCAAACTTATGCCTGGTTTTGCCGGCTACCGCGGCCTTAACCTTCTCGCACGTGCCTACCGGCACGGTGCTTTTGTTGACGATGATTTTGTATCCGTTCATATATTTGCCGATCTCCTTTGCGGCTTTGAGCACATATTTGAGATCTGCGCAGCCATTCTCTCCGGGAGGAGTACCGACGGCAATGAAGATGATGTCCGATCTCTTCACTGCCTGTGCCATGTCCGAAGTGAAGGTGAGTCTCTTGTGATCTGCGTTTCTTTTGATAAGCTCTTCGAGCCCCGGTTCATAGATGGGGATGATACCGGCGGTGATCATCTCTATCTTTCTTTGGTCGATGTCCATGCAGATGACGTCGTTGCCGCTTTCGGCAAAACACGTGCCCGTTACAAGACCCACATATCCCGTGCCGATGACTGAAACCTTCATTTTTCTTCCTCGCTCACTCCCGCGTCATGATCAAAACCAGCGCTGCCGGCCGCACAGATTATCCTTCGGAGGCACGGCATTATTGCTCGCGCCAGTTGATCATACTGCAACCCTCTCTTTTCCTCCTTGCTCGCTGACGAGCTGCAATAAATATCGTCCGTAGCCGTTTTTCCGCAAGGGCTCTGCGAGGCAGCGGACGCGCTCCGCGTCGATATATCCCATTCGATACGCGATTTCTTCGATGCACGCAACCTTGAGCCCCTGACGCTTTTCAATCGTTTCTATGAAAGCGCTCGCTTCCAGAAGCGACTCATGGGTACCCGTGTCCAGCCAGGCGAAGCCCCTCCCGAGGAGCTTCACTCTAAGCTCTCGCCGCGCGAGATAAGCATTGATAACGTCCACGATCTCGAGCTCGCCGCGAGCCGAAGGCTTAAGTTTTGATGCGATGCCAACAGCGTCGTTGTCGAAAAAATAGAGCCCGGGAACTGCATAGTTCGATTTCGGCTGTCTCGGCTTTTCCTCAATGCCGAGTACCTTTCCGGCCCCGTCGAACTCCACGACACCATACCGCTCCGGATCCTTTACCTGGCAGCCGAAGATAAGGCCGCCCTTTTCAATCTGCACCGCGCTTTGCAGGATGTCCTGCAGACCGTGCCCGTAGAAAATGTTATCGCCGAGGACCAGGCAGACATGGTCCGGGCCGATAAAATCTTTGCCAATGAGAAACGCCTGGGCCAGTCCTTCGGGCCTGGGCTGTTCCGCGTAGGAGAACCGGAGCCCCAGCGATGAACCGTCTCCGAAGAGATGTTCAAACCGCGGGAGGTCCCCCGGTGTAGAGATGAAGAGTACCTCGCGGATGCCCGCCAGCATAAGCACCGAGAGCGGGTAATAGATCATGGGTTTGTCGTATACGCTCAGGAGCTGCTTATTGACTGCCAGGGTGATGGGATACAGTCTCGTTCCAGCACCGCCGGCAAGGATTATACCTTTCCAGTTGCACGAAGCCGGTCTGCTCTCCATGGTATGCCCCCTCCTTCCCTGTCATCCAGACCCAGTTTTTGTTTGACTTCGGACAGGACCGTGAGGTCCGCGGGCGGAGCCAGCTTCGCAAATCCCTCATCCCGCGAGAGGCGGCCCTGCCTTACGAGGCTGGCGACCTCAAAGGCTTTGGGATGAAAACCGTGCTGCTCCAGATGGACCTGATCGGCAAAGGCGCACAACAGGCAATGCGCCGAATCGTAATCAATATTGCGCGGCCATTTCCATCCGGGTTCCTGGATATTCCCATGGTCCTTGCGGTATTCGAGGAAGGCCCGCGGATAAACTGCGTAAAAGGAAAGAGGGCCGTCTCCGTTCGGTCCCCCTTCCAGGACCGCGTAGTGCCGTTTCCCCAGGAGAAAAGGCTCGAGGTCCTTTCCCATGATCTTCCAGAGAGCGTTAACGAGTGCCGCCTGGCCCTCGCGGACAAGCGAAGCGTTCAACTTCATGACTGAGGACTGGATTGGCGCCTGGCCCGGCGACCAGCCGTAGACAATGAACGGGATGTTCAGATCCAAAGCCATCCGGAGGATCGCGGACTTCACCAGGCTCATGCAGGTTGTGCAGATTGCGCTCGCCTGCTCCAATATCTTCTCCGGGTACAGCCGCGGGAAGGCCGATTCGCGGAACGCCTGGAAGAGCGCCTTCCGGTTCGCCGAGAGCATGACGTGGTCCATTTTAAGCGCTCCGGTGACGGCCCGGATGTCTTCGCGGGCCTGAGCCGGGAGGAAGCCGTGGTCAAAGGTCACGGCAAGCGCCTTCAGGCCGTACCGCCATCTCAGTACCTGCAGGATATAGGTGCTGTCCCTTCCGCCGCTGTACGCGGCGATAACGTCGTAGGGGTGCGACCCGTTGTGACCGGAACGGCTCATACGGACGATCAGGTCCCGGAACCTCAGCTCGCATCGACGCTTTCCGTCGTCGTGCTGTCTTCGATGATGCTCGAAGTCATGGCAGTGATTGCAGACGCCGTCGGCGGAAAACCGGATTCCCGGAAAGGTCTCGGGCAGGACGCACTTCGCGCAGATGTTCATTTTACATATCCCATAATCCGGTCAAGCGAACGCCCAGCGACAGGTCGCATAGATGTCTTTTGCGGCGAGGCAAGCCCTTCGTCGCCCGTGGTCATCAGCGTTCATCCGTGATGTTATGCTAATCTTATTTCCATGCATACTGCTCCCTCACATTGCGATGGAGCCTGAACGGCCTGATACAGTCGCTCACCCGCTCACCGAGAACCTCGATCTTATGCAGGTCAGCCTCTCCCAGGCCTTGCTCAGCACAGAAGTGAAGGTATCCGACGCTGTGAAATTCAACACCCATGATTTCGCAGGCAAGCCGGTCAGCCGCAAGTGCATCGGTGCTTGCGATGGCTACACCGAGAGGTACAGCTTCGCCGCAGGAGGGACCGTCTCCTTCCATGCCTTCAAAACCGTCAATAACGGACAGATCCGGCCAAACGTGTCCGGCGATACCTGCAATGAACCTGTTTGCCTCTCCGATCCCCTGATGAACTGATTTCTTGTCGTCGCTGAATATGCTCCCCATTGCCATATTTTTAACGGAGAGGCTCACGATGACGGTGTCATGGGTCTTCATTTTTGCGGCTGAAATAAGATATTTGGTGCTGTCGAGTAGAAGACGGGCTACTCTGAGATTAAGCGTTCTGCCATCGCCGCTTGATACAGTAATGTTCTCGAAAGGGCCGTCATTCAGATCCACAAGCTCAACGGGATATTCGTGGAGAAGTTCCAAATAACCGAAATTCCGATAAGCCTCTCTGGTGTCATAGCATGATGCTTCGGCGATGATGATCGTGCCATTATTTATGCTTGTAAGGAAATCAAGGATTCCGCGTATCTGGTCCACATGGCTTGAGGCAAGTTGGATGGTCGGAGAAACGAAGTTCGGTTTGATCACCGGCCGTTTTGCTGTGAGGCGCTGTTTGATATCATCGGCGATATATTCAAGGGACCTTCGGACGTTGTCCCGCCTGTTCTCTCCCTTTTTCAGTGAAACACGTGACAATGGAGCCTATCTTTCAGTGGCTGACGGAGATATGTTTGTCAACCCTGTGGGTCTATACTTTCACAATAGAAGTTCATCCTTACTTTTTACCGACTCCTCGGCGGCCTATTTCATCGGGCCGTTTAGTATGAATGTACTGTGTATCCCGCTTCAAATCCTTATAATTAATGATGCTCAATTTGTTTCGTCTCAGATTGAAACAGAACCATGGCGCACGGACCACTTCAACTTTATCAACGCAGATTGCGGAGCCTGTATAATCATCCGTCATTTCCACAACCCCGATCCCAAGAATGTATTGACCCGTAAAAGGGATGGCGAGTGTAAGCCTGCAGTATCCGGTTTCTTTGTCCAGCACCGTATTGGACTGCCTGCCCGGAGATTCTACTCCTGCGATTACCAAACCAGTAAGTACACCCTGTGAAACTAGACTTAAGAAGGAGAAGTCATTTGCATTACCCCAACCCCCATCGGTCAAAAAATTATAGTGTATGGTTAGTAACGAACCGGCCCGCGCCTGGAACCGTTGTTTAATAGCAGACCCTGAGGTGACGACTCCAGGGCGTCTGTATTCAGATAAATTATTCAGGAAATTGAAAGGTAATCCAAGAAATGACTCGATAACCGAATGATCAACCGGGTCGTTTCCCGAGAGAGGAAGCGCCGGCTCGATTGGTTTTTGACCTCCCCACACTGAATGAAAGGTTGTCAACAAGGCCTGATAACTGCCCTGTATCGGTCGTGTCCCGAAGGAGGCCGTCTGGACGCTCACATCACCGACAGCCTCCCACCCCGACAAATTACCTGTTTCAAACCCACCATTCTGTATCATGAATTGTCTCCTTTCTTCCTCACGGCACTGTACCTTATATATATGATATATATGCTCGTGAGAAAATCGAGGACCCCCGTATTTGATCTATATGGCTTGACTCAAGCAGGTTGGTCAGGGAGATAAAGTTCGGTTTGATTTACCGACTGCTTCGATGATATCTGTTGTGTAATATCATCGGCGACCAGTTCAAGGGACCGCCAACTCACCTCCCATCTGTTCTGTCCTTTGATCAATGAGACCTGCGGCATGTCTGTATGGCAGTTACTACCCAGAGCAATGCGGTATTTGTATCAGCACGATCCTTTGTATCTTATAGGATATTCGCAAATCACAGAAAAGCCCATATTATAATATGCTGTGCATTGCAGTAATAATATTATCGGAGTTCGCTTTTTTTGCCAATACCATGAATTGTGACCCCATAAACTCTTCAAATAATGAAAATGATATTTTATTAAATAAGTTCTGCTTTGGCCCGTGAATTACCATTTGCTGGTCCAGAACTTGAAACTTAGCATTTCTTAATAACTTTATAAAACTTCGCCTTGTAAAAAACCTGAGATGCGTATTATCAAGTATTCCAGCGTCCGTATATTCCCATTTTCCATGTAATATTACATCCCTTAATATCCGCCAATATCGAATATTAGGTATTGATGTTACAAGAATTCCTCCATTCTTCAGCCATGTATAAATG
>JAWOJY010000149.1:0-5156 GCA_033854515.1 Nitrospirota bacterium
ACATGCGTGCAGCGACAAGGTTTTTTTCAATGTACCGGTTCGTTTTCTCCACAGCGTTGTGGTGGGCCGTCATGATCCTTTCCGCAAGCTCCCGGAGCCCGGGTTCATCGCCATCTTTGTATGCCTCGACGACCAGGGAAAAGCCCTTGGGAAGGGAGTAAGTAAGATCCGTCCCTCCCTCCTTGTCCTGGACTTTGACGGTCCCGTCAGGCTGGGTGTATTCGCGGGCCTCGTACTTGACCAGCTCGCGCCCGTCCCGGTCCCTGCCCCATACGGCGTTTTCCCAGTCCTCGGGGTCTATTTCGCCCTGACGGTCCTGCTCCTTCGCAAGCTCGCCCGACCACCGGCCCTTGCCTTCCTGGGTGTAGTAGGAGTCTTTTTCGTAATAGCCCTGGGCGTCTTTTGCGGCCATGCCGGAAACGGTAAACATAATGTAGTCCTCTACACTCATGCTTTTCTTGTGCATCGCCGGGAAACTTCGTAATCGCTCATTTCAACCAAACCCTGGTCGTCCGGCCCGTCCAGGCCCCGGAAAGCTTCACATCGGAAAATATTCTTCGGTCGTCCCGACGTGGATCTCTCTCTTGGGATTCTCCTGACGAAAACATAGATGTGCTTACTGTCCGTGCAGCAAACCTCATCACCTGGCTTCAACAGTGTCGGCCTCATCTTGGTTCACCGCCTTCTCTTCAATAAGTTCGTCTTTACAATCATTCCCGGCTGCCACAAAGTGGCAGATGGTGCGGAATATTTTCTTTGGATGATAGAAGATGACTTCGGATTTGTTGCCCGATATACATGTAATACGCTGGCCTTCTTGGTTGCATACCGGACAGATTTTTCCCGCGTTTCGTACAGATTCAGCTTGCCTCATCGCAGTCTGCCGTGACTGCAGGCCCATTGTGCGGTCTCTCCTTTGCTCAGTTGCCGGGTTGTCGTCCTGAGTATCTGCTCTCTTGTAAACTCGGTCACCTCGATAAGATCGCCGCTCCACCAGTAGCGCGAGACGGACTGCACTTCAGGATGCGCCTTCAGAAAGCGCTTTGTCGCGCCCGCACTGCCGAGAATTTCTTCTTTCCCGCTCACATCTGCAACGAAGTATTTCATAAAACATTTATCCTGATCGCTCAACCGGACGCTCTCCATCACACGGTCCGATTACAGCACTTTGATGAATCGGTCTTCCCCTTCCCAACGCACGAAAAGTTCAATATCCTTGGACCGGTAATACCCTCCGGGACCTCCTTCCCAGATATACCCGTCACGTGCGAATGCCGGGTTGTCGGTAAGCTGGACCGGAAAATACATCCCAGGGTCCTGATGGGCATATTCGCTCGTCGTTTTTATCCTTGCGTAGTATTGAACCATCGTTTCCTCCTTGAGCGTCACCACCCTCCTCCCGGGAGGGAGACCGGGAGGAAGATGGGTGAATGCATTTCCGAGTGATCAGCTTCTGACTTCGGCTGCCGGGGTCTTCTCTTTTCTCTCGACCGCATTAAGCCAGCCGTCCCAGTTACCGACCGGAACCACATTGAGCTTGACCGACAGCTTGCCGTCCTTCTCTATGATCACGCCGACGTTCTCCCAGCGGGTTTTGCCGTCCTTCTTGTCCTCCGACTTCTCTTCCCTCTTCCACAACAGATCGTAAATCTTCATTGTTCATCCTCCTTCGTCGAATTAGAATCTAAACCAGAGCACCCCCTCCCTCCGGGGGGGCCTTCACAGGCAATCAGGCCCCCCGAGGGAAGGGAAAACATTCCGCGATAATACATGCGGCTTTTGCAGGCCGTCGGGAAACCTCAGGCAAACGGCATGACAGAGCTAAACGATGGCGTGACGGATGCGAGGATTCAGGCCAAAAAAGTTATCGCGGAAAATTATTTTCAGATCAGTCCGGCGCTCTGATGTCCGCGATCATCATCTTGATTGCCTCCGTTTTTATTGCCATTTGCGAATTTCGCAAACCAGCCGGAAGGTTAGATTTAGCCTTTGCTAACATTTCTTCGCGGTTCTTCTCCGGCAGCGCCATCAATTTCGCTTCGGCCTCTCTATACGCATTATCCTCCGCTTCCTTTGCACGGCGTTCTTCATCCGCCCTTTTCTTGGCCGATTCGCGTTTTCGCTCAGCTTCGGCTTCGCGTTGCGCTCTTGGCACGTACCCTTCAGGAATCGTCACACCGTCGTTGAGCGCAGCAATGACAAGCCCCGTTGGATCTTCGATAGGTCGTCTGCTCTTGCGATATTGCAGATCGAGGACGTCGATTGTCACTGAGACGTCGTTGTCAGAGCAGCCGTATCTTTCGGCGGCTCGGACAACGCAAGCGGGGTCCGCAGCGGAGAGAATTGTCGCAGCAAGAGTTTTTGTGACTAACTCACGACGACGACCGCTTTCATCTGACAGTTCATCGACGACGGAGTCATCACAGGATTCGGCCTGAAGGGGGGTAAGCGGGGTCGTTGTAGTCTCTGTTGTAATCTCTGAAACACCTTTATAGTGTTTGGCGGTTTCTGCCATACTTGTCTGCACGTTTCCGACAATCTTGTTTGACGCTTTTGTACAAACTAGTTTGGCGTTTTCGTGCAATCTGGTAATTTTATTAGGTTTTTCTTTTGATGCTTTAGATTCTGAAAGATGTAACAATTCATTAGAAAGCGCTATAATATCAACACGATAGTGCATACGAGCGGGAACTCCTCGGAGATCTTCCTTCCAGAGCGAGAACCTGCGAAGCGCTTTGCGGGCGAATTCCTGCTCCCGACGGGTTAAGCCTGTCTCTTCCTCCCACTGCTCTATGGTCTTATAAAACCAGCTCTCATCGTCGCTATTTGCCCTTTTAGACCAGTACATCGCCTGACTCAGCATAAGCGCCGCGGTAACACTGCCGGTGAGCGTTACAAAAACCCTGTGAAAGGCAATAGGCCGATCGAGGAGGTCCCGAAGTATTTCACTTAACCCCGTCGATATTTTCGGATCGGATATCAATCCAGCCTCCATTTGCAGGTGCAGCCATGGCACCGTGTGTGATCGTGGCCTCCTGCCTTTCTCATGCGTTCCGACTCCAGATAAAGTGCAACACATCTCATCTATTTGACTTGACAACACCACCGTTTTCCATTAATATCTTGTTTGTTCCAAACGCACGGTACACTGTGCAGTACGCGTGTCAGTAGAGGACAGAAACAAGGGGTAAAGGACGGAAAACCAGGTCCCCTTGAAATGCTGTAAGCGTTTGAAAAAGAAAAAAAGGGTAAGGCGGAGAATGGCAACGGGGAAAAACCGGAGACCTTGCCAAGGTTGGGGTCACGGGTTCGAGTCCCGCCACCCGCTCCATATGTCCAGTTCAGAGTGCTGAGTTCGGAGTTCGGCGTTTGAGACCCACAACTCGTAACTCCAAACTCCTACTCCAAACTTCCAACTCCAAACTCTCGACTCAAAAGCTCTAGAAGTGGCGGCGTAGCCAAGTGGCTAAGGCAGAGGTCTGCAAAACCTTCATTCAGCGGTTCAAATCCGCTCGCCGCCTCCAATTTTCCCGGCGGCGCAGGGAAAAAAATTTCCTAGTGCAAGCCCCGAACCCGAATAAATATTAAATTTTGATTTTCAAAATGTTCCGAGCTTGCAGTTCGGAATTCTTTGAGATTTGGTGCTTGCTTTAATTCTATGCATCATGCCGATTTCGTCCATCTTCATCTGCACACAGAATATAGCCTCTTAGACGGTGCTATCAGCATCGACAACCTCGTTAAAAAAGCGGTCGACCTCAAAATGCCCGCCGTCGCGGTCACCGACCACGGCAACCTCTTCTCGTCTCTCGACTTCTACCTGAAGGCCATGAAAGCCGGGATCAAGCCCATCATCGGATGCGAGATTTACGTGGCCCCGGGTTCCCGGTTTGACAAATCAGCGTCAGCCGCACAGAACGAAGAGGCATCGTACCATCTCATTCTCCTCGCAAGAAACAAACAGGGTTACAAGAACCTCGTGAAGCTCGTGACCTCCGCCTATCTGGAAGGCTTCTACTACCGGCCGCGCATCGACAAGGAATTGCTCAAACGGCACAGCGAGGGGCTGATCGGACTCACCGCCTGCCTTGGCGGCGAGATACCCGCGCTCCTGCTTCAGAACCGGTATGAGGACGCGAAGAAGGCTGCCCTTCAATATCAGATCATCTTCGGAAAGGACAACTTTTATCTCGAACTCCAGGATAACGGCATTCCCGAACAGGAACAGGTGAACCGCGAGCTCATCCGCCTTTCAAAAGACACGGACATCCCCGTGGTGGCGACGAACGACTGTCATTATCTCAACATGGAGGACCACAAGTCCCACGACGCTCTGCTCTGCATCCAGACCGGAAAAACTCTAAAGGATACGAACAGGCTCCGGTTCTCCTCGGAGACATTCTATATGAAGACGCCCGAAGAGATGAAGAAGTCCTTCTCGCATATCCCCGAAGCCATATCGAATACGGTAAAGATCGCTGAACGCTGCAATCTCGAGATCGAACTCGGCAAGTACCACCTCCCACACTTCCCTGTGCCCGTGGGTTACACAAGGGAATCGTACATGGCGGAGCTGGCACGGAAGGGGCTCGAAGAGCGGTTCAAGGAGATCGAGGCCGTTCGCGGCAAAGGGAGCTTCGATCCCGAAGTATACAGGCAGCGACTCGAATCCGAGATCGCCATGCTCGACAAGATGGGTTTTGCCGGTTATTTTCTCATCGTCTGGGACTTCATCCGCTACGCAAAGGAACATGGCATCCCGGTTGGACCTGGCCGCGGCTCGGCAGCCGGGAGCCTGGTCGCCTATTCGCTCAGGATCACGGACCTCGATCCCCTGCCCTACAACCTCCTGTTCGAGCGATTCCTGAACCCCGAGCGCATCAGCATGCCTGATATCGACGTGGACTTCTGCATGGACCGGCGCGACGAGGTCTTAAAATACGTCACGGAGAAATACGGACAGGATCACGTGACTCAGATCATCACCTACGGCACCATGATGGCCAAAGGCGTGATCCGCGACGTGGGACGCGTGCTCGACATCCCCTACTCCGAGGTCGACAAGGTCGCAAAGCTCGTGCCAAACACGCTCAACATCACCCTTGAAGAGGCCATGCAGCAGGAACCGAAGTTCAAGGAGCTGATCAAGGACCCGC
>JAWOJY010000150.1:0-3131 GCA_033854515.1 Nitrospirota bacterium
TATATCGCGTAAAAATGACTCTTCAGAATAACAGTAGTTCTTCTCCAAGAAATATTTATTCCCGAAATGCTTCTTATCTATTCGGAAATAGAAGAAACCACGGATATGGCAAGTGAATAGTGGCGGGGGTCCGGTCGATCGTGATCTCATGATGAGAAGCCCATTGTCGTTGCTCATGAAAGATCGATCAAAGGACAAGAGCGCATTTTTGACGTGCGAGCCCACATGTATGCTTACGTCGAAATTGGACTCGCGAGTCGGCTCGGCGGATTTAAACCTTTGCCAGCATGCTGGCTTCTTCTTCCTGGAAGTTTATTGTACCGTTTTTCAGCGTTACCAATACCTTATGGATGTCCTTGAACCTGCCGCGGAGCATTTCTTCCGATAGAGGGTCGGCAATGTACTTTTGTACGGCGCGTCGCAGGGGGCGCGCTCCGTAGGTAGGTTGGTAATTCTCGTGGATGAGCCACTCTTTAACTTCCGTTGATACTTCAAGATGGATGCCGTGCTCGATAACCGTCTGGGTGTCAAGCTCCCTGAGGAGCATATCGACGATTTGGATCAGGTGATCCTGCGTGAGCGGGTGGAATACGACGACGTCATCGATCCTGTTCAGGAATTCTGGGTTGAATGTTTTCTTGAGTTCCGACATCACATTGTCTTTCATCTTCTCATACTGGTTCTTGATCGTATCCCTCTGGAACCCGAGCGACGTGTCCTTGTCGATCATCCGGGCACCCAGGTTGGAGGTCATAATGATGACAGTGTTTTTAAAGTCGACCTTCCGGCCGAAGCTGTCGGTCATGTAGCCGTCATCGAGAACCTGGAGGAGGATGTTGAAGATGTCGGGATGAGCCTTTTCTATCTCGTCGAACAGGATAACCGAGTACGGTCTGCGCCTGATCTTTTCCGTCAATTGTCCTCCCTCATCATAACCCACGTATCCGGGAGGGGCGCCCACGAGTCTTGACGAACTGAACTTTTCCATGTATTCCGACATGTCGACGCGGATGAGGGCGTCCTCGCTGTCGAAGAGGAACAGGGCAAGTGACCGGGCCAGTTCCGTTTTGCCCACGCCGGTGGGGCCCAGGAATATGAACGAGCCGATCGGCTGCCGGCGCGCCTTCAGTCCGACACGCGAACGGCGTATCGCGCGGGCGACTGCCGTGATGGCTTCGTTCTGCCCGACGATCCGCTTATGGAGTTCTTCCTCCATCCTGAGAAGACGTGAGGCCTCTTTCTCCTCGAGTCGTGCAAGCGGAATACCGGTTATATTCGATACGATCGTGGCCACATCTTCTTCGCCCACCACGGGCGTGTTCTTCTCCTGGGACTCCTTCCAGCCTTTATGAATGCCTTCGAGCATTTCGCGAAGATGCTCTTCCTCTTCATGAATGGTTTCCACTTTAACATAATCCCTGATCTTGGAGAAGAGGCTCTTTTCCTGTTCGAGCTTTTTCAGCTTTTTTTCTATAGACTTGATCTCGGCGGGGTATGTGTACCTGTTCAACTTGGCCCGTGCGCCGGCCTCATCGATCACGTCGATTGCCTTGTCCGGCAGGAAACGGTCGGTGATATAACGGTCGGAAAGACGCGCCGCCGCCACTACGGCCTCGTCGGTAATTTTGATTTTGTGATGGGACTCGTACTTCGGGCGCAGGCCCTTGATGATGCCGATGGTTTCTTCAAGGGACGGTGGCTGTACGTAAATGGGCTGGAAACGCCGCTTGAGAGCGCCGTCCTTTTCAATATGTTTCCTGAACTCGTCGAGGGTGGTTGCGCCGATGCACTGTATCTCTCCACGGGCAAGGGCGGGCTTGAGCATGCTGGATGCGTCTATCGATCCCTCGGCCGCGCCTGCGCCCACGAGGGTGTGCAACTCATCGATAAAAAGAATGATATTTTCCGCCTGCACGATCTCTTTCATGACGATCTTGAGGCGCTCTTCGAACTGGCCACGGTACTTAGTCCCCGCGATGAGGGCCCCGAGGTCGAGGGACACCACGCGGCGGTTCAACATGCTTTCGGGAACGTCGCCGCTTATGATTCTCTGGGCAAGGCCTTCGACGATCGCCGTCTTGCCGATGCCCGGCTCGCCGATGATAACGGGGTTATTCTTGGTCCTGCGGGACAGTATCTGAAGGACACGGTCGATCTCGTTCTCGCGGCCGATAACCGGGTCAAGTTTTCCGCTTTTTGCTAGCTGCGTCAGGTCCCTGCTGAACTCGTCCAGGGCCGGCGTCGGACTCTTTTTAGCGCTGACCTGCGTCGCTGCGCGGCGAAGGTAGTTGATCACAAGTTGACGGGTCCCCAGCAGGTTGGCCCCGAAACTGCGGAGGATTTTCCCGCCTATTCCCTCCTCTTCACGTATGAGGCCGAGCAGCAAATGTTCGCTGCCGATATAGTTGTGGCCGAGGAGCCGCGCTTCTTCCACGGCGTATTCCAGCACTTTCTTGGCGCGCGGGGTAAAGGGGATATCACCGAAGGTCAATGTGTTGCCGCTCGCGGGCAGGTTGCGTTCGACTTCCATGCGCAACTGCTCGATATCAATGCCCATTTTTCGAAGCACGGCAACGGGTATCCCGTCTTCCTCCCGGAGCGTTCCGAGCAGAATGTGCTCCGTACCGAGGTAGTCGTTCTGGAGACGCTCCGCCTCTTCACGGGCATAAACGATTACTTTTCTTCCTCGTTCTGTGAATTTTTCAAACATCATATTATGGTAACCGCCTTCAAAAAAAATCTTTGATATCCGTTTACCCTTTTGTTTAAAATATACTCCAATCAGCCAGTTAAAGTCAAGAGTCCTTTTGATTTGGTGCGTCGGAACTGTTATCGCATAAACAGCGGAACCACATGAGTGCGTGACTGCACATTCGTCGCCACGGTCGTAGCCAATTTTCGCAGCACAAAGGCATCGTTTTCGTAACGACTTCCGGGCAAAGCGGCAGATGTGAGCTAATTTATATCCGATTTCAGGAGGCCCGCAAGATATGAAGCCAGGGGCACTCTTCATCATTAATTAGAGCCCAAAGATGTTATAACACCACGGAAAGACGCTGAGTTTAAGGACCCGTTGTCCAATTTTTCCCGTCGGTCGAGATGAGAGTTCCGCCGCTAGCTATTGCTGCGAC
>JAWOJY010000151.1:0-19044 GCA_033854515.1 Nitrospirota bacterium
CGTACCATAAAAGAGGCGAGAAGCCCGCTGGATTTTTAAACCCGAGAGGATTGGCATAATGCGTGTTGACGGCAGAAGGGCGGACGAACTCCGCAGATTAAAGATCACCAGGAACTACATCAAGTCCGCTGAGGGGTCCGTTCTCATCGAGATGGGCGATACGCGCGTGCTCTGCACGGCGACCGTGGACAATTCCGTGCCTCCTTTTCTCAAGGGCAAGGGCGCCGGCTGGGTCACAGCCGAGTACGCCATGCTCCCGCGCTCCTCTCCTCAGCGAATTCCCCGGGAGCGGAACAAGGTGGGCGGCAGAACACACGAGATCCAGCGACTTATCGGCAGGTCCCTCCGCTCGGTCACGGACATGGATGCTTTGGGCGAACGGACCGTGCTGGTCGATTGCGACGTGATCCAGGCCGACGGCGGCACGCGAACCGCCGCGATTACCGGGGCATATGTCGCGCTCGTCGACGCGCTGCGCCACCTCAAGAAACAGGGAATGATAGCCACTGTTCCGGTATCAGACTATCTGGCAGCAGTGAGCGTCGGGATAGTGGGAGATAAGCCCATGCTCGACCTCTGCTATCTCGAAGACGCAGAGGCCGAGGTGGATATGAACCTCGTGATGACCGGTACGGGCAAGATTGTCGAGGTCCAGGGCACAGCCGAGGGCCTGCCTTTTTCCAAAACCGACCTTGCCCGGCTGATTGCCTTGGGCGAGAAGGGTATCAAGACACTCATCAAAAAGCAGAAAGAACTGCTCACGTGATTGCCTTTCTGACATCGCTGGCAATCGTCCTCCTTGCCGAGATGGGAGACAAGACCCAGCTTCTTGCCATGGCCTTTGCCGCCCGGCTTCGCTGGCAGACCGTCCTGTGGGGCGTGCTTGCGGCGACTGCGGCAAACCATCTCTTCGCCGTTGCCGTTGGGAATTATCTCACGAACGTCGCCCCGCTTGTCTATATCAAGACCGCCGCGTCGGCGTCTTTCGTCATCTTCGGCCTGTGGATCATGCGGGGCGATAAACTGGACGACGAGGACAAGAAGTTCAACTTCTCCCCTTTCTGGACTGTTGCAGCCGCCTTCTTTATCGCGGAAATGGGAGATAAGACGCAGCTTGCCACCGTGGCGCTTGCTGCCGAATTTAAGACGGTCGTGCCCGTATGGTTCGGAACAACGGCGGGGATGCTGGTCGCCGATGCTGTGGGGATCATCGTGGGCATCGTGTTGCACAAAAAGATCCCGGAAAAGCAGATCAAGTGGTTTGCCGCGCTGGTATTCATTGCGTTCGGACTGTGGGGCTTGTATGTTGCCTTGCTGGGCGGTTTTCCGAAACATTCTCTTATTCCTTCATCTTAAGAGCCGTCATACGACGCGTTGAAAACCTGTTTTTGCTTGACAAAGCGGGCCTATTGATATAAAAAGGCAAGCGAACAAGGCATTAAATATAGAGGGGGTGCGTCACATGTTCAGATTTAGACTTTTGGCGTTATTAGCATTTTTTCCTCTGGTTACCGCCCCGATGGCCATGGCAGAGACGGGAGCCGGAGCTCATGGTGCATCGGCTGCGAAAAACCCATACCCGTTCATGACCGCTGAGATGGTCAAACAAGAGATGGCCGGTGCGCATAAGCCGGTCCTTATCGATGTCGGCTCTATTCAGGAATACAAGAGCGGGCACATCCCCGGAGCCATCAATGTTCCGGCTCCGGCCATCAGGATGCAGCCTGCCCGGCTTCCGAAAGACAAATCCGCGCGGATCATCATCTACAGCGGCAGAGAAAACGCCGGCCGCGAGCGCGCTCAGCAAGCCGCGCGGGCAGCCCTGAGTATGGGATACACATACCTGTCGGTTTTCCCGGGCGGGTTGCCTGAATGGATCCAGAAGAAGTATCCCGTGAAGAAGGGCGCCAAACCTTAAAACATTCGGAACAGAAGCCGCACGAGAAGAATTCCAGAACCTGGAAAAATTTTCAGATTTTTCGTGATAACCAGAAGCCGCCGACGCAAATCGGCGGCTTTCATTATTTTCAGGGAATAACAGTATAAAGCCGTTACCCTTGTAATTTTCGTGTCTCGGTTTGTGCTTGCCGATTTCCGATGGGCCTGAAAAACAATCGTTTTTCCTTGACAAAATTTCACTTCCGCAATAAAATTAAACATCTGTTTTAAAACGAAAGGCGGTATTTTCATGACGAGGGTAAAAACGTACGTCTTTTTGTTCGGCATCTTTTTTCTTGCATCATCGGCAGCCGTGGCACAGTTTTCGGTCATCAGCGCCCAGGATGTGATATCGTGGATGACGGGGAAGCGGAAAGTCGTTCTCATCGATACAAGGACGTCCGAAGAATACCGGGCAGGACACATCCCCGGGGCGATCTGCATCCCGGCGGAGAAGATGAAAGCCGAGGAGGCCCGTCTGCCCAGGGACAAGAGCACCGCTATCATTTTTTACTGCAGGGGAATAGGCTGATCGCTCAGCCGCATGGCCGCAGGCGCGGCCATCGAGATGGGTTATACGTACCTTATGATCTATCAGGAAGGCATGCCCGACTGGTTAATGAAGGGTTACCCTGTAAAGAAAGGCGTCCAGTCTGGAACGTTCAAGTAGGCCGTACCGCGGCGGGTGGTGAAAACTATGGTCACGAAAAGAGAAAAAGTCAATTACATGATCCAGTCCGTATCGCACGCGCTCGATATCCTTGAATCATTTACCAAGACCGAGGACGAACTCGGCGTCACGGAGCTTTCGAAGAGGCTCGGGCTCCACAAGAACAACGTGTTCCGGCTCCTCGCCACGCTCGAGCACCGCGGGTATATCGAGCAGAACAAGGCGACGGAAAATTACCGGCTCGGCCCGAAGACGCTCCAGATAGGATCCATATTCATCGAACAGCGGGAATGCCGGCGTCAGGCCCGGCCTATCCTCGAGAGCCTCATGGCGGCATCGGGGGAGACCGCCATCGTTGCCGTCCTTCGGGCGAGCAAGGTCATCTACATGGACAGCGTGGAGACCGACAAGACGGTCCGGGCGGTCTCACGCATCGGCGCCATGCTTCCTGCGCACTGCACCGCCGCAGGCAAGGCGCAGCTCGCGTTTCTGCCTCCCGCAGACGTAGAACGTCTCTATCCGGAGAACACGCTTTCCCCCCTGACGAGCAAAAGCATCAAGACGCGCGACGCCCTTTTCGCCGAGCTCAAGGCGGTGAAGGAAAAAGGATACTCGCTGGAGGATGAAGAGTGCGATCTTGAAGTCAGGAGCCTCGCGGTGCCCGTGCGGGAGTTCTCGAAAAACGTGATCGCCGCCCTCGGCGTCGTTGCGCCCGCAAGCCGTCTCACCGACGAAAAGATAGAGAAGGACGGCATCGTCCCCCTTCTCATGGAGTCGGGCGTGGCCCTTTCCGCCAAGCTCGGCTTCGCCTCGCCCCCGCCGGCGAAAAAGTAAAAACATGGACCAGCCCCGCCGGAGAGTACTTTATTGACACCCAGGTTCGGGCTGTGCTATTATCGTCCGGATGGTGAATGAACAAAAATGGGACCGCCTCAAGGACCTGCTCCGCGAGATGCAGCTCGCGGTTCTTGCCTATTCAGGAGGCGTGGACAGTTCCCTTCTGCTCAGGGCGGCAGCCGAGGTCATGGGGCCTCGAATCATTGCCGTCACCGCTGTTTCCGAGACCTATCCTCCCGGCGAACTCGCCTCCGCGAAGGCGTTCGCCCGTTCGCTCGGCGTGACGCATAAGGTGCTCCACACGGAAGAGCTGAGCAAGGAAGAGTTTGCGCAGAACCCGCCCGACCGGTGCTACCACTGCAAGCGGGAACTGTTCGGCAAGCTCTCTGAGCTTGCCGAGAAAGAGGGAATTTCCTGCATCATCGATGGTTCGAATGCGGACGACGCGAAAGACTACCGCCCTGGCAGCAGAGCTGCGCAGGAGTTTTCCGTGCGGAGCCCGCTCCGGGAAGCAGGTCTCACCAAATCGGAAATCCGCGAACTTGCGCGGAGCCTGGGTCTGTCCGTGTGGGACAAACCGTCGCTTGCCTGTCTGTCCTCCCGTATTCCTTACGGCACCAGAATTACCAAGGACATCCTTGAAATGGTACAGAAAGCGGAAGACTGCCTTCGCAGCTTGGGATTCCGCCAGGTGCGCGTGCGCCATCACGTCGACACGGCCCGGATCGAAATCGCCCCTGAAGACTTCGGAAGTTTGCTTTCCAGCGGTGCGGCAAAAAAAATTGCGGAAGAGCTGAAAGTAATCGGTTATACCTATGTCTGTCTCGATCTCGAGGGATACAGGACGGGGAGTATGAATGCAGCATTGGGCAGCGGGCAGAGGGCATGGGGCATGCGTGGGGCCGAGAGCAGAGAGCATGGAGCAAAAGGCAGAAAAAGCGCTTAGTTGTGTGTTTTGAGTTGACGTGCGCTATGCGCCAAGCACAGTATAATGCCACAACGGCAACGCGGTTGCCTGGAATCAAGGAGTGACGGATGAACGTACTTGTCGTGGGCGGCGGGGGGAGGGAACACGCGCTCGTCTGGAAGGTTTCACAGAGTCCCAAAGTCGACAAGATCTACGCTGCGCCCGGCAATGCAGGCATGGCAGGGCTTGCGGAGTGTGTGCCGGTAAAAGCAGATGACATCGCCGGGCTTCTCTCTTTCGCCCGTGAGAAAAAGATCGATCTCACGATCGTGGGGCCCGAGGGGCCTCTTTCCCAGGGCATCGTGGATGAGTTTTCCAGGGCCGGGCTGCGCATCTTCGGGCCCGACAAAAAAGCGGCCGAGATCGAGGGGAGCAAGACCTTTGCCAAGGACCTCATGAACAAATATCATATTCCCTCGGCCGAGTACCGGGTGTTTACGGACAGGGCCGCGGCCGCAGCCTATGCGCAGGAGAAGGGCGCGCCGATTGTCATAAAGGCCGACGGCCTCGCTGCGGGCAAGGGCGTGGTGGTGGCGGAAACCGCGGACGAGGCGATTGCGGCGCTCGACCTCATCATGACAAAAAAGGCCTTCGGTCCGGCGGGAGACCGGGTAGTGATAGAAGAATGCCTCAGGGGCGAAGAGGCGTCGTTCATGGCGTTTACCGACGGCAGGACAGTCGTGCCCATGGCGTCCTCGCAGGACCACAAGCGCGTGTTCGACGCGGACAAAGGGCCGAACACCGGCGGCATGGGCGCCTATTCGCCGGCGCCGATCGTGACCAGGAAGCTCGAGCGGCAGATCATGGAAAAGATCATGGTCCCCACGGTGCGGGCCATGGAAAAAGAGGGGCGCACCTTCAAAGGAGTGCTGTACGCGGGCCTCATGATCCACGAGGGAGAAGCAAGGGTGCTCGAATTCAACGGGAGATTCGGCGATCCCGAGACGCAGCCGGTACTGGCCCGACTCGAGACCGATCTCATCGACATTATCGGGGCCATCATCGACGGCACGTTGCCGAAGGTGGAGATCAAATGGAAACCGGAGGCGGCAGTCTGCGTGGTCATGGCGTCCGGCGGTTATCCGGGCAGCTACGAGAAGGGCAAGGAGATCACGGGCCTTGAGAAAGCGGCCGCGCATAAGAACGTCATCGTGTTTCATTCAGGCACGGCGAACAGGGACGGAAAGATCGTCACCGCCGGCGGAAGGGTCCTCGGGGTGACCGGCATCGGTCCCGTCGTGGCAGCGGCCATCGACAATGCCTATGCGGCCGTGCGGGATATTTACTTCGACGGAGCGCACTACCGCAGGGACATCGGCGCGAGGGCGCTCGAGACGGGATGCTGAAATTCGGCCGCCGTAACTGATGAAGATGAAATCACAAAGAAACATGTTTTCACAGCATGCGGCACGAACACAGGAACACTGTTTTAACTTTTGCCTATTACCGCGCGTGCCGCGACAGGCTCGATTTTGTTGCGGCTTTGTCGAATGAGGAAAACAACCGTCAGGACTGTAAGCGCTTTTTTGAACCGTCTGCTGCGGGTCGGAAGAATACACGATGCTTCCGTGAACGGGCTGCAGGTGCGGTCCCGTCGCACCGGAAACTTGGGAAAGATCGGCTTCGCCGTTGACGCCTGCATATCGACCTTTGAAAAGGCAAAAAAGCTCGACGTCGATCTTCTCGTCGTTCATCACGGCATCAAGTGGAAGCCGCGCAAGGACAGGGCCCTGGCCGACGCGCGAACGGCGTTTCTCAAGAAGAGCGGGATGGCGCTCTATGCCGTGCATCTGCCGCTCGACCTGCATGAAGATTACGGGAACAATATTCAGCTGGCCCGGTTTCTGGAACTCGGCCGCCTGAGGAAATTCGGCAGGTATCACGGCATCAAGATCGGTTATGCGGGCACGTTCGGCGGGGCAACGAGCCTCCAGGCGGTCGCCAAGACACTGCAAAGGCGGTTGCTGTCCCCGTGCCGCGTGCTCCCCTTCGGGAAAAATAGCATTCGGTCGATCGGAATCGTCTCCGGCGGGGGCGGCAGCATGCTGATCGACGCGGTGAAGGAACAGCTTGATTGTTTTCTGGTCGGCGAGATCGATCTTGCCGTTTACAACGCGGCAAAGGACCAGGGGATGAACCTCATTGTCGCCGGCCACTATGCAACGGAGACCGTCGGCGTGAAGGCCCTGATGTCCCCTGTCAGGGATGCCTTCGGCGTGGAGACGGTTTTCATCGACGATGCGAAGCAATTGTAATTTTGCCCTCATCATCTTTGGAGATACGAGAAGGGAGTAACTATGGGAAAACCGGTTGTCGGAATACTGATGGGAAGCGACTCGGACCTGCCGGTGATGCAGGAAGCCGCCGCCATGCTTCAGGAATTCGGCATTGAATATGAAATGACGATCGCCTCGGCGCACCGCACGCCGAAGAGAGTGTTGGAATACAGCCAGAGCGCGGAGCGGCGGGGACTCAAGGCGATCATTGCCGGGGCAGGCTGGGCCGCGCACCTCGCGGGCGCGATCGCGGCGCAGACGACGCTGCCCGTGATCGGCGTGCCGATAGACTCTTCAGCGCTCAAGGGCATCGACGCCCTTCTGTCCGTGGTGCAGATGCCCGGCGGGGTCCCGGTGGCGACGATGTCCTTGGGCAAGGCGGGCGCGAAGAACGCCGGCGTGTTCGCGGCTCAGATCATTGCGACGAGCGACGTGAAAGTCGCCAACCGTCTTAAGGTCTATAAGGTGGAGATGGAACGCGAGGTCGAAGAGAAGGCGAGAAGACTCATGGCCATTTCTGCGGGGCCCGAACGTAAAGAAGAGCCGGCCCGCGTCGCCGCGCCGGGCAAGAAGAAGTCCAGGCGCCGGCGGTGGAAAAAGAAGGCCGGCGGCTCCGCTCCGGCCCAGGCACCGGCGGTATGAAGACCGAGCTCGAGTGCATGCCTTGTTTCTTCAGGCAGATACGGCTCGCGCTGGGTTACGCTGGAGTGAACGGGGACGCCGGGCGGAGCATCATGCGCGCAGGCGCGGAGATCGTTGAACAGGCCTCCTTCGATCAGCCGCCGGCCCGGATCACGACGGTCCTGCATCGGATGGTGCGCGAGCGGACCGGCAGCGATCCCTACCGGCGGGTCAAGGACAGGTACAACGCCATTGCCCTCGAAAAATTGCCTTCTCTCAGGCGTACGGCGGCGAAGGCCGCCGACCCGCTCGAAGCCGGGGTGCGGCTCGCCATCGCGGGTAATGTTATCGATTTCGGCATTTACGAGGCGTTCGATCTGGACCGTTCCATTGAAGACTCGTTCCGGCTTCAGCTGTCGGAATCGGATTTCAGCGATTTTTCGAAGGCCGTGCAGCGCTCGCGGCGCATCCTCTATCTTTGCGACAACGCCGGCGAGATCGTATTCGACCGGGTTCTGGCAGAAACCCTGCGGGAAGACGGGAAGATCATAACCGCCGCGGTCAAAGGCGCTGCCGTGATCAATGACGCCACGCTCGAAGACGCGGCAGCGGCCGGACTCGCGGAATCTGCCGAGGTCATCGACAACGGGAACGACGGCATCGGCACGCTCCTCGAGTCCTGCTCTCCCCGCTTTATGGATGCGTACCGCTCTGCGGACATGGTGATCAGCAAGGGCCAGGCCAACTACGAGACCCTCGCCGGAACGGGGGACAACAGGATATTCTTCATGTTCAAAGTGAAGTGCCCCGTAGTGGCGCGGGAGCTCGGGAGGGAGAACGGAGACATCGTTCTTATGAGGAGCGTTCAACGGTGACGTCGGACAGTCACGAGGCCCGTATCATGCAGCATGGCGCATAGTGCATGGAGCATAGCGACTCAACCCTTTGCTCTCTGCGCTGTGCTCTATGCTTCCACGAAACGGGCAAGCTGGTTAACCATGGTTGAAGCAATGGCGGCAGAAATAATCAAGATTGACCCATCTCGCCCCGAGCACGCGTTCTCCCGCTGCCGCGACGTGCTGCGCTCAGGGGGCGTGATCGCGTATCCCACCGAGACCTTTTACGGTCTCGGCGCCGATCCCCGGAACCCGGCAGCCGTAAAAAAACTTTTTGCGATCAAGGGGAGACCCAAGGATCAGCCGATCCTGCTCCTCATAAGGGAGGAATCGGCCGTTCATGAGTGGACCACGGCGGTCACTCGCGACGCAGAGGTTCTCATGAAAAAGTTCTGGCCCGGGCCGCTCACGCTCGTGTTCAAGGCCCGGCCCGGCGTGCCCGTGGATCTCACCGCGGGAACGGGTACGATCGGCCTGAGGGTCCCGGGCAGTCCGCTCGCGGTCAGGCTGCTCGAATTTCTCGGCGCAGCACTCACGGGCACGAGTGCGAACATCACCGGCGGACAGAGCCCGCAGACGGCTGGTGAAGCGGCGGACGCCGTCGGGGAAATGATAGACCTCATTCTGGACGGAGGAAAGACGACGGGAGGAAAGCCCTCGACGGTTCTCGATGTGTCCGGGACATCGGTGAAGGTGATACGCGAGGGCGCGTTGCCGATCAAGGACATATCCGCTTTTGTCCGGCTCACCCCGTAACAGATGATAAGACGGAACGGGACGCCCTCGACGGGCGGCGTATAAATGAAAAGTGTGTATCCCTGCTATTATTTCATATACAGAGGATGAAGAATGAAAAAGGTGTTTGTGCTGGATACGAATGTGCTGCTCCATGATCCGAGGGCGATCTTTTCCTTCGAGGACAACGACGTGATCATCCCGATCGTGGTGATTGAGGAACTGGACAAATTCAAAAAAGGCATCGACGAAATAGGCAGGAACGCCCGGCAGGTCTCGAGGATACTGGACGAATACCGCCTGAGGGGCAAGCTCTCGCAGGGAGTGCA
Source organism: Nitrospirota bacterium (assembly GCA_033854515.1). Taxonomy (GTDB): domain Bacteria; phylum Nitrospirota; class UBA9217; order UBA9217; family UBA9217; genus JAWOJY01. Next base: position 9,270 of record JAWOJY010000151.1, read on the forward strand.
GCTCGACGGTGGGGGGAGCCTGCGCGTGGAGCTCAACCACCAGTCGCCGGAGCATCTGCCCCCCGAACTCATTGCGACCAAGGCGGACAACCGCATTCTCGCCACGGCGCTCAACCTGTGCCGGTCGGAAGGGACGCACCCCGTAGTCCTCGTGACGAAGGACACGAACCTCCGCATCAAAGCGGACGCCGTAGGACTGCGCGCCGAAGATTACGAATCGGACACGATCACGATCGACGAATTGTACACGGGCGAGACGGAGATCTCCGTCGACCCCGGCGCGATCGACGAATTCTATGCAAAAGGCGAATTCGCTCTGTCCGACTCCAGGCCGTTTTCAAACCAGTTCGTCCTGCTTAAAAACAGCGCGAATCCGTCACAGACCGCCCTTGCGCGGTACGCCCAGCAGAAGAACGCTCTTGTTCCGGTCGTCAACACGAAGCACGGCGTATGGGGCATCACCGCACGGAACAAGCAGCAGCAATTCGCGCTCGACCTGCTCCTGAACGACGACATCCGCCTCGTGACGCTCGTCGGCAAGGCGGGCACGGGAAAAACCCTTCTCGCCCTCGCCGCCGGGCTCGAGGAAACCATCGAGGCGAGGGCGTTCCAGCGGCTGGTCGTGTCCCGTCCCGTCTTCCCCCTCGGCAAGGACATCGGCTTCCTGCCCGGAGACATCGAGGACAAGCTCAGACCCTGGATGCAGCCCATCCGGGACAACCTCGATTTCCTCATGGGCGCCTCTCCGGTCGCGGGCCGGGTGAAGGGAAAGAAGGACCTGCAGAGCCTCTTCGATCTCGGGATGATCGAAGTCGAGCCGCTCACGTACATCCGAGGTCGCAGCATGCCGAACCAGTACCTGATCGTGGACGAGGCTCAGAACCTCACGCCGCATGAGATCAAGACCATCATCACACGAGCGGGAGAGGGGACCAAGATCGTACTCACCGGCGACCCTTACCAGATCGACAACCCCTACATCGACTCGTCGAGCAACGGTCTCACCTTCGTGGTGGAGCGCTTCAAGGAAGAGGCCATCGCCGGCCACATCACGCTCGTCAAAGGTGAGCGCTCCGACCTTGCGGAACTCGCTGCTACGCTGTTGTAACCGCGACAATGTCCCTTACACGATGAAAAGCCCCGCCGCAGGGAGGGGCTTTTTCATTACTTTCCCATCATACCGCCCATGCCGCCGCGCATATGTCCCGGCATCATACCGCCCATGCCGTACCGACTGCGATACCACTGCTTCAGCTGGTCGCGCTGTTCTTTGGTGAGGACGTCCTTTATGGCGTTCATCGCCTCGATACGCGACAGGATCATCTGCTTTCGAAGGCTGAAGATCGCGTCGTAGACCGGTCCGATTTTCTTCGGATCAGGCTTGTCCGCTTCATAAAGGTCGCGCAGTTTCTCCTGCTCATCCATGATCTTGCCCATGATCTCCCAGTGCTGCTTGCGCAGGCCGTCGCGGATGGCGTTGATCTTCGCGCGCTGATCGGGCGTGAGGTCGAGCATCCAGACCGGACCGAGGCCCATCATGCCCATGCCGCCCCCCATCATGCCCATCCCGTACATGCCCTGGCCTCCCATCATACCGCCCCCCGTCATGTCCGAGCCGCCAGCCATCATGTCCGACATGTCTTCATCCATCGCGCCTGATTGTTCCTGGGCCTTCGCTGCAGATGACATAAAAGTGAAAATTACCGCGAGCACCACTGCTGCCATGACCTGTCGCATAGTATTCCTCCTTATGAGCGTGTGGGATTTACGTAAAGTTATACTACAAGTATAGTTTCGCTTTGCCAGGTGTCAAGAGGAGCAAGGCGATTCCGCAACAGCCTTATCACGTAATCTCCGTCTTTAGTCGCTTAGTGCTCTGCAGCAAGCGCGGCCCAAAGATTTTTAGTTTCTTCCTGTCCGGATTAGGTTATAATTCATTTGCTGCACGTGGCATACATTAGGGATTAACAAAATGTGACTTTTGTGCTAAATTATCAGCCCTGACCGCTATTTGAATTATTGACGGCGCCTGCTCGTTTTTTAGTATGAACGTTATCGAGTGCGTTTACATACTCATCTGGTCTTTCTTCCTCTGCCCGGCATTATAACAGGTTAAAAATGCGCAAATATCTCGGGATTCCTGTACGATATTCTTACCTTTTCTTCGGCGCCGCCGTTATCCTTGGCCTGTACGCGGGCAGCCTGTACAGCTACCTTCTCTTCCACAGCCTCGTCGAGCTGTTCAGCGTCCTTACGGCTTTTGTGGTCTTCGTGCTCGTCTGGAACACCCGACGCATTCTGGACAATCACTACCTGCTCTTTATCGGCATAGCCTCACTGTTCGGCGGGACCCTGGGCCTTGCCCACACCCTGTCCTATAAGGGAATGGGGGTGTTTCCAGGCTATGATTCCAACCTCGCCACGCAACTCTGGATCGCCTTCCGATTGGTTTTCAGCGTCTCTTTTCTCCTCGCTCCCTTTTTTATCGATAAGAAATTGCGCGCCGAAACCGCCTTCACTGTGTATGCGATCGCAACCGCCTTTCTTATTGCGGCTATCTCCCTGGGATGGTTCCCTGCATGCTACGTCGAAGGCAGGGGACTCACGAACTTTAAGATCATCAGCGAATATGTCATTTGCCTCATTTTTCTGGCCGCTCTCGGCCTGTTGGTCAGGAAACGACGCGCCTTCGACCCCGCGGTGCTGAGATATATGGTCTTTTCTCTTTTGAGTTCGGTCGTCTCGGAGCTCAGTTTTACGCAGTATGCGGGCGTGTACGGCTTCGCTAACCTTGCCGGCCATTATTTCGAGCTGCTTTCTTACATCCTTATTTACCGGGCCATCGTCGTCACCGGCATGGTCGAACCCACAAGCTTGTTGTTCAGGAACCTGAAGCAAAGCGAAGACGCTCTTCGGGAGAGCGAGGCCAGGTATCGTTCTCTGTTCGAGAATATGATCGACGGCTTTGCGTTCCATAAAATCGTCGTAGACGAACACGGGAAGCCCGCTGATTATATCTTTCTCGAAGTCAACGGCGCATTTGAAAAGCTTACGGGATTGAAGAGACAGGACATCATCGGCAAACAGGTGACGGAAGCGATGCCCGGCATCGAGAACGACCCTGCCGACTGGATCGGCACCTACGGGCGGGTTGCGCTGACGGGTAAAGAGACACGGTTTGAGCGGTATTCCATTCCCCTCGGCAAATGGTATGCCGTCCTTGCCTACAGTCCGGGGAAGGATCATTTTGTGACGGTGTTCGAGGACATCACGGAGCGAAAAAAAGCCGAAAATGATCTCCGGAAAGCGCACGGCGATTTGGAAAAGCGCATCCATGAGGGGACGGCGGAACTTGTAAGAACGAACGAAGAATTAGAGGCGGAGATCGCCGAACGCGAGCGGGCAAAGAAAGCCCTCGAGAAAAGCGAAGAGCGGTTCCGCACTTCCGTCGACACCCTTCTCGACGGTTTCGCGGTATTTTCCGTGGTCCGGGGCGGCGGAGGAAAAATCGTCGATTTCCGGTTCGAGTACATCAACCAGGCGGGTTGCCGGTTGAATCAGATGTCCCGCGAGGAACAGATCGGCCGCACCCTGCTGGAACTGCTGCCGTCACACAAGGACTCCGACCTGTTCAATGAGTACGTACATGTCGTAGAGACCGGAGAGCCGCTCGTCAAGGAGGACCTGCTCTATGAGGACACGTTCGGGGGCGGACAGCGTCTGAAGCGCGCTTTTGACGTACAGGCAATGAAGCTGCGCGACGGTTTCGCCGTAGTGTGGCGCGACGTTACCGAGCGCAGACGGGCGGAAGAGACGCTGCGCGAGAGCGAAGAGCGCTACCGGTCGCTTTTTGATAACAGCATAGACGCCATCCTCCTCACCTCTCCCGACGGACGCGTTCTGGCCGCGAATCCCGCAGCGTGCCGCATCCTCGGAAGGTCCGAGGACGAGGTCCGCCGGCTCGGCAGAGCAGGAGTTGTAGATACGGCTGATCCCAGGCTGGCGGCCTTTCTGGAGGAGCGAGCGCGTACCGGCAAGGCCCGAGGTGAACTCATCTTGATACGTGAAGATGGAGCAAGAATTCCCTGCGAAGTGACTTCGGTGCTGTTTCGGGACAAGGACGGCAACATCAGGACCAGTATGATAGTGCGGGACATAACGGACCGCAAAAATGCGGAAGAAAGCATCTCCAGACTGAACCGGTTGTATTCCGTGCTCAGCAAGGTCAACGAGGCGATTGTCCGCACCCACGCCCCCGAAAAGCTGTACGAACAGGCATGCCGCATTGCCGTTGAAGAAGGCCTGTTCAAAATGGCGTGGATCGGCATTATCGAGCCCGAAACGCTCGCCGTGAAGCCGGTCGTGAGCTGCGGAGACGCCGGCAATTACCTTCATGATATCAAAATCCTGGCCACCGATGAGCCCGAGGGCAGGGGCCCAACGGGCAAAGCGGCATTCGAAGGGACCCCTTCGATTTGCAGCGACATAGAGCACGATCCCCGCATGCTTCCGTGGCGCGATAAGGCCCTTCAGCACGGGTTCCGCTCATCGGCGGCCTTCCCGCTGCGCGCCGGCTCCGCCGTCATCGGCGCCTTCACCATCTATTCAGGCAAGCCGCAGTTCTTTACCGATGAAGAAATAACCCTTTTTTCTTCTCTGGCAGAGGACATTTCTTATGCAATAGACAGCATGGCCAATGAGAAAAGACGGCAGGAGGCGGAGGAGGCCCTGCGGCTGGCAAATGCCTACAACCGGAGCCTTCTCGAGGCGAGCCTGGATCCGCTGGTGACCATTGATGCGGACGGCAAGATTACCGACGTGAATGCCGCAACGGAAAAGGTGACGGGCCGTTCGCGCGACGAGCTTGTCGGCACCGACTTTTCCGATTATTTCACCGATCCCGAGAAGGCCGGGGCCGGTTACCGGCAGGTGTTCCGGGAAGGCTCGGTGAAGGACTACGCCCTCGAAATCCGCCACAGGGACGGGAGGACCACGCCGGTGCTGTACAATGCCACGGTGTACCGCTACGAAGCCGGAAAGGTCATCGGCGTGTTTGCCGCGGCCCGCGACATCACGGACCTCAGGGAAACGGAACGCCGCGTTACGCTGACGAACGAGCTTCTCAAGCTCTACACGAGGAAATTTTCGCGCAAGGAATATCTGGACGTCGCCGTGGAGCTCATACGCGACTGGAGCGGCTGCCGGTGTGTGGGAATGAGGATAGCCGACCGGGACGGCAATATCCCTTATGAGTCGTTTGCGGGCTTCGATCAGGAATTCCTCGAATCGGAGCGTTTTCTCTCGCTCAAGCGCGACCAGTGCGTGTGCACCCGCGTTGTTGCGGGGACACCCGAACCCCAGGACATGCCCGCCATGACACGCGCAGGTTCGTTCTACTCCAACAACACCATGAAATTCGTTGAAGGACTTACGGATGAACAGAAGACCCGGTTTCGGGGCGTGTGCGTACGGAGGGGGTTCACCTCGGTAGCCGTGGTCCCCATCAAGTATCGCGACAGGATACTGGGGGCCGTTCATCTTGCCGACGAGCGCGAGGGGATGGTCCCGCTCAAGAACATTGAGTTTATAGAACAATTAGCGCTTATCATCGGCGAGGCGATCTTCCGTTTCGGCATCGAAGAAGAGCTCCGGCAGCTCAACAAGGAACTCGAACAGCGCGTCATCGAGCGTACGGCCCAGCTCGAAGCTGCCAACAAGGAGCTCGAGGCCTTCGCCTACTCCATCTCCCACGACCTCCGGGCGCCGCTCAGGTTCATTGAAGGGTTCAGCCACGCCATCGAGGAGGAAGAAGCGGCCAAACTGAGTGATGCCGGCAAAGACTACTTCCGCCGTGTGCAAACGGCCGCGAAGAAAATGGCGCAGCTTATCGAAGCGTTGCTGAATTTGTCGCGCCTGACCCGTGGAGAGCCTAACCGCGACTCAGTGGATTTGGGCTCGATGGCGAAGGCCGTCGCCGACGAACTGAGAAGATCCGAGCCCGGCCGTCAGGTGGAGTTTGTCGCAATGGACGGGGTGACGGCGGAAGGCGATCCTGTCATGCTGCGGGCGGTGATCGATAACCTCATCGGGAATGCGTGGAAGTTTACCGGGAAAAAAGAACGGGCACGCATAGAATTCGGCGTCATGAAGAAAGACGGGCAAGATGTCTATTTCGTCCGGGACAACGGCGCCGGGTTCGACATGATATACGCGAATAAGCTGTTTATGGCATTCCAACGGCTCCACTCGCCGTCGGAGTTCCCGGGCATGGGAATCGGCCTGGCTACAGTGCAGCGCATCATCCTTCGCCACGGAGGCAGGATCTGGGCGGAAGGGGAAGTGGGCAGGGGCGCGACGTTTTATTTTACGGTGTAATAAAACAGTTTCAAGTCCCATATTAAGATCAAAGCAGAACACGAGACCCGAAGCCCGTAACGTGGGATCTCGAGCCGAGAGTGACACGATGAAGACAATGTGGAAACATAAGAAGTTGATCGGTTTCCTGCCGATTCCGGCCCTGACGGTAATCATCTTGGGCCTCCACTTTGCCGTCAAACGCGACCTGTTCTATGATCCCGGATGGCTGATCTCGATCACGAATACCCTCTTCGTTGCCGTCGTCTGCTTTGCCGTGGCCTTTATTGCCATGAGGAATTACCGAACGACCGGCCGGATCCAGATTCTTCTTTTGGGCTGCGGGGTCCTTATCTTCGGAATTGGAGGCGTCATTGCCGGTTTTGTAAGAGGCCTTCCGGACGGCGCTAACCTCAACGTGACTATTTACAATACCGGCGCTCTCACAGGCGCGCTCTTTCACTTTATCGCCGCGCTGATTCTCATGTCAGGCATATCTCCTGAAATCGGGTCGAGACAAAAAGGCGTGTGGTTTACTGCCGGCTGTCTCGGAATTATCATTTTCATGACTCTGCTCACCCTTGCAAGCTTTCGGGGCATGGTCCCTCCATTCTTCATCCAGGGCCAGGGCCCCACGCCCCTGCGCCAGGGAATTCTCGGGACCGCGAACGTCTTGTTCGCTTTTTCCTTTCTTGTCTTTCTGGCAATGTACGTCAGGAACAAAGAGATTTTCCTGTACTGGTATTCGCTGGCCTTGGCTCTTACCTCCATCAGCCTGACGGCTTTTTTTATCGAGCACGCCGTTGGCGACTCCGTCAGCTGGGCGGGCAGGACATCGCAGTATCTGGGTGGCGTTTATTTTCTCATCGCCCTCAGAACGGTTGTCCGCAGCGCCGAGGCGAGGAAAACTTCATTCGACAATATCATTACCGCTTCACTCTCCCCTGCCGAGGAGAAATTCAGGGCCCTTGCCGAAAATTCCCCTGACGTCATTTGCCGGTTCAACAGGGAACTGAAGCATGTGTACGTAAACCAGGCTGGTCTGAGGCTGCACGGAAAGCCCGCGGCCTCTCTCATCGGGAAGACGCTGAAAGAAATCGGATTTCCGGAACCGTCCTGCAGCCTGTGGGAAGAGAGGGTGCGCAAGGTCTTTGACGCCAGTCAGTCGATGGAAGCGGAAGATTATTTTCCCACCGCAGACGGCTTAAGATTTTATCAATCCCGGTGTGTCCCCGAATTTGGAGTGGATGGGTCTGTCGCCAATGTGCTTGTGGTCGCCCATGATTTGACCGAGCGCAAACAGGCGGAAAGCGTGTTGCAGGAGGCCCATGACAGGACCCGGGCAGTGCTTGAAAGCATTGCGGACGGTTTCTTTTCCATGGATCAGAACTGGAATTTAACCTACATCAACAGGAGGGCCGCGAGCTTGTGGAAAAGAAATCCGGTGGAACTGCTGGGGAAAAGTCTGTGGGAAGTGGTCCCGGCGGCCGTTGGAACTATTTTCGATGAGCAGTATCACAAGGCCATATCGGCACAAATGCCGGTTTCGTTCGAAGCTGTCTCGCCAATAATGAGCACCTGGGTGGAAGTCCGGGCCTATCCGTCCAAAGACGGCCTCTCTGTCTATTTCAGCGACATCACCGAGCGCAAAAAGGCCGAAGCGGAGATCCTGAAATTAAGCGAAGACATGGCTGCCCGGAATCTGGAACTCGAAAACGCGAATAAGGAGCTCGAAGCCTTTGTCTACTCCGTGTCGCACGATCTGCGGGCGCCTCTCCGGACGATGGCCGGTTTCTCCAGGATCCTCGCCGAAGATTACAGGGACAGGCTGGACGACCAATGCAGGGATTATCTTGCCCGCATAACCAGTTCTTCGGAGAAGATGACGCGGCTCATCGAAGACCTTCTGCGGCTTTCGAGGATATCGCGGCAGGAAATCGACCGGGTTGATTATGATCTGAGCGCGATTGCATCCACGATCGTCCGCGCTCTCAGCGAAGCAGACCCTGCGAGAAGCGTCGACGTGATCGTCTCACAGGGGCTGCGCGTTGTTGTCGATCCCAATCTGATGAAGATCGCGTTATCGAACCTGCTCGAGAACGCCTGGAAGTTCACCTCGAAGACGCAGCACGCCCGCATCGAGTTCGGAGCGTGCTCATTGCGGAATGCGGATTGCCCCGACTCTGGCGAAAGCGCCGGGACAGGCGGAATGCGGAATGTTAACTCTGAACTCCGAACTCTGAACTCTGAACGTGTTTATTTCGTCCGGGACAACGGCGCCGGGTTCGACCAGCAATACGCAGACCGAATGTTCTGGCCGTTCCACCGGCTCCATTCCGAAAAGGAGTTCGAGGGCACGGGCATAGGCCTTGCCATCGTCGAACGCGTCATCCGCAGACACGGCGGCGAGGTATGGGCCGAGGGAGAAGTAGGAAAAGGGGCGGTTTTTTATTTCACGCTGTGAAATAAAAACTGTTTCACGTAAAGAAAGTCTCTGGTTGCGAGTTAAGAACAAATTCGAAACTCGAAACTTAATCTCAAGGAGGCATCATGTCCACTTTCCAGAAATTCGAAGATATAGGAGCATGGCAAAAAGCAAGAGAGCTGACAAAGGAAGCTTATCGAGTTTCTAATCATGGGACCTTTTTAAAAGACTTCGGCCTTCGCGATCAGATTCGGCGCGCAAGCACATCCGTAATGTCCAATATCGCGGAGGGTTTCGAGCGGGACGGCGCCGGAGAATTTTCTCAGTTTCTCTCAGTGGCGAAAGGATCGGCCGGCGAAGTGAAATCGCAACTTTATATAGCGCTCGATCAAGAGTATATCGATAAAAAAGCATTTGACCGCTTATTCACGCTATCTGGCGAAGCCGGTAAAATGATCGGCGGGCTGATGGGTTACTTGCGTAAATCAAAGATAAAGGGAACGAAGTATAAAACGGTATCGTCATCAACTCGAGACTCGAAACTAGAAACTCGAAACTAATTGTGAACGGAAGCGAGTAAAAAACATGGAGCGAACGGTATTAATCATCGACGACAGTGAAGACGACATACTGCTGACGCAAAGGGTCCTCGCAAAAATCGGACAGCAGATCAGGACTGAAGCCGCCTTGAACGGCGAGCAGGGCCTCGCGCTCCTGCGGGAAAAAACTGCCCTCCCCTCGCTGGTCCTGCTCGACCTCAAAATGCCCGGCATGGACGGCCTCGATGTGCTTCGCGTGATGCGAAGCGACGAGCGCCTCCGCCGCATCCCGGTGATCGTCGTGACGCATTCGGACCTTGAATCGGACAGGGAAGCGTCCTCCAGAGCCGGCGCAAACAGCTTTTTGAATAAATCCGTCGATTTGGATCGGTTCGCCTTTGAAATTCGGAGTGAGCTGGAGAAGTGGATGAAATAATGGTTTCGAGTTGCGTTTCAA
>JAWOJY010000152.1:0-10111 GCA_033854515.1 Nitrospirota bacterium
AAGACCATTACGTGAAGTTAAAGAAATGGAAGGCCACTGCGATGCCATCATTAATGATGCCCGCAAATTAAAAGATGACTATCTTGAGTTTGCAAAGTGGCACCGTATGAGAGCTGCAGAGTTGCAGGGAAAATAAGAACCAACGGCCGCTGGGATGAAACAATAGCTCATATTCTGATCGGGTAGGCTGGGGCAATGTCGCCCCAGCTCGCTCATCATATTTTTTCTACTTGCGATATCTTTAGAACTTTTTGAGAGAATTGTAATATTGCAGAGTTCGAGACGTAAGCGTCTTGGCAGTATCATTGTATTTGAGACCGAGGGAAACTATGAAGGTCAAAGACCCCGTATGCGGAATGACTGTAGAAGCTTCTGACGCGGCGGCCCTATCGACGTATAAAGGGACGACCTATTTCTTCTGCTCGAAGTCGTGCAAAGAGAATTTCGAAAAGAATCCGGAAACCTATATCAGCGGGAAATCGGAGACTCTGTCGAAGACTGAGGGGGCGAGGGACGGCGTGATTCACACCTGTCCCATGCACCCGGAGATCCGGCAGCCCGGTCCCGGCGCTTGCCCGAAATGCGGCATGACCCTCGAACCCGTAGAATCTTTTCCTGTTTCGTCCAGACATAGCATGCAAAAATCGATATTGGCGGGATTGGGAGGGGCGGCCGGTCTTGTTTTCTTTTATTTTATTCTCGTGAAACTTTTATCCGGCTCCTGGCGGCACCCATTGGATGAATTATTAGAGCTTAAGTATTGGATAGGCGCGCTGGTTCTCGGATTCGGTGTGCAAACCGGACTATTTTATCATATACGAAAGGTCATGAGCCTGAAGAGGCACGGAGGGAAGGCCATCGCTGCGGGTACGGGCACTTCAACATTGGCCATGGTCGCATGCTGCGCCCACCATCTGACGGATGTCCTCCCGGTTATAGGTCTTGCGGGCGTCGCCCTGTTCCTTTCCGAATACAAAACGGCCTTCATTGCCTTCGGGATCGTCAGCAACGCGGTCGGTATCGTTATCATGCTGCGAATAATAAGAAAATTCTCTGCTGCTGCGAGTACGTAATACGTTAATACGTAGGGATAAGGAGGAGAATATGATCAAGACAGCTATCGCGGAGGCACTGATAGTCGCCTTCCTTTTATCGTCTGCCGTTGCTGCCGGGGAAACGCAGGTGAGCAGGCCGGAACAAACGCAGGAACAGTCGGCATCCGGCGTGACCGTAAAGGTCTCTCTGGAGGGCAAAGGAGACACGATAACGGTCAGGGTCGCTCTGAATACGCATACCGTCAATCTCGACGGGTACAAGTTTGATGATATCGTTGTCCTGATGGCCGGAGGCAGAGAATATAAAGGCAGAGTGATGACTCAGGAAGGCTCCGGACATCACCGATCCGCGGTCGTCGAGTTCAGAGATCCCGGAACGAAGAACGTAGATATCGTTATCAAGGACGTTTCAGGCGTGAAGAAGAGAACGTTTGCGTTTTAGCTCGATTATCAGCTCTTCCCGCCCTTTGCATTGAGGGGCATGGTTGAATACGGGTATGAATAAAATGATGAAAGAAGCCGGTCTGACGCTGCGGGCAGTCTGAAAACAGATAAATGTTCATTCTCCGGTTGAGGGACGGTCAGGGGATATGTTCGACAAAAAGAAATATTACGCGGTTGCCATTGCGGCTTCCATTCTTTTTATTACGTACCTCCATTATTCCACCATTCCTGCGATCCTCGCCCTTCACGATCTTTACCTAGAATTGTATTATGTCCCGGTTCTGCTCGGAGCGCTGGCATTCGGCTTAAAGGGCGGCCTGCTGACTTTTCTCTTCATTTTTGCGCTGTACCTTCCCTACGTCTTCATGAGCTGGTCGGGCACGTTCTTAATCGAAGCGAATAAATTCTTGCACCTTCTGCTCCAGGGCCTTTTCGCCGTATTTGCCGGCTACCTCATCGACCGGGACAGACGACAAAGGGAGCTTACGGAAAGGGAGCGGTATCTTTCCGGGATCGGCCGGATCGCGACGGAAATCGTGCATGATTTAAAAAGCCCGCTTTTTGTGATCCTGGGATTCGCTGAGCGCATCAAGGAGGGCAAAGGAAAGACAGATGCCGCGATACAGTTCATCATTAATTCCGCCGAGCAGATGCAGAAGATAGTGAACAGTGTGCTTGATTTTGCCAGGCCGATCCGGCTTGAGCTTAAAGAGGAAGACATCTTGGATGTCGTCAGGCGCGCGAGCGATGCCTGCAGGATTAAAGCAGAACAAAAAGGGGTGGGGCTCGCAGTCAACCTGCCTCTCGATCCGGCCAGAATGCCAATAGACAGTGTTCATATGGAGAGGGCGATGGTAAATCTTATTCTCAATGCCGTCGAGGCTTCCGGCAAAGGACAACCCGTCTCCATCGCTGCGACGGTCGAGGAGAACATCCTGGCTGTCAGGATCAAAGATCAAGGCCCTGGGATGGACAGGGAAACCCTCGAAAACATATTCCTTCCCTTTTTCACGAAGAAGAGCGGCGGAACGGGCCTCGGCATGCCGATAGCCAAGAAAATTATCGAGGGACATCAGGGCAGAATCAGCATAGAGAGCCGGCCGGGATGGGGGACCGTAGTAACGATAGAACTACCGTATCGGGCATTCATGGGCGGTGAGAGGTCGCCGGCCCCCATAGCGATGAAACAGAACAGATTAATTGAACCGGAACACAGGGCATCTCGCGCAGGAGAAAAGGAGACGCATCGTGGAATATGACTTAAAGACCCTTCCTCTTCCGGTAAAAGCCCTGTTTTCAGCTTATCTTTTGACTATCGGCACCGGCTATCTTATCGCCGTACTTTATCTTTTTCTCATCGATGTGGAGCCCCATCAAAAGATGGGCATGGACATTTTGCAGGGTACGATACACAAGTATTACGGCAGGCGCGGAGATACTCGCCTCGAGGGTGTTTTGAAAGGGAGTATGGGGGTACACCTCACTTCTTCTGAAAAAGAACAGATATTCAAATGGGTCGAAAGCGGCGCCCCTGCTGAAGATTTTTCCAGGGTAAAGCCTGTCTTCGACAGGAATTGCGTCAAATGCCACAGCCCCGCGTCAGGATTGAACATCGTTCCCCTTACGAGTTACGCGGAGGTGAAGGCCGTCACGAATGTGGACCTCGGCGAGTCGATAAAAACGCTGGCACGCGTCTCTCATTTCCACCTTTTCGGCATCAGTTTCATATTCATGTTCGCGGGGCTGATCTTCTCCCTGAGCAGTGTGAGGAAATATTCGAAACTCGTCATTGTGCTCGTTCCCTTTGTTGCAATCTGGCTCGACATCGGTTCGTGGTGGTTTACGAAATACAAGCCTGTTTTTGCATACACCGTGATTGCAGGAGGCGCGCTTATGGGACTCTCACTCGCGGTGCAGATATTTTATTCGCTTTACGAGATGTGGCTGAAAAAATCCCCCTTGCCGCTCCGCGAGGGGCGCCCATAACACGCAAAAGAATACATGCCGATGAGAACAAAACATCCGCGCCATACAAAGCGCTACCGGGAGATCGCGCTTACTCTGGCCCGTCACGGCCTGGGCTGGCTCGCGCTGCAGTTGAATCTCGGCGGACTCATCCCGTTTCACTGGGGACTGCTGGGCCATCCCAAAAGATCGGAGCCCTATACCCAGGCCGAGCACCTGCGCATGGCTCTTGAAGACCTGGGCGCGACGTTCGTCAAGCTGGGCCAGATCCTGAGCACCCGGCCTGACCTCGTGCCATCCGAATATGTTGCACAATTCAGCAAACTGCAGGACAGCGTGCCGCCTATCTCCTATCCTCAGGTTGCTGAAGTCATTCAACAGGAGCTGCACGCACCGCCTGAACAGATCTTCAAATCCTTCAATGTTCAGCCGCTGGCTTCCGCCTCCATAGGCCAGGTCCATGCCGCGCGCCTGTACGATGACACCCCTGTTGCGGTCAAGGTACAGAGGCCCGGCGTGGACGCGCGGGTCGAGGAGGAACTGGAGATTCTTACTGATCTTGCGCGTTACGCAGCACGGCATACCGAGTGGGGTTCCCAATACGACATCGAGGGGTGGATGGATGAGTTTGCGTTTGCGTTGCGGAACGAGCTCGATTACACCCGTGAAGGGCAGAATGCCGACCGAATCCGCAGGAACTTCAACAGCGACCCGAGGCTGCACGTTCCGCGAATTTACTGGGAGTATAGCACCGGAAGGGTGCTTACCATGGAGGAAATTTCCGGGATCAAGGTGTCCGATTTCAGGGCCTTGGACAGGGCCGGCCTGGACCGCCGGCGCATCGCTGAAAACTGCGCGCATATCAGCCTCACAATGGCGTACGATCACGGCTTCTTCCATGCGGACCCCCATCCGGGAAATATCTTCGTGCTTCCTGGCGAGGTCATCGCGTTGCTCGATTACGGAATGGTGGGCATGATCGACGACGCGCTCAAGACGGCGCTCGTTCGCATCTTCCTGGCCATGGGCCGTGGGGATGCAGGCCGGGTCGCGGATGAATTTCTGCTTCTCGGCATTGCCAGAACGCCCGTGAGAAGGCAGGTTTTCAAACGGGACGTGGAGCGTCTGGTTCAGCTTTTTTATAATAAGCCGCTGCAGGAGATCATGGCGGCCAAGGCTTTTCACGAGTTCATCGCCATTGCCAGGCGCCACCGAATGCAGCTTCCCAGCGACCTCATTATGCTCTTCAAAGTTATTGCCATGAGCGAAGGGCTGGGCGCCCGGCTGAATCCTGAGTTCAAGCTGATGGAGTTTGCCGGACCCTATTTCAAGCGCTTCTGGATGAAGGGCCGTTCCCCGAGCAGGCAGGCGAGAAGGCTTGCCGAGGGAATGAGGGAGCTTGCCGAACTCGGCCTCGAGCTCCCCGCGCAAGGGAAGCGCCTGCTGGGGCAACTCGAACGCGGAGAAATGACATTCATTCCGCGCCTTGAGGGATTGGAGGAGAACCTGAAGGAGCTGCGCCGGGCATGGAACCGGGTCGCAATGAGCATCTTGACTGCGGCATTGATCGTCGGTCTCGGTTTATTGATGCTGATCTATCATCCGCCGGGATGGAAGAAATTCGGAGGCTGGTTCTTCGGAATACTGTTCGGCGTAACATCCGTCTTCGGCATAGGGCTGCTGTGGTCCATTTGGCGGTCACGGGACCGATAGGGTGAAATAAGTGTTGTATCAAATACTACAGAACGAGGAGCAGTCGCTTCACCCGTGATAGGGCAGTCTTTCTTTAGCGGAACAACTTCTTGTTTAAACTGAAAAGATAACGAGGCCGCGCTGGCCCGGAATTTGCTAAAATGGTTGTTATGAGTACAGGATAATTGACGGCATAACCGGAGGCGATTATGGACTGGATCAGAGAAAACTGGTTTTTCATCATGTTCTTCATCTTTTTTATCGCCATACACCTGTTCGGTCACGGAATGGGCGGCTGCGGCGGACATGAGGGCCACGGCGGGCACGGTGAACGGCGCGCCTTTAAACGACTGAGTTCAATGTAAACATCATCGGACATGTTCCCTATCCTCTTTTTGTTTAATATCGTTTTTCGAAGTGAGAAGAGGACGAGATGATTGGGCTGTTCGGCGATAAGGATAGTCTGTACAAGGACAAGATTCAGATGTTCATACCAAGATGCGGAGGAGGACGCAATGCGAAAGCTCCTATTTAAAGTAGATGACCGAGTCTGCGATGAATGCGCTCTGGCCTTGCGGCGATTTATAGGACACATGAAAGGGATAGAGTCCGTTGATGTCGAAGATAGAAAAATCGCCGTTGTTTTTGACAACGCAAAGATGACCGACGAAGACTTGATTAGGATCACAAAGGACAGCCTGGAGAAACTGGGGCATAAACTGACAGAGCACTGACACTTTATATAGAGGGATGAGATGCGTGTTTGGACTCCCCTGAAGAGCCGTGCATGAGGAGGCAGAGATGAAAGTTAAAGACCCCGTATGCGGGATGACTATAGAGGATTCGGATGCCGCCGCTAAGTCCGCTTACCATGGAACAACCTGCTACTTCTGCTCGACGTCGTGCAAAGAGGATTTTGATAAAGACCCGGAATCTTACGTCGGGCAGAAGGCCTCTTCGCCGCGGAAAGAAGGGGTGGGAAGCAGCACTATCTACACCTGTCCCATGCACCCGGAGGTGCGCCAAGCCGGACCGGGATCGTGCCCAAAGTGCGGCATGACCCTAGAGCCTGTCGCCCCTTCGATGTCTGCAACGAGGACCGAGTGGACCTGCCCCATGCATCCCGAGATCGTCCGCGACGCACCGGGGACCTGCCCCATCTGCGGCATGGCGCTCGAACCCCGGACCGTTTCACTCGAAGAAGAGGAAAATCCGGAACTGGTGAACATGACGCGGCGTTTCTGGACGGGCACGGTCTTGACAATCCCCCTGGTCTTTATCGCCATGGGCAGCTATATCCCGGCAATCTCGCCGGAGAAGTTCATATCCGCGGAGATGCTGAAGTGGCTGGAACTGGTCCTGGCGACACCGGTCGTGCTCTGGGGCGGCTGGCCTTTCTTCGTTCGTGGATGGAAGTCGGTCGTCACCTGGAACCCCAATATGTTTACCCTGATCGGCCTCGGCGTAGCCATCGCATATGTTTACAGTCTCGCTGCGGCGCTCGTGCCGGGCATGTTCCCTCCTGCATTCCGGGACGCGAACGGAGAAGTGGGGACCTATTTCGAGGCCGCTGCGGTCATCACGACCCTGGTGCTTCTGGGTCAGGTGCTTGAGCTCCGGGCCCGGAGCAAGACGGGCGCAGCCATCAAGGCCCTGCTCGGTCTTGCTCCCAAGACCGCACGCCGCGTGAAGGACGGAACAGAGGAGGACGTTCCGCTGGAGCAAGTGCGTGCCGGCGATCTCCTGCGTGTGCGGCCAGGCGAAAAGGTACCGGTGGACGGGGCAGTCGTCGAGGGGTCGAGCTCCGTGGACGAATCCATGATTACCGGCGAGCCTATCCCTGTGGAAAAACATGCGGGCGACCGCATTGTCGGCGCTACGGTGAACGGCACGGGCACGCTGGTCATGCGGGCCGAGAAGGTGGGCTCAGAGACCCTGCTTGCCCAGATCGTCCATATGGTGGCCGAGGCCCAGCGCAGCCGCGCGCCCATCCAGAAACTGGCGGACATCATCGCCGGATACTTCGTCCAGATCGTGGTTGCGATCGCGGTCGTCACCTTCATTGTCTGGGCCTGGGTCGGTCCCGAGCCCCGCTTTGTTTATGCGCTGGTGAATGCCGTGGCGGTCCTGATCATCGCCTGCCCCTGTGCCCTGGGGCTCGCGACGCCCGTGTCCATCATGGTAGCCATGGGCAAGGGAGCAACGGCAGGGGTATTGTTCAAGAACGCCGAAGCCATCGAGCTGATGAGAAAAGTGAACACGCTTGTCGTGGACAAGACCGGCACGCTCACGGTGGGAAAGCCGAAACTGAATTATGTGGTTTCCCATGACGGGTACGACGAGAGGTCCCTTCTTCTTTATGCCGCGAGCATCGAACGCGGGAGCGAACATCCTCTTGCAGCAGCGATTGTCGCCGGCGCGCAGGCAAAAGGCGTCAGCCCGGAGAACGCCGAGTCCTTTGAGTCCAGGACGGGCAAAGGCGTCACGGGCAAGGTGGCAAGCCATACAGTAGCGCTCGGTAACCGCGCGCTGCTGAATGACCTCAGCATCGATCCCGGCGGGCTGACTGCAAAGGCCGAGGACCTGAGGCGGGACGGCCAGACCGTCATGTTCGTCGCCATTGACGGAAAAGCGGCGGGACTTCTGGGAGTGGCCGATCCGATAAAAGAAACGACGCTCGAAGCGGTCAAACATCTTCACGAGGACGGCGTCCGCATCGTGATGCTCACGGGCGATAACAAGACCACTGCGGAGACCGTGGCGAAAAAGCTGAACATCGACGACGTGGTCGCGGAAGTGCTGCCGGACCAGAAAGCCGAGGTCGTGAAGAAACTCCAGGCCGAAGGACGGTTCGTGGCCATGGCAGGCGACGGCATCAACGACGCTCCGGCCCTGGCCCAGGCCCATGTCGGCATCGCCATGGGCACCGGCACAGACGTGGCCATGGAGAGCGCTGGAGTGACGCTCGTGAAGGGCGACCTCAGGGGAATCCTGCGGGCGCGTCTTCTCTCCCGGGCCACGATGAAGAACATCAAGCAGAACCTTTTCTTCGCCTTTGTGTACAATTCCCTGGGGGTGCCGATCGCGGCGGGCGTCCTCTACCCCTTCCTGGGCATCCTGCTGAGCCCGATCTTCGCCGCGGCGGCGATGAGCTTCAGCTCCGTATCAGTCATCGGGAACGCCCTTCGGCTCAGGGGGGCGAAGATATGACCGTTCTCGATAAAAAAGCGCTGGTCGACCTCTATCGCAAGAGGGCCGGACATTACAATCTTACCGCAAACCTGTATTACCTCATCGGGTTCAGAGAAATGGTCTATCGCAGGAAGGCCGTGGAGACGATCAACCTTTATCCGGGAGACACCGTTGTGGAGATAGGGTGCGGGACGGGCCTCAACTTCCTGTTGCTGGAACATGCCGTCGGGCCGGAAGGAAAAATCATTGGCGTTGACTTGACGGACGAAATGCTCGAACAGGCGAGGCAACGGGTGAAGAAAAACGGCTGGCCGAACGTGGAGCTTGTGCAAAGCGACGCGGCCGCGTTTCACTTTCCGGAGAAAATCGGCGGGATATTGTCCACTTTTGCGCTAACGCTCGTGCCGGAGTTCGATACGGTCATCCGGAATGGGTGCAGGTCGCTGGTGCGGGGCAAACGCTGGGTGATACTGGATTTTAAAATGCCCACTGGTCCGCTTTCCCTTTTTGCGCCCGTCGGCATTTTTCTCACACGGCCCTTTGGGGTTCAGAAGGAACTGGCAGAGCGCCATCCCTGGGAATCAATTCGGAAATACATGACGAACACTTTGATGGTCGAGCTCTACGGAGGGTTTGCTTACATAGCTGTGGGCGAACGGGGTGAGGGCGGATGTTGACCGGATCCTTCCGAGAAAAAGGCGGCAAACAGATGAAAAGGCGGTGTGTTGGATTTTTTGTACTCATTATTTCCCTTATGATCTTCCCAGTTTCAGCAGCAGCGCGACAGGAACGTACCACCCCGAAAGACGAATCCCTGAGAAGCGGTGAAACTCGGGCAACGCTCGACCCGAACCTGTTTCAGAACCCGAGGGTGAAAAAGGCATATCAGGTGGCGAAGCAGATTCCATGGGTATTGGACAGCATCTACTGTTACTGTATTGCGAAGAGTCCTTTCAACATAAGAGCCTCCTGAGCTGCTATGTGGACACCCATGCGGCGATGTGAGATATCTGTCTCGGGGAGGCCTTGCAGGCCTTCGAGCTTTACAAAAAAGGTTACCCGGTGGGCGAGATAAAAAAGGTGGTCGAGCAGGAATATAAACGATAGGAGGGCGACATGAAAAGGATCTTATTGACGGCAGCAGTTGTGATCGGCTTTACGGCGGCGACCGCCATGGCCCAGATGGGCAACGGCACGATGGGCGGCAAACAGCGGGAAAACACAGGGTCTCAGCAGATGAAGGATGGCCAGACGATGGGCCAGGACATGATGGGGAACATGGCAAACATGATGGAGCAGATGAACGAGATGATGCAAAAACTGTCCCATCCCATGCGCCACCTGACGGTCACCGAACACGCAAAGATGCAGGATATGGGAAAGATCATGCGTGAAATGGCCGCGCAGATGAACGAGATGGCTTCGCATATGGAGCAGGGTAAACTCGACAAGGCCACGGTCGACAAGATGCAGGAACGAATGAAGGCCATCAACAAGTCGATAGAGGCCTTGCCGAAAAAGTGAGCTCCGTGTCCAATCTCTGATGCAGATTGTGACTATTTTGATGAGCAGGCATGATCGATGTGTGCATCGAACATCTTCATTGCGAAAAGGAGGGAATGGCTATGACATAGCAAAAAAAAGTGCGTAAGGTATCCGGGAAGATATTCGAAATTAATCCATGCAACCAGGGAGGTTCGACATGAAGAAGCTTATGATCGGAATCAGCCTTATTGCTTTCCTCCTCGGCGGTTCCTACGTAT
>JAWOJY010000153.1:0-6106 GCA_033854515.1 Nitrospirota bacterium
CGAGCAGCTCGACCGCCTCTCTTGAATCACCTTCTTTTTTTCTATAGCACAACCAGGAGAGAAAAGCAAGAAATATTTATACGAATGGATCGCGCGGAGTTTTTTGAGGGCCAGGAAATTCGACGACACAGAGATTGATTAGAAAAGTCTCACAGGGCGGACTGGTCAAAAAAGCCCGCGAACGGGGACAGGTTGATGAGGACCTGGACTTTTTAGTCATTCACAGGCTTGTGGAAAATTTTCTTGGTACTCTGAGCACTCACGTACGGAATCCAGCACCCGGGTTCCGCAGTTACCACGGATAAACAGCTACATATGTCATTTCTCCCTGGACCAAAGGCAGCTTCACGGTCTTGATTGTTGACCCATCGGTCAGGATGAATGTGTAGACACCCGTGGAAGGATTGTACCCTCCTACAAGGTTCGCGCTCGCATGTGTGGTCAGCGTTGCTGTAGGTCCGTCGGGCAAGAAAACGTCGAGGCCGTTGTTGTAGAGAATTGTCGGACCGGTCGGGTCCGCCGTTACGTAAATGCCCGGCACCTCGTTGCCTGACGCGTCGTAGATGTCCATCGTAAACCAGCTCTGGCCCGTATAGAAAGGATTGCTCCAGGTGGATATTGTTCCCGTGTTGCCGGTGATCAGATCTACCGTATATTGCACATTCGTTGCCGAAGCAATCCAGAGCTGTCTATCCGCCAGATCGGTCGTTATATTGATTATTTCATCGTTGAAGCTGGCATAGGTCGGTTTACTGACATTGAGATACACGTCTGTCGAGGCCGGAACGTTCGTGAGGGTGTACGACCCATCGCTCGCAGTGGTCGTTTCGGCTATGGCGCTGTTGTCCGCCTTGCGCAACGTTACCGTCGCCCCCGCCGCCGGAACAGGGGGCGAGAATGACAAATCCCACGCCGTTCCGGAGATGGTTAAACCGGTAGATGAGGACCCGCCGCCTCCTCCGCATCCGCCCAACACGACGGGAGCAGCAGCGAAAACGACAACGAACACACAAGTCTTAAGTATCTTCATAATGTCTCTATCCTTCTTGACGAGGCTTCACCTCGGACCGATAAATCTTGCCGGACGGCTTGCAAGCCTGCAAGCTTGCATCCGGACTGCACCCCGGTCGGCGCAAGGCGCTTTTCGCTACTTCGCTTCCCACACAGTACGGCCCGAGCTGTCTTTAGACGGTGTGAGGCGCAGCGTCATTTCCTGCTGGTTTCCCGCGTTGGCCATGCCGCCGCATTGATAGCGAATGGCAATAGACCAGGAGTCGTCGTTTGCGGTCTTGGACACGACTGAGATTGACGGCGTTACGATGTTGCAGTTCTGGCTTAATGCGCGCTGGATGGCGGCCTTGACTATGTCCGCGTTCGTCGGTGCGGTCTTTTTCGTGCAGCCGATCAGGCTCACTACAAGTGGCGCGAGCATAAGGACGAATGCGAGTACTATTTCTTTTCTTCTCATCTTTCCACCTCTCGGTATTTTATTTCGGCCGTTTGAATCCACCAGCCGAAAGATCGATTCCTTGTCGACATTTGTCAATGAAGAGCGCGTGCACTTTGTGCTCCGCACGAGGCCCCTCATCGGTTCAGTTCTTCTTGATCGACGCTTCTTGCTTCAACCGGGCAATGTAGCTCTCATAGGCCTCCTTGCCCTTCACGGCCCAGAGTCTGTTCTCGATGACCGGCTTCGCCTTGTCGAAGTTTGCCGCAGGATTTTTCCTCCGGTCGATGATCTTGACGAGGTACGCTTCTGCGGGTCCGTTCGACAGGACGTTGCTCACCTCGCCCTTCTTCAGGTGGTAGACGTCGACGGTGAACGCGGCGGGCATCTGCTCCCAGTGCAGAAAGCCCTTGTCCCAGGCCCGGCTCATGTTTTTCGGGGCATGGGCGAATTGCTCGGCGGCGATCTTTTCGAAGGGCGTCCCGGAGTGAATCTTTGCCAGGGCGTCCTTCGCCCTGGCAGCGTCGGGAAACAGAAGAACGCCGAGGTGAAGGTCGGTTTCGATCTCGTCCGCGTGCTTCGCGTAATAATCCCTGACCTCCTGGTCGGTGACGGTCACATGCGAGGCGATCTGCGTGTCGCGGACCCTGCGGCCCATTTCGGCCCGCTTGTACGCCGTGATCTGCATCTCCATCTTGCGGATATCGCGCTGGAACTTCGGGTCCCTGTCGAAGCCGAGCTGCACGGCCTTCTGGTACATGAGCTCCTCGGCGATGATCGCGTCGAGCGCCTGGTCCCTGACAGGCGAGTTGAGCAGGTCCTCATGGTCGCCGAGCTTCAGTGCGACCTCGTCCGCCGTGATGGGAACCCCGTTCACTGTCGCCAGGACGGGCGGCTTGCTTTGTTCTCTTATTGCCGCTCCTTTACACCCGAAAAGAATGAATGAAAACGAAAGGAATGCTGCGATGAAAAGTCTTGCCGGATTCATAAAGTCCTGCCCTTTCCCGAAAAACCGTCTCCGGCGGGCGAGTACGGCCCGCCGGAGATGCAAAGTATGAAAATGGAGGCTATATAACTGTTGATTCAGTGGTTACTGCAATCCCATCAACTGCTCATAGGTATTGCCGAGCACGTTTCTGACAAAATCCGGGTTGTGAACGCCCTTGCTGCTGTCATTCAGGATCAAGTTGTAGTTCCAGATAGCCTTTGCCAGGGTCTGGCCTGCGGTCGTGTTGATGGGCACCACATCCCCGAGAGGATATGTATTTGACCCTACAGTCACGGTCACCTGATAGCCGGGATTGTAGCTCGCACCCGTCATGTTGCCCGCATAGGTTCCCGTGGCCTGCGAGATGATCGCGCCGTTGATGACGGCCAGGACCTGGTCCAACTGCGACTGCGTGTCCATCTGGAGCGTCGGCCCGAGACTCGTGTCGATACCCGAATGGCAGTCGCCGCAGATATTGATGTCCGCCTTGAATGTATGGTTCGTTCCATGGGCGTTCTCGGTCCACAGGTACGGCGGAGGCGTCTTCTCCATATGGCAGGTGACGCAGGTGTCCGGAAGCATCGAGTGGGCCCCGCGAAGCGTCGAGAGGTCGCCGCCGGTGCTTCCCACGAAGTAGGCGTTATGGCCCATCAGCACGTCGCTCTGGGCGGGCGAGTGGGGCGTCGCATAGCCCGCGAGCGCGCCGAAGACCGGGTCGTTGTCCTCATGCAGGTAGGAGTTAGATCCCGATCCGCCGTTCCTGGAGTTGTGGCAGATGATGCACTGTCCGCCCTTGCCCACGCCCGTTGCCTTGAAGCCTGCCGGAAGCTTCGGCGTGTCGCCCGGATTGAGACCGGCTGCGACCATAAGGAACGAAAGACGGGTTTGAGCGTTATTATTGACCTGCTCGGGCGTAAAGTACGCGTCGTCGCTCTCCTGGCCCACATTGTGAGGATCGTGGCAGACCGCGCAGGTCTGGGGCTGGACTGTGGACGCAGTCCAGGTGATGGAGCCCGACGGAATGGTCCGCAGGGGGTTGCCCTGGACGAGCTGCTTCTGATAGATGAGGTTGCCTTGGGCCGAATGGCAGGCCGCGCATGAAGGGTTCGTTCCCTCATTCCGCGCCAAGTCATAGTTAGAATGGCCCAACGGGCTCAACTTCCACTGCTGATACCGGGTGTGATGCGTGGCCGCGCCGTGGCAGAGGCCGCACATGTTGGCGTCGAGGCTTTCTCTCGTGCCTGCTACGCTCACGCCGGCATCTCCTGGGTGCGCCCCGGTGTTATTTTGCGGACCATGGCACTGCTCGCACTGAATGTTGGACCTCTGGAGCAAGAGCGTATAGGAGCCGCTCGACCATGCAGTCGCATAACGGGTGTCATCCGCGACTGTGGCGGTAAGGGCGGGGTTGATGACGTTCGTAATAAAGGCATCGTAATTCGGCTGGTCATGGAATCCGCCGTTGTTCTTTGCCGTGGCTACGAAGCCGACCGTATGGCAGGGGAAGCAGGTGGCGTTATACGGCTCGGTTGCCCCGGAATCGTTCAGACCCTGGGTGAATCTCTTTGCATGTCCTGTATTGGACCAGGGTACAAACTTGTTCGGAGCTTGACCGATATTGCCTGACCAGGCAGTGAGCGGATTGTCAGGAACGTTGTGGCAGGCTGTACAGCTTGTATCATAGTCCGCCGGCAGCAGCGGGTTGGTGCCGGTCGGCGCGCCGACGATAACGCCGCGCCACGTTCCGGCATACACCGTGACCGTCGCCCCGGTATTGTTGTCCGTGACCGTGTAGGCGCCCGAGGAGTCAGGGGTGAAATAGGGATACTGATCGGTCGAGCTGGAGAGCGTCGCGGTGGAACCGGCAGGACCAACAAGGCTCCACGTCGTGGTGCCGGGTACGAACGAACCGGTTGACGCAGTGATCAGGACGGGAAGATTGATCGGCACCACGGGCTCGCCCGTCGTATGGACCGGCGCAAACGTTGCGACATTGTTATCCGAGGCCTTGACGCCTATGAGGTCCCAGTAGACATTTCCATCATCGCCGAAGACCGTGAGCACATACCTGGTCTCCGTGGCCAGCGCCATGTTCGTATCGTTTACAGGCACGACCCTGTAACGGTTCGTGTCCCAGGAGGTGCCGGGGTTCAGCGCCAGATTGACGAGCTGCTGCCGGTAGTCCAGGCCCGTCGGAATGGTAACCGCAATGGTCGGCGACGACACGGTGCCCGCCGTTATCGAGGAAGGCAGGCCGTCCATGTACTGCCAGTAGACGCCCGTTACGTTCACCGTCGTGGTTGCGCCCGTGGTCGGATTCACAACAGTAAAGGACGACACTGCCGTGAGCCCGACCGGGGTCCCTGCAGGCGCCGATAGAAACGATGCGGTGTTGTTTCCAGTGACGCCGACTACGAGGCTCGCGCCTCCGTTCTCACGCGGGCGGATCGGAATGCCCATGGCAATCGCCATGTCGCTCATGTGGTGACAATCGACGCAATTGCTGTTCGAAAACGTTCCGTGGGGGCCCTGCGGTCCGGCAGGGCCGGCGGGGCCCTGAGTCCCGGTCGGGCCGGTCAGACCCTGGAGGCCTTGCGCGCCGTCGCTTCCTTTACAACCGGCAAAGGCAAGCGCAACAATAAGCGCCAACAATACCAACAAAAGCTTGCTACCTTTACTGCTTTGGATGATACTCTGCATATTTTGCTTCTCCTTTCTTTTCTTTCTTTAAAAGACATTTACTACGCCTGATCTTTACATTTGAGTCAAAAGCATCCACCGCGAAGGCGCTAGGAGCGCTAAGAAAAGCCTTAATTCCGGATTTTAAAAGCACTAAAACCTTCGCGTCCTTCGCGCCTGGTTAGCCGTTCCATGGAGTGGGCCTTTTCATTGGTCCGATGCGAAGCCTTCATAAGAAATGATTTTCAAGGCACGGCCGATTCTGACCGCTGCTGCCCTTCCCAAAACGCCGTCGCCTCTGTTCGAATGCTCGCGCATGGTTCCCCCATCGCAATCTGTCGAAGTCCGGTCGCCGCAATCGGGCACGACTATACGCTTCATCAGGCAAGGAATTCAATAGAAAATGTATTCACTGTTACGAGGGAAGTTGTGAAGAGTGCTTCACAGGATGGTTTTTTCGATCATGCAGCTTTGCGGTCAGGCAAATCGTCGCCATAGTCGGAATGGCGCGGGCTGTCGCATAGAGTCAGGGAACGTGAGAGAACAACAGGGCGAGGAGGCGGGCGTCCGCGGTCATTTTGCGAGAAAATTCTCGAGTGTCTTCAGACAGTCTATGGTTTTCATCCCTTCCCTAGTCAGGGAGTAGTATTTTTCTATGTCCTGTTCTATGATTCCCCATTCCTTCAGTATCTTCAGGTGAAAGACCACCTTCGTGTGGTCTTCGATCCCGAGTTCCCTCGTGATCTCCATCAGACGCATATGGTCGCGGGCAAAGAGCAGTTTAAGGATGTTCCTTCGTATCGGACTCGCGAGGGAACTCAGCGTGTGAAGAAAAACGAATGAAAGAAGGACCACTGCTGCGGCGAGCGCAATCGCCGCAAAAATCTGCGGGAACGTCAGGTGCTCCCCCTCGATGAGGGGGCCGAGCACCAGCCATTCATGGGCTCCGTGCGTGAACCCGAACATCCCCAGCAGCCACAAGCTGTTCGCGA
>JAWOJY010000154.1:0-17978 GCA_033854515.1 Nitrospirota bacterium
CCCTCCTCCGCGAGCGGGACGAAGAGCGGGCAGGCAAAGCTGTGAACCTCGATAAGAGGATTATGCTTCTTAATGGCCTTTTCATACGCACCGCTGCCGATCGTGGCCTCGGTCCCGATCACGCCGACCTTTCCGCTCTTCGTTACGGCCGCGGCCGCCCGTGCGCCGGGCTCGAGCACCCCGATAACGGGAAGGGGAAACTCCTTCTTTACGGCATCGAGACTGATAGCCGAGGCCGTATTGCACGCCACCACCAGCATTTTTATTTCCTGGGAGAGGAGGAAGCTGGTGTTTTCGAAACTGTATCGCGTGACGGTCTCGGGCGAACGGATCCCGTACGGGACGCGAGCCGTGTCGCCGAGGTAAATGATATTTTCAGCCGGGAGCTTTGCAACGATCTCCTTGAGCACCGTAAGCCCGCCGATACCTGAGTCGAATATCCCGATTGCCTTTTCCATGTTTTCCGAATGCAGTACTCCTGGGGTCCGCTTCCGCAGACATGCCGCCGCCGACCTCGCTCGTTACGACTTCCCCCTTCCCGCTGCTATTGCCGTATCAGATCGGTTCTTTCGTGAAAGACCGAGGTCACATCGACATGACCCGCAAGCGTCTGAACCTCTTTTCCATTGAGCAGGAAACGAACCTGTTTTATTTCCGCGAAATTGCGGGTCAGAGTGTCTACAACGGCGTATATCGCCGCAAGCTCTTCTTCCGCCGAGGCCCTGACCTCCCTCTGTTGCGCCGTCGACAGGTCGATCGAGGCGGTACCGGACGAATCGAGATAGAATGCCGCGGGCCTAACGTCCCTGAGCACGGCGACCTGTCCTGCGCGCTGATCAGCGAAAAGCGCCGCCACAACCGCCTTTGCCTGAGACTGCGTATCGGATTGCCGATTGACCGCCGACTGTACCGCGGTCAACGCGTCCCCCGAGGGATAGTAGAGCGTAACCGCAAGCTGTGCGTCCGCAGCCGACGGCTGCGTCTGCGGGGTCCTTTCCTGCACACCGGGCTTTGAAGAGGGGACGGGAACATCACGCGTAGACCACACATAGAGCGCGGCAGAGGCGCACGCGGCCAGAACGATGATGATGGCAACGACCACCCGGTCTCCCCGGATCCGCCTATCTATTCTCTCCGACATACTGCTCTATCCCTTTCGCGATCCCCTCAGCCGCTTTTTTTCTGTCCTGGTCAACTCCCACTTCGATAAGAACTGCAGCGGCGTCCACCGGCTTAAGCACCGCAAGGGGCGCCTGCACGGGATCGGCGCTCTCCGCGCCTTTCATCTGTTGCAGGATCTGCTTCCCGAGGCCGCCGCTTTCCTTTACATGCCCTGCCTGTTGCCCGCCCCAGAGCATTGCCTGCTGCTCGCTGACAGTCTCGAAGCCAAGAAAGTCGCTCCGTCCGACAGCAGTCGGCAGCCGCGCGGGCTCCATGTCGGGCTCGGCTATATAGACACGGGCCTCGCTGCCGGGTGCGAAATGGAGACTCAAAAAAACGTCGCCCCCCGATGAGTTGGAGATCGCGGCGCGCTCATCGAGCGCGAGAGCCTGGTCCTTTTCCCTCGTCAGGATCACCTTAAGACGGGGGTCCCTCTGCAGGAGTCTTTTCAGACTGAGCGCCAGATCGAGGGTCAAGCTCTTTTCCTGGCCCTGCGGCGTAACGATTCCTGTATCTCCTCCGCCGTGGCCCGGATCGAGAACAACGATCGTAGCCCGGGACGGAGCTTGTGCCGGGGGCGGGGCCGAAGCGGGACCCCGCGAAATATCGAGGACGATCCGGTCCGGGTTCCGCAATACGAAATCCTTCACGTCGCCCGCGGCCCTGTCGAGGTTTATATAGAGAACGGACCTGTCGCCCTCCTGTCTCTGCACTACGTCCTTCACCACGCCATCATTGATCGCAGGGGGCCCGGCTTTCACTGTGAGTTGGCCGTCATAGGCGGTAAACATGAGTTTTCCGCCCTCGATCCTGGTGAGGACATAGGCTGCCGGGGACTCGATTTCAAGCACGATCCTCGTAAAGGTGGGATAGGAAAAGTATCTTACCCCTCTTACCGTCAGTCCCTTGTCCGCAGACAACGCGCTTCCTGGAAAAACCAGAAGGGCCGCAATTATGGCACTGATGAGCGTCCGCATACGAGCTTGCATAGTAACACAACAAGAATATTTGTGCAAGAAACAAGACAGAATCCGGGTTGACACCCTTACGGCGGCACGCTATCATTAGAGTTAAAAATCTTGTTCCCGACAGAGGAGAGGACTGATGAATAAATATTCTGTTTCAGAAGTCATGGAAATGGCCGTACAGACGGAGCGTCTCGGTTACGAGTACTATACGATCATGGCGGAAAAGTTTAAGAAGGACGGCGACCTGCTCAAGCTCTTCACCACGCTCGCTGAAAAGGAAAAATTTCACGAAAAAACCTTCTCCGATCTCAAAGAGGCTGTCATGAAGCAGGCTGCCCAGCCCGAGCGGTGGGAGGACGTAAGCGACTATCTTCGTGCCTTCGTAGAATCGGAATTCTTTCTCGGAAAGGGCAAGGCGCTGCCATCCATGGACAGGATAAAAACGGTCAAAGACGCCGTACTGTTCGCCCTGGGTTTCGAGAAAGAGACCCTGCTCTACTACATGGAACTCCTGCCGATCATCGGGGAAAAAGCGCCCCTGGAGGCGCTCATAAATGAAGAAAAGAGCCACATCATCTGGCTCGAGCGATTCAAAGCCTCGCTGCCGAAATAACAAGAACAGCAGGGCGAATCAGTCGTTTCAAACGCAAGGGCCGGGATTTTTCCCGGCCCTTGTGATGACGCATTTCCAATTCTGACGGTTTTACGCGGGTTTCGCAACAGAGGGATCATGATTTCTCAGCCCCGACCCGCCTCTTCGTCTCAATCGTCCTTTGATCCCCGTGATCGCCCTTCAGCAACTCCCCGACCGTAACGAGTGTGAACCCTTTTTTACGAAGTCCTTCGATGATTCCCGGCAGGATTTCCGCTGTATGCACTCCCTTCCGGTTCATGTGAAAAACGATAATGTCACCGCCCCTTGCATTTTTCAATATAGCGCGCGCAATTGCCTGGCCCGAGAGGCCGGGGTCCGGGTCGCCGGACGGCATGTCGTACTCAATAGTCACGAGCCCGGCCTCTGCAGCCAGTTCCGCAAGGTGTTCGTTCACCTCTCCGTAAGGAGGCCGGAAAAAACGGGCCGACCTGCCCGTCACTTTTTTGATCAGCGCCTGCGTCCTCCTCAATTCCCGCAAAATTCGATCATCTGACTTTTCCGTCATGTGAGGGTGATAATAGCTGTGGTTTGCGATCTCAAACTGCGGCAGGCTCGCGAGAAACTTCGTCTTCTCCTGGTTCTTCTCCACCCACCTGCCACTCAGAAACAGCGTGGCCGGCACTTTTTCCCTGATAAGGACGTCAATCACCTTCCCGTCGTATTCATCAGCCAATACCGTGGGGCACGCGTCAAAGGTGAGGGCGATCATCGAGCAATTCCTCGGTCCGTGTTCGACGATAGGCGTAGTCGGTGTCCCGGCCCACGAAAAACGGAAGGAACCGAATAGAAGAACTATGAATAATCCTAAAGTACTAAGCCATGCCATAAAATAATTATACCATCAGCCATTAAAAAAATCATTACTTTTACATAACGGGTTTTCGTCGTCGAATACAGATGAATCTGCATGGAGCCGAAGTGCGATTGCTGTTATTCACATGCTTCGAATGTTATCACCGGCGCCTGTCTCATCTTCTCGTCAGGCATAATGACACCCGTTCAAAGGAACTCGAAAGTATCGGCGTACGAACGTCACCACATCGCTCTCCTCTCGCCTCTTCTCTTCATGATTTGACCTGGCAGGGCTAAAGCGGGAAATGGCAGGCAACGTACTGGCCGTCGCCCGGGTCGCGGAGCCTCGGTTCGGTCGCCGGGTCGGTGCATTCTGAGGGCTTGCCCTTTGACTCGTAGACCGGACACCGGGGGGCGAAACGACAGCCTGCGACAGGCCGCTCGAAATCAAAGACCCCCCACCTGCCTGTCCGGGGATTGGCCGGGGTGACTGATGATTCCCTGCTCTGCTTCTCAACCAGGGAGGACCAGAGGATATGGGTGTAGGGATGGCGGGCGGCATTCGCGATCCGGCCGGCCAGTCCCATCTCGACGACCTTTCCGAGGTACATTACCGCCACCTTGTGGCTGATGAGTTCCACGACCCGCAGATCGTGCGAGATAAAAAGGTAGGAAAGGCCGAGCTGTTTCTGGAGGTCCCTCAGCAGGTTCACCACCTGGGCCTGGATGGAGACGTCGAGCGCGCTCGTAGGCTCGTCGGCCACGATGAAGCGGGCGCCGACCGAGAGCACGCGCGCGACGCCGACCCTGCGCTTTTCCCCACCCGAGAGTTCATGGGGAAAATTGGAAAGTTTACTCTTCTTGAGATTAACCTGTTCGAGAAGCTCGGCGGTCCTTCTGTCGACCTCGGCGTCGCTCACCTTGTGGTGGACCGTGATCGCCTCCTTGAGTATCTCCCGGATGCGCATCTTTGGGTTAAGGGCCGCGTCGAGGTCTTGAAAAATCATCTGCATCTGGCCCCTGAGCTGCCGGAGCTCTTCCGGCGGCATGGCGAGAATGTCCCTGCCGTCGAAAAGTACTTTACCCGACGTCGCCGGTGTGAGCCTGAGGATGGTCCTGCCGATAGTGGTCTTGCCGCAGCCCGACTCGCCCACGAGCCCCATGGTCTCGTTCTCTTTGAGATAAAAGCTCACGCCGTCCACGGCAGGGATGGACCGCTCCCGCTCCTTGAGCGGGGAGAAAATCCCGTTGCGCTGGAAAAAGTGTTTCTTGAGGTCTATGACTTCGAGAATGGTCTTCGGCATAAATAAAACCTTTTTCGCCACAAAGGCGGGACCGATCTAATCAGAATACAGCCAGCACCGCAGCCGGTGGCCGGGAGAGATAGCCCTGAGATCGGGCTCGCGCTGCTCGCACTTTTCTCTGATGGCGCCCGTCACCTTGTTGCACCGGGCATAGAACCGGCAGCCCGCCGGGATATTAACGGTGTCAAGCACGTCTCCCTCGATTGCCTGAAGATAGCCTTTTTCCCTTATGTTCTCCTTACTCGGAATGGACGCAAGAAGCGCAACAGTATAAGGGTGTTTGGACGCGAAATCCGGGGCGAGGATGTCTTTTGTCGGGCCGTACTCGACAACCGTGCCGCCGTACATGACAGCCACGCTGTCCGACAAGCGGGAGATGACGCTGATGTCGTGGCTGATGAGCATGGTTGTTATCCCGAGCCCGGATTTGAGTTCGGCCAGAAGGTCCGTGATCTTCGACTGGATCGTGGCGTCGACCCCTGTCGTGGGCTCATCGGCGATGAGAAGTGAAGGCTCACAGGCAAGGGCCATGGCAATCATGGCGCGCTGGCACATGCCGCCGGAAAGGCCGTAGGGATAATTGTCGAACCTGAGCCGTGGCGAATCGATCTTTACGCGGTCGAGCCAGTAGACGGCCCGCTCCCTCGCCTCCCGGTCGCCCTTGGTCGGCGTGTGGAGCCGGATCGCTTCAGTGATCTGCTTGCCCACTGTCGTAAAGGGATTCAGCGAGGACTTGGGGTTCTGAAAGATCATGGCGATTTCTTTCCCCCGTATCTTGCTCATGACACGCTCGGCATTCTTCTCCCAGCCTACCACGTCCTTGCTCACGGCCATGATCTTTCCGTCCTTCACCGTGACCTTGACATAGTCCTCGAGGTCCTGGAGCAGGTTTTTCTGGATACCGTTGGTCTTGAACCCGACCTTGCCGCTGATGACACCAGGACCCGCGCCGATGAGGCCCATAACCGAAAGCGCAGTGATGCTCTTACCGCTTCCGCTCTCACCGACCACGCCGAGCGTCTCTCCCTGCGCAATCTGGATGTTCACACCGTCAACGGAACGGATGAAGGCCTGTTTGCTCCGCGAGTAGAAGTAGGTGCGGAGATCCTCTATTTTCAAAAGCGGCGCGTCTTTCATTTGCCCCTCTTGCCTTCGAGGATGTTGTTCAGTCCGTCTCCGAGAAGATGGAAGCCGAGAATCGTGAACAGGATCGCAAGCGCGGGCGCGGTCGAGGGCCAGAACTTGCCCTGCATGAGGTAATTCGCCCCGGCCTGGACCATGTTGCCCCACGACGGCGTCGGCTCCTGCACGCCGAACCCGAGATAGCTGAGGCTCGTCTCCATAAGGATGGCCTCCCCCATTCCGAGCGTGGCCTGGATGATCAGCACGGACCTGCAGTTATGCCAGAGGATATGCTTGAGAATGATCGTCCTGGTCGGCAGTCCCAGGGCCGTCGCTGCCTCGACGAAGTTCTTCTGAGTGAGAAAATGTATCTTCCCCTTGATGTGGGACGCCACGACAGGGACGTTCGTCAGTCCTACGACGATCATGATGTAATAGATGTCAGGCTTGAACGCTGCAATCACAAGCAGGATGAGCACGAGGCGCGGGAAGGAATCGACGAGGTTCGTAAAATAGGTGATAGCGGTATCGAACCTCCCGCCTCGATAGCCTGCGAGCACGCCGAGCACGATCCCTAGAATGAGTGCAATGGCGATGGCCAGGAGCCCGGGCAGAAAGTACGCCTGAATCCCCACGATCAGCCGCGAGAGCATGTCCCTGCCCATGAAGTCCGTTCCGAGCGGGTAGCCCTTGGTGCCGGGCGCAGCCATCATGAGCTCGAGGTTGATGGCCTGCGGATCATGGGGCAGCAAGTTGAAGGCGCCCAGAACGTAAGACACCACCACGAGCGTGACGATCAGGAGCCCGTAGCCCACGTACGCGAGGTCCACCGCCTCCGCTTTTTTCCAGAAAGGAAGATTGGAGAGTTCGCCGATCTCGCCGGAGATTTGAGAATAGGTTTTCATAATAGATTGCATGGTGCATAGAGCATGGCGCATAGCAATTTACTCTATGCTCTATGCCCTTTGCGCTTTGCTATTACTCTTTCGACGCCCGCGGGTTTACCGCAACATACACGATACTTTGAAACAGGCTGCCGAGACGCACGAAGGCTGCGGCGAGGATGGCGATGCCCATGATCACCGGAAAGTCCCGGTCCTGAGCCGCCTGCCAAGCCATCCTGCCCATACCGGGCCAGTTGAACACCTGTTCGACGATCACCGCGCCGCCAAGAATGAAGGGGATCTTCGAGGCGATGATCTCGGTCACGGGTATCAAGAAGCCTTCTTTGAATGAATGTTTCCAGATCGATGCCCCCTTGGCCCGGGCCGTGCGGATATAGTCTTCATCCATGACCCTGCTCATTTCGTCGCGCAGGAAACGGATGACCTCGCTCATCGTGCCGTTTCCGAAGCCGAGAACGAAAATCGGAAGCGCGGCGTACAGCCAGCCGTATTTTCCCGAGCTCGACGCCCCGAAAGCAAGCGGGAACAGGCCGAACTTGTGCATGAAAACGTAGATAACGATATACCCGAACCAGAACACCGGCAGGGCGGAGACGACATAGGCGAACATGGTGAGCGGCCAGGATACCTTGTTCGTGCCGCGGACCGCAGAGTAGAGCGCAATCGGAACAGCGAGCGCGAGGGTGACGAGCAGGGAGCCGATCGTGAGCACGAGCGTATTGAGACCGACGCGCAGCAACTCCTTCAGCACCGGCAGGCCCGTGCGTATGGAGGTGCCGAAGTCTCCTCGAAGCATGTTGAGGAGCCATGACAGGTACTGGGCGTACCACGCTTTCGGCACCCCAAGCGCCTCGCGAACGCCGGCCCTGGCCTCCTCCGAAGACATCTGGCCTTCCAGCAGAACGCTGAAGGGGTCCCCGGGAGAGAGATAAAGAATGGTGAACACCACCAAGCTCACGCCGAGGAGGAGGAGCACTGTGATCATGAGTTCCCGGGA
This sequence comes from Nitrospirota bacterium, assembly GCA_033854515.1. Classification (GTDB taxonomy): domain Bacteria; phylum Nitrospirota; class UBA9217; order UBA9217; family UBA9217; genus JAWOJY01. The sequence goes on from JAWOJY010000154.1 coordinate 7,905, forward strand.
GAGCACCAGAGCTATGGGTTTAATCGAAGAAACTTTCATAAATTTTGTAATACATTAGCATTATGACGGAGAGCCAAAAAACTACGCCGGCGTTTGGGTCACTCTTTGCCCTCCGCGCTATGCGTGCTCTAATTCTGGTCTTTCTCTGCCATAAACCACTCGTCCGCAAAGGAAAAGAACTTGTACGGATGGATGGCGACGTGTCGTACCTTCTTGTTGTACGCTGCGTAATTCGTGAGCGTCCAGAGGAACGTGTACGGGTTCTCGTCGGCGAGAATGGCATGGAGTTTCCGATTGATGGTCCTCCGCTTCTCGTGGTCGAGGGTAAGTTTGCTCTCCACGATAAGGCTGTCCACCTCGGGATTCGAGTAGCCGATGAAGTTGTTCTTCCACGGCCCGATCTCGGCTGAGTGGAAGAGCGACGAAATGTCCGCGGAATCGTCGAACACCCACGAGGCGAAGACGATGTCGAAGTCGTGCTCAAGGAATACGTCCTCCTTCCACGCCTGCCACTCCTCGAACGCAACATTGACGTCGACGCCGATGTTTTTGAGGTAATTCTTGAAGGCGAGCACCACCCGTTTAACGGCCTCGCTCTCTTTTTCGATGGGCACCTTGAGTGTGAAGGAGAGTTTCTTGCCGCCCTTCTGCATGATGCCGTCCGGACCGGGAGTGAAGCCCGCATCCCTGAGAAGCGACTTCGCCTTTTCCGGATCGAAGGGGTAGGGCTGAACTTCGAGGTTGTATGCCCAGCTGCCGGGCGCAAAGGGGCCGGAAATGATGGTGCCCTGGCCGTTGAAGAACGAATCGAGCATCTCCTGCCGGTTTACGGCATAAGTGAAGGCCTGGCGCACGCGCTTGTCGGCGAGCAGGGGGTTCCGCATGTTGTAGCCGAAGAATGAATAAGACAGGGCATTGTAGGGCTGAAGGACGAACCTCTTGTCGCCCTGGATCTCAGGGATGTCCCGCGGGTTCACGAGAACGATCATGTCGATTGCGTTGAACATGAGCGCCTGGGTCATTATGTTCTGGTCGGCAAAAGGCTTGGCCACGAACTTGTCGATGTGCGGACGGCCCTTGAAATAGTTGTCGTTCGCCGTGAGAACGATCTCACGGTCCGCCGTGATATTTTTCAGAATGTAGGGGCCGGTGCCGATGGGGTTCTGCACGAAGGGGTCTTCCCTCGTCAGGTACAGGGGATTGGCCGGGCCGTGCCTGGGTATGATCTTGAAACTGAATTTGGCGAGCGCGTTCAGGATCGGCCGCTTCAGGGTGAAGCGGACCGTGTAGTCGTCTAGTTTTTCGACAGTGTCGATGAATTCATACCGAACCTTGAGAGGGGTGATGGTCTTGGGATGCATCATGATCTTATAGGTGAAGATCACGTCATCGGCGGTAAATGGTTTCGCTTCCTCCCCTTCCCTGGCATGCCAGGTCACGTCTTTTCTCAGAAAAAAAGTATAGGTGCGGCCGTCCTTGGACATTTCCCACCGTTCGGCCAGTTCGGGCACGATCTCCTGCTTTTCGTTGATACCGACGAGGCCGTTGAACACGAGCTCGGTAATGCGAAGAGAAATCATCTCATTGCTCGTGATCGGATCGAGCGTGGCCGGCCTGCCGTATTCGCCGTAGTTCAAAGTGCCGCCGTCCGGCCTTCCGTCTTTCTTAGATCCCGCCTCAGCGAACGGTGACAAGACGAATGTTACTCCGACCAGCAACAGTGCAACTAAAAGTACCCTTTTCATAAGCTCCTCCTCCACGATTTCGGATGCGGATTGCGGAATGCGGAATTAAATCCGCGATCTGCAATCCGAAATCCGCGATGTTCTTAAAAGATCTTCACGTCCCCGGCGCTCTTCTGTTCCATTGCGTAAACACCCTGCATTGTCTCCTGGATCTGACGGACCGCCGGAAACTGTTTGCTCATATCGAAGTAGATTTCGAGGGCCTCGGAGAATTTTTTGTTACGGTAGTAAAGCCCGGCGAGGTCGACGAGCATCAGGGGGTCGTTCGATTCTATTTTATTCTTGTTGCTCTTATCCCGGCCTGCCTCCATGCACGACATTGCCTTCGACTGGTTCTTTTTCGCCAGATAGTATTTTCCCAGCGCGAAGTTGAGGGCATACAACTTTTTGCCCTCCCCTGATTCAACAACGTTTTCCGCCCGTTTCACAATCATGGGGCACTCGGCCCTGACCCGGGCGCAGGCGAGCAGGATTTCGGCGAGCAGGTCAGGATCGAGCTGCTGTTTCCGTGAAAGCTCGTCCCATATGCCGACGGCATCGGTCTGCCGGCCCTTCTGATACTGGTCCGCCGCCTGCCATACCCGTATCCTGTCTTTGTATTGCTGCGGCATCCGCGATGCGGCGATAAACGAAGCCGTAACCTTCGCGGACAGGTCGATGCTGCCGAACAGGGCATATGCCTCGCCGAGATAATATTCGGCAGGGTCTCTCACCGTCGCGTCCGCGGCAGCCTTTTCGAGATGCGCCAGGCACGCCTGACCGTACAGCATCGACAGGTCGCCGAGCAGCGACGGATCGTAAAAGTTTATGACTTTGGATTTGCCGAGGACTTCTCTGTAGGAATACGCCCTGGCGTCGGCATGCTTGAGCAGATCAAGCCCCTTGTCCGTCAGACCCGCCCTGACGTAAACCGAAATGATGTTTTTCACCATGCGAATGGAAGGAGACTTGCGGGATTTTTTCGCCTCTCTGAGACTCAGTTCGCAGAGTGCAACGGGGTTCTTGTCCTTGCGGCCCACCCTGCCGAAAATAGAAGCAAGCTGGACACTGACCTCGGGGTCTGTCGTGTCTATTTCATTCCAGAGGGTCTCCGCTTTCTGCTTGTCGTTGCTCAGGTAATGGCAAAGGCCCAGATCCGCCTTCGCCAGAGCGCGATACATCGGGGAAATGCCTTCATCGGCGGCGAACTTCTCCAGATAGACGGCGGCCGCTCCGGGCTTTCCCGCCTCGATGAGCGCCTCGCCCATATAGAGGTCCACAAAGCGGCTTCTGCTCTGGCCCCGCGCAGCCGACAGTTTTTTGTAATAGTCCTGGCTGGCGGAAAGCGACTCCTGATAAAGTTCGCGGTACAGCTCGGCGCTTTTCATGTAGATCATGCCCAGCATCAGGTGTGCGGCCCCCTGCCTGGACTGCCCCATGGACGGCAGCTCAGGGCGCAACGCGGCGGCCGCTTCCTCATAATGCCGTTTTTCGTAAAGCTTCATCGCCCGCATCACCGGGTCATCGGCTGAATAAGCGAACGATGGTGCGAAGATAAAGATCAGGAAGACACATGCCAGATACTTCATACACACCCCTTGTCGGTAAAATTCTAAATCTTAAATTCCTAAACTCCCGCATGGATACCCAAGTTTCCAAAAGGCTGAATTTTGTATTTTTTTCAGTGCTCTCTGCGCATCGGCGAGAAAAAATCCTGCTGTTGTGCGCAAAAGCTCGTTTAGGATTTTCTCTCGTCCCTCATTGCTTCAACTTCATGATGAAGATCTGGTCCCACTGATTAACCTGCGCACGGAATGCGATCATTCCATCCGGGGAACAGGCGATGTCGTGGTTCATCTTCGTTTCTGTCTTAATCTGCTGATTCGTCCCGTCCTTGACGTTCACAATATAGATCGGATTGTATCCATGCTTGTCATTTTTTACGTATACGATCCGCTCGCTGTCGGGCAGCCATGCCGGCCCTCGCTCCACATCCGGAATTATGTCCTGTACAACCGCCCTCGCGGCGAGGCCGTCTCCTTCCGTAGGGTCGGAGCCGTCGGCCGCGATGACCATGAGCGACCACACCTTGGGGTCCCCGGCGGAATTAAAATTGGAGTAAAAGGCGATCTTCTTCCCGTCGGGAGACCACACCGGCCGAAGGTCGTCATAGGGCCAGGTCGTGAGCGCCTTGAGCGTCTCAACGGGTCGGGCAACGTCGCCGATGATGTAGATATCGTGGTTTTCGTTGCTGCCGTGGATCATCGCGATCTTTTTCCCGTCCGGAGACCACTGGGGATAAAGATAGGGCTTGCCCCCCTGGGTCAGCCGCGTGAGACCGCGAGTGGCGAGGTCGAGGAGATAGACGTCGCCCTTCCCCGTCCGGCCCGATATGAAGACGATCGAATCCGCAACAGGGGACCAGTGCGCCTGGCCGTTTTTTTCCTTATAGTCCGTGAGCCGCGTCGTCTCTTTGCCGCCGACCTCCCCCAGGTACAGGTCGTAGTTGCCTTCCCCGCCGTTGCTCATGAACACAACCCGGTCCTCGGCGGGCGACCACGTAATGCCCGCGTTGTAGCTCACTTCTTCGTACACGCCCGGAAAAAAGAACTTCATCTCCTTGCTGTTTTCGGGCAATTGATAGTAAATGGTCTGGACCACTGACCCGTCCGGACGCACAATGTTGATCTCTTTTTTGTCACCCCTGCTCCGCTCGAACGCGATGAGCGTCCCGCACGGCGACCACACAGGGTTGAGATCGTTGCGGCCAGTTTCTATCCGGGTCAGCGGCCTCACAAAGAGGGGCTCGACCACGTCGTCGGGCTTTTTCTCCTCCTGTCTTTTCTCCCCCGTCGGAGCGACGACAACGTCGCGGGGAGCGGCGGGTTGAACACCATCGGCTCCCGCGATGCCGGCAAGAAGCGCCGCCGCGATTGCTGCGCGCCCCGCGGCACAGCAGATCTTCCACGCTTTCAATAGCAATCCTCCTTCGTCCCGTTAGAGGTTCTTGATCTGGTCCCAGTACTTCTGCGCCGTCTCGCGGCTCTGTTCGAATGTGCTGTTCCCTTCGAGACTCTTCGGGAAGAAGTCGAAGTAATCTCTCCATGCAAGATTCGCGCTGTTTAGGATCGCGGGTTTCCTCGTGATAAGGTAGAGCTTGTGGTACGACAGCGCCAGATAGTAGTAGGTGTCATGCACCGCCTCGTCGTACCGCACGTCGGGGAAGAACCGCGTGTTCTGTTTCGCAATCTGCAGATTTTGGATCGCCTTCGCAAAATCCTGCGCGGCGGCGTCCCTGTCCTTCTGCACGAGGCTGCTTCCCTTCTCGTAATAGGCGTGGCCAAGGTTCGTATAGGCTACGGCATACTGCTTGTACAGGAGCTGCTGATTTTCAGGCAGTGAAAGCACGTTTTCGAATTCGCGGATCGCCGCTTCATAATCGTTCTTTTCATCGAGATAGATCTGGGCCAAGCGGGTGTGCGCCTCGGAATAATCGGGGTGCCCCTTTTCCGTGCTCTGGTAGGCCCGGATCGCGCCGTCCACGTCGCCCTTCTGCTCTGCCCGTTCACCTATCTTGAGATAATCTTTCTGGAGGACGATCTTCCGGTCACCCGTACGGTCTTCGACTTTCTGGGCGAACTCCATGACCTCCTCCCAGTCTCGGTAATCTCCGCCCACGGTGACCTTCACCGTGTGGAACCCGAGGTTCACGAGCTTCCCGCCGATGATGGGCGTCGTGCCGATCTTGTCACCGTCAACGTACACCTCAGCTCCCGAAGGCTGCGAGTCGATCTTGAAAAGGGAGTTATTCACCTGCAGGACGAATTCCTTGGTGTCCCCGTTCTTCTCGATCCTGACCCGCTCGCTCACCTGCTGGTAGCCGTGACGGTAGAGCACGATGTCGTACTTCTTGCCCAGGCGGACCGGGATCTCCGCCTTGCCGTCGGTGCCCGTGGAACCGACCCACTCCTCATTGAGGTAGATATTCACCGCGCCCAGCGGTGAGACATCGGGAGGAATGCCGCCCTTGGCCAAGAGAGTGAAGTAATTTTTCGCCGCTTCCTCCTCCCGGTACATGCGCCTGATCACGCGGTCGCCGATGTTGATCTTCTCACCCTTCTTCAGGTCCTCGACTTCGGTCCACGAACCGGTGTCGTCGGCCTTCTTAACCTTGAGCTTTCCGATGTCGCGGAAGCTCGAAACCTTGCCGGTCTCGTCGAGCCGCGCGGCCATAAGGGAGAATTCCGTGCCTCTGCTGATCTTGTAACCGGGCCTGCCGAGGTTGATGCGGTAGCGGTCTTCATCTTTGGAGACCACCGTGCCTTCAAAGGGGAACCGCTCCATGATGTTCGCCGCGATCTCCCTTGCAACGTAGTTGATGTCCCCTGCGCTCCTGGCCCTGTTCAACTGGCTGAGGATAAGCTTGCCACCCGAGCTGTAGAACTTCGTTTCAATGAGGAAACCCCTGTCGTCCTTCGCCACGCTGCCGAGCACGATCATGTCGACCGTTCTGCGAAGGGGCGTTCCCCGCCATCCTTTAACGATAATCTTTTCGATGCTCAATCTTGCGCGTTTCATTTCCGCCTGGAGCGTTTTGGTCGGCACTTCGCGGAAACAGGTGTTCTTGAATATCTGGTTTGCAACCGACTGCTCGGTCTGGGCAAGAACATCCTTGAGGTCCACTCCCGGGGCATTGCCCACGAAACGGTAGATGCCGGCCCTGATCGGCTTGGGGGTCGCGGGATAGAAATAGCGCTGGAGCGAAACTTCGCCTTCAAGAACAACGGAAGTCTTCCATGAGGCCGGAATATAGCCCGGCGCTGAAAGTGAGACCTGCACCTTCTTGCCCGGTTCGCCCCCATAGCTGTAGTCGAATATGCCCTTGGCATTGGTCTTGCCGACCTGTTTTTTATTTATGGCCACTGCCACGCCCGGAACGCCGCTCGACTGGCCGTACTCATCGGTGAGGGCCGTAATGATGACGACCGCCTTTTGCGAGAGCGCGGCTTCGAGTTTCTGGCCGGCCTCCACCGTGCCGGTCTTGTGCCAGGTCGAGTAGCCCGTCTTGTTCACCGTGAGGTCCACGCCGGATGCGGGAAGTTCGTTGTACTCGTACACAAACTCGCCCTTGGCGTCGGTCTTGCCCACCTCTTTATTGAAGGCATTGACGGTCGCGTCCTGAACGGGCTTTCCCTTCTCCGTCGCGACAATCGTGACGAACTGCGTCGCCTTCAGGTCAGCGTCGAACGAATACTTGTCGACCGTACCGCTTTTCGGCAGCTTCATCAGGAACGAGCCCTTCCAGGGTTGAATATGGTATCCCGGGGCCTCCTTGGAAACGATGACCTCGACATCAGCCCCCGGCTTTTTCCTGATGATCTTGGAAAAATATCCCTCATCGTTCGTCGCTCCCAGTTCCGTCCCGTCGACCGAGACCTTGGCCTGGACCGCCGGTTTTCCGTTCATGCGGGCCTTGACCTCGAGTTCCATTTTCTCGCCGGCGCACGCAAAGAGCAGGGATGACGCCGCTATCATAAGGGTCAACTGTACAAAACGCTTAACCATAAGAGGCCTCCTTAGATCAACAATCTGGTGCACAATGGAAATTGTGCCTGTAACATTGAAATTTTTTCCGGCTTTCCATGCGCAATTTCCATATTGAACATCTGAAGTCCGCAAGCATAGATCGAGCCCTATAGTTCGCTGAACGACTATGATGTTTCGCTTGCAGGTTACATGGTCGGCGGCTGGATGTTCACCTCACCGGGGTTTACGATCTTATCCTCGTCGGACTTGGAACTGTCGATTGTCTTCCGCTTGCCTTCGAGTATCTTCTTGAGCTTAAACTCCAATTTCTTGTGTGTAAATCTTCCTATCTTCACGGTCTGTGTTTCGGTCTCATAACCGATCCTCGTCGCCTCCACATCGTAGACGCCGGGAATAATATAATCCTTTATTGATTCGAACTTGCCATCGGGGCCCGTAGTCGCGGCTCCGGACGCCTGTTCGATCTTTGCCGTAGTGTTGATCATGTTCACCACCGTTCCCTGCGGACTTTCTTTCACAGGGGAAATCGGCTGCAGGCTGGCATCCACGAGTTGTACTGTGCCGTAGATCTTGGGCGAGCAGCCCGCGAGCAGCGCTGCAAGAATCCCGACAAGAAACAAAATATTTTTTCCGCTTCTCATGTCTCATTTCCTCCCGCACCGTTTAGTGCCCGTTAGTACCCGACCGCGCCCTTGAGTAAAACTCCGATACGCTTGCGGGCTGCCGTTTTCTGATCATTATAAGAAGGCGACGCAGTGCCGAAGCTAGCGTTGAATAAAACCGCCTCTTTCGAACGTCCGGTTTCGTCCAGGTTTACCACTTAAGGTAGAAATATCCCCGGACCAAAAAAAACCGCCAAAGACAAGAGTATAGCAACTCTACTGAATCTTTGGCGGCTCGACTAGCGTATAAAACAGTCTCTTTAGGTGAAGCGTACTTCTGACCGATCCTGTTTTATGTAGCTTCGCGGCTCTGCGTCCCCCGGTTTCCCGAGGTTTGCTCTGAGCAAAGTCAGTAACACACAATTACCGGCTTTTATAGCTCACAACCTTACCATTACGTTTGTTTGTTGTCAAGTGATCTGAAATATTTTGTTTTTTTCAGGTGCCATGAAATCATTTCTTATTTTTTCTGTATTTATTCAAAGCGTTGAAATCCTGTAATCTTTTCCTTTTCAACATTGGCCGTCCCTCACCCGATCACAATTTCTCGTACAGGTTATGATATTATTGAAATTACATGGGTAGCTGTTTTTTGGATTGGATGCATTCAAACAGCGCCTTATCAATGTCCCAAACCGCATCCGTTGACTTCGTCGGAGAAAGCAGCCGATCGCAACCGGCGGTGTACAGCATTCCTTAAGAAATGACGGTTTTAAAGCCGCCATCTCTGACTATCAAAAAAATTTGTTCCCTGACTGCATTTACCGCCCTGCGATTGCCGCAGTGGTTTGATATTCTCGATGCTATGAAATTTCAAAACCGTATACAGGCCGGAGAAAAACTCGGGCATGAACTCCTGTCTTATCGTATCGACAATCCCTTTGTCCTGGCCATTCCGCGGGGAGGCGTGCCTGTAGGCAGCGCAGTGGCGCGGGTCCTCGCGTGCCCGCTTGATGTCATCCCGCTGCTCAAAATTCCGGTTCCCTGGAGCCCGGAGGCGAGCTATGGGGCTGTCTCCGTGGACGGAACAACGGCGCTCAACCAGCCGCTCGTTCACCGGCTCGAAATTTCAGCGCGAGAACTCGCATTATCGGCGGACGCGGTCATGCAGGAAGTCAAGAGAAGAGAACAATTGTATCGCAATGGGCGGTCGTTCCCCGACCTCGGGGACAAGGCCGCGATTCTCATTGATGACGGTCTGGGGTCCGGTTACAGCATGTTGGCCGCGGTCAATTTCGTGAAAAAGAAGCGTCCCCGCTCGATTATCGTCGCTGCCCCGGTCGCGTCGGACAACGCCTTCAAAATGCTCTCTGCCGAGGCCGGGGTCGACAGGGTGATCGTTCTGGCGCGGGACTTCGAACCGCTTTTTTCGCTCTCCTCCTTTTATAAGGAGTTCGCGCCCGTGACGGATGACGAAGTCGTCCGGTACCTCTCGGGCTAAATCAAAATTCTTGCTGCCTGCCCATGAAAACAGCCTTTATCTACTCTGATGAATTCGCGCGATTCGATTACGGAGCCGGCCACCCGTTAAAGCCCTTCCGTTTGAAGCTCACCTATGAACTGATCAATGCCTGCGGCCTGCTCGCTCCCCGGGACCCTCGACTGGTCGAATCTCCCGTGGCGCAGCCGGAAGACCTGCTGACCTGGCATGCCAGGGAATACATCGATATCCTTAAGGCCGCTGACGGCGGCGAGTACGTGGCGGACGCCGGTGCATTCGGGCTCGGTCCCGGCGACAATCCGATCTTTCCCGGCATGTTCGCCTGGTCGAGACTCGTTGCCGGCGCTTCATTGAAGGCAGCGGACCTCGTTGACAACAATGAGGCTGCAATCGCGTTCAATATCGCGGGCGGACTCCATCACGCGCATGCCTCGCGGGCCTCAGGGTTCTGTTATATCAATGATCCCGTGCTCGCCATCAAGTCCCTGGTCGCCCGGGGAAGAAGGGTCGCCTATATCGACATCGACGCCCACCACGGCGACGGCGTCCAGGAGGCGTTCTTCGGCACGGACAGGGTCCTGACCATTTCCCTGCATGAAACAGGACAATCGCTCTTCCCGGGCTCTGGCTTCGAGCATGAGACCGGCGAGGCTGCGGGGAGGGGATACAGCGTGAACGTACCGCTGCCGCCGGAAACGGA
>JAWOJY010000155.1:0-8095 GCA_033854515.1 Nitrospirota bacterium
ACGACGCTTATGCGATGCTCGGAACGTTCAGCTTTCCGGGAGGGAACAATCTTTACCTCGCGTGGCTCCAGGTGGAAGAGGTCGCGCACCCGCTCGGGAAATCACGGACCTGTGAAAGCTGCCACAGGTCTTCCACGCAGGTCGCCCGCGTCACATGGCGGTTTTACGACAATCAGGGCGCCGAGCCCTTTACCGGCAGCCAGAAGGTCGTGGCCGACAGGAACGGTCTTCACGTGAAGGACATCAAGGCCACATCGAAGATCGTGCTTATGGAAGGGGGAAAAATAGAGAACTTCGCCGCATGGCTGAAACTGGGCGACATCTGGAAAACGAGCGGAGATTTCTCGCTCCCGAAAACAGATGCCGCAAAATATCGTAATTTTGAAAAAGGTGTTCGCGATGCCCTTGCGCAGCTCGATAGCATCGATAAAAAGATCAAGGCGCGAGAGGAGAAAGGTGAAGATGTGAAGATGCTGCGCCGTCGATGGAATGACGTTAAGGCCGCGGCAATGCATGATCCGAAGGCCGCCGCCGAAATGATAAATGAGCTTGGTAACATGTCCCGGTCGCGTGCCGACGCAAGAAAAGAGAAGAAATGATCTCCATCGTCAGAAAATATAAGGCGGCAATTCAGCCCATGCACGGGTGGAATGTGGAGCTTAAATGCTCGGGCTGCAACTACGAGGGAAAACCCCGCTATGAAGGCTGGACGTCCAGAAGAGACGTAAACAGGGACGCCCTGGCCACCATCTATGCAAAACTTGCCTGTCCCAAATGCGGCCGGAGACTTACCGACGAAGCCGGCTGGAAGCTCGTAGATCTGTTCTCAGACGTTTCCATACCGGAGAAGAACGAAAAAATAATCAAGCAGTTTATTGCAGGCCTGATCATTGTGCCTTTCGCACTCGCGTTTATGCTCCTGCTGGGTGCCCAGATGGACTGGTGGGGATACAGCGCTTTTGTGTTCCTGGTTATCTCGGCGGTTTTCATCCAGCCCCTCATCATGCTTATGAACTACAGAATTGCCAGGCTGCGGTCCCGCTGCGAATGCGGAAAACCGTTCTACATTTTCATGGGCATGCTCGAAAGGACATACTGCTATCGCTGTTCTTCCTGCGGCCGGTTGCTGCGACTGCGAGACTAGACATGCCATACTGAATGCGAACAGGCATTATCAATGCATGCCCTTATTAAAACAATCGAAGTAATAGGGATCATTGCCTTTGCCCTTACAGGCATCTACGAGGCCCGGAAGAAAGGCATGGACATCGTCGGTGTCTATTTCGTCGGTATGATCACCGCCTTCGGAGGCGGTTCGCTGCGAGACATCATTCTTGGCCGGCATCCGCTATTCTGGATTGAACACGCAGGTTATTCTATTTTGCTCCTCGTCTTGTCAATCGTTTCAGCGGCTGTCATCAAGGATACTCTCAACAATAGGAGCGTTGTGACGACGATATTGGTGCTCGATGCTCTGGGGCTCGGCATGTTTACCGCTTCCGGCGTCTCGGTCGCTTTTCACGCAGGAACTCCCCTCTTTATCTCTATTTTGCTCGGCGTCATTACCGGCATATTCGGTGGCGTGATGCGCGACATTATCTGCAATGTGATCCCGAATGTGTTTACCAGAACGGAACTCTACGCCACCTGCTCTTTTATCGGCGCCTGTTTCTACCTCATTGCCTCAAGAATAACAGTGAATGAGGTTACGGCCGTCTTCGTCTGCATCATTGTAACATTTGTATTGCGGGTTTTAGCGATACGGTATAAAATCAGGCTGCCGATATGATATTGTAAGAAGCGAAACGTAAGAGCGAGGGGACGAAGCCTCATACTGCCGCATTCTTTAGTATCGCATTTTCTGGAGATTTCCATGCCCTATGTGAACATCAAGATCACCAGGGAAGGCGCCACCGCAGAGCAAAAGGCGCGTCTTATCAGTGAAGTGACCAAATTGCTTAAGGACATTCTGGGCAAGAACCCCCAAACGACTGTCGTCGTGATCGAAGAAGTCGAAACCGACAATTGGGGCATTGCCGGAGAGACCATCACGGCACGGCGGCAAAGGGAACGAAAGTAGTATCCGCGGCGTGCAGCGGACATCGGCTGATCGAACACAACACGCGTTCATAAAGGGTATCGGGTATGAAGAAAAATATACCGCATTCCAGGCTCGACAGGTACAAGGAATATGCACAAATCTGTGCGCGGCTCGATTATTCGGACCGGCGCACTATTCTCGTGAATAACCGTGCGGTCGATAAAATGTATGAGATCGTAGAATCGGCCGTCCAGGAAGGTCCTGATGCGGTAGCAGAATTGGCCTGTCTGCTGGAGGGGCCGCTTACCGCACCATGGATTTCGCACCAACTCCTTGAGCGGGCGATGGTGCCCCCGGAAGTCGAACGCCGGTGCCTGTCTATTATCGAAGGGCTCGCGCTGGATTCGATAGGTGAGCAAATGTGGCTTGAGGAGTATAAAAATAAGAAAAAACGTCCAGGAAGCGAAAATTCTCATTTCTCCTTGTTATAGCACAACGTAACTGCACTAAAAAAGCAGAGGGTTCGCATGCTACTTGTAATGCACCATTCGGCAACGGACAAAGATATCTGAAAGTAAAAAAGACCATCAGCGCGATGGGACTGAAGCCGGTCGCTATTCCCTGTGCCGAGCGGATGGCTTCGGTGTTATCTTTTTTCGAACACAGGACAGAAGCCCATCGTGCGTGAACGCCGATTGTTGCCTCACTAGGCCCGTCGTTTTTTTGGCTGATAGGGAATAGAATCTATCGCCGTGCAAAAAGGAAGCGGCAGATAAGCGAGAATGTTACAAGCCCGCCTGCTCAGCCGCTTTCCGTATACGAGAGAGGGAGGGATCGATTCCCTCGTCACGCCGCCTTGCTTACTGCAGTCTGATACATCTGAGCGAAATAGCCGGCAAATTCTTCAAAGGACGTCTGGTCGTATTTTCCGGCGTACGCTGCGTCTTGCCGAACAGCCCTTCGTTCAAAACTTTTTCCATCTCGACGAAGAGTCTGCTCACATCTTTCGACAGGCCTGCGTCCACCATTCCCTTGTACTCGTCCTCGTACGAAAACGGAACATACCAGAGGTCGGGTTTGCCGATTTTCTGGCCGATGATCTTCGCGCACTCCTCCATGGTAAGGTCTCTCTGCCCGAGCAGCTCTGTTACGGATTTCCCGGAGAAATTTCTCTTGACTAAATAGTCGGTGGCGACCTTTGCGACGTCTTTGGTGGTTATCATCGGCATCTTCACGTCCGCCCAGATGCCCCCATGATGCTTTTGCTGATGATCATGCCGATGTTCCTGAGCAGGTTCCCCATATAGAAGGTTGGCCGCAGATGCGGAACATTCACTCTCTCGAGTTTATTGAGCTTCTGTTCCTGGTCAGAGAGACCCTTAATCGGCCCGGTCCCCTCCGGCAAATCAGCGCCGAGACTGCTTAAGTTGACGACATATTTTACTCCGGAATCGCGTATCGCCGCTCCGATACCCTCACCGATCTTATTTTGATAGGCGCGATAATCGTGTGATTTCAAATTTGGCGGCATGATCGTGAACACGGCGTCGGTGCCCTCGAACGCTTGCGTTCAGAACGTTGTATCAGCCACGTCTCCCTCAGCGATGTCAGCGCCGCTACTCCTGAACGGTTTCAGCTTGTTTTCAGAGCGTGCGATCACCCTGACTTTTTCGCCCCTTGCCAGCAAAATGTCCGCTACCTTACTGCCGACATTTCCCGTGGCTCCCATGACGGCATATATATTCTCACCTCTTATTCATACTTTACGGCTACGCAGTCGTCATGTTGACAAACAGTTGTTTTGTTTTATACTTGAATTAGAAATTAAAGGAGGAATCCAAAATGTTAAAGAAATTGTTCACCATAGCTTTGATCCCGGCAACCCTCGTAATGTTAGCAGCTTCACCTTCAATTGCGAAGGGGAAAGCCGTCAGAGTATCGCCAAAGACCGTTGAACTCAGGTTGGCCCTTCGAGACTTGTGGACCGGCCATATCTTCTGGGTTCGGAACGTGGTGCTGGCGACAAAATCCGGCGATACGGAAGCGGCGAAAGTTGCCGAAGATCAGGTCGTTCAGAATGCAAAGGATATCGCTGGCGCCGTAGCTTCATTCTACGGCAAAGAAGCAGGTGATAAGCTTTTCGGCCTGCTTGCGGGTCATTACGGCGCTGTCAAGGATTACATGAACGCCGCTTTCAGCGGGAATGCAGACGCAAAGAATGCGGCTGTGGACAAGTTGAAAAAGAACGCCGACGAGATCGCGACATTTCTCAGCTCCGCTAATCCCAACTGGCCGAAAGAGACATTGTTAGCCCTCTTGGTCGCTCACGGAGGCCATCACATCGAGCAGATAGATGCCATCGCTGCAAAGGATTATGTCCATGAAGCACAGGTATGGCACACCATGAAGAACCACATCTACACGATTGCCGATGCGCTGGCTGCCGGTATAGAAAAACAGTTCCCCAAGAAATTTTAAGCTTTTGATAACGAAGAGATGATGATTCAGGAAAGGGGAAAGATGGTTATACAGGTTCTTTCCCCTTATCTTTTTACTCAGTCTCACACGGAGGGACACGGACCTCGAGCCTCTTGAGCCGCGCCGGCGTGAGATCGCTCTTGAGCGTGAAATCGGATTTGGCGTAGTCGTCGTTTTTTTTCATGAGCAGCCATTCCTTGCCCGTACTCCGCGGAAGGCCTTTCATCTGGGCAAGCGCAAACTCGCCTTTAAGCTTTTTGCCTTTCAGTTTAAAACTGAGTTTCCCGCTTTTAAGCGCCTGTGCCGGATCTTCCTCGCCAAGAGGTATGAACTCTCCCGTGTCCCACACAATCACAGGCCCGGCGCCGTAACTGCCTTCGGGGATGATCCCTTCGAAGTTTATGTATTCCAGCACATGATCTGGAACCATGACCGCCAGGCGCTTGTCCGCAGGATTCATGGATGGCCCCTTGGGGATTGCCCAGGACTTGAGCACTCCCGCGATTTCTAAACGAAAGTCGTAGTGAAGTCTTGTAGCCTTATGTTCGTGTATGACGAATCTCAGTGATTTGGCAGTCATCGCTCATCTCCGTTGTCTGCGAAATTTCTTGACAAAGTGCGCGGCAATCTATAGAATTTTAAATCTCATTTGTCATTTTTTTACTCCCTTGTTGAATTAAATTGTATCAAAAAAGCTTCGCGTGGGCACAACGTATTTATGATCAAGCTTTACAACACACTCACAGGAAAAAAAGAAGAGTTCGTTCCCATCACTGCCGGAAAGGTGAATTTCTACGCCTGCGGCATTACGGCGTACGACTATTCCCACCTGGGGCATGCGCGGGGCGCTGTGGCCTTCGACGTAATACGCCGGTATTTCAAACGCAGGGGCTTTCAGGTGAAATATGTAAGGAACTTTACCGATGTCGACGACAAAATCATCAAGCGCGCACAGGAGGAAGGCACTACGGCCGATGAGATCGCTCGCAAGTACATTCAGGCCTATCAGGAGGACATGAAGCGCCTCGGCGTGGACAGGGCGGACGTAGAGCCCAAGGCAACGGAACACATAAGGGAGATGGTCCGCATAATCCAGCGCCTGATAGAGAAAGGGCATGCTTACGCGGTTGATGGCGACGTGTATTTCCGCGTCGCGAGCTTCCCCGACTATGGCAAACTCTCGAAAAGAAACCTTGAAGACATGAAGGCTGGAGCGCGTGTCGAGATTGACGAACGTAAGGCCGACCCCCTTGACTTCGCCCTGTGGAAGGCATCGAAGCCCGGTGAGCCTGCATGGGACAGCCCCTGGGGACAGGGCAGGCCGGGCTGGCACATCGAGTGCTCGGCCATGGGGTTCAAGCACCTTGGCGAGACCTTCGACATCCATGGCGGCGGCAAAGACCTGATCTTTCCCCACCATGAGAACGAGATCGCCCAAAGCGAAGCGTACACGGGCAAAAAGTTCGTGAATTACTGGATTCATAACGGATTCGTGAACATCAACCAGGAAAAGATGTCCAAGTCACTCGGGAATTTTTTCACCATTCGTGACATCCTCGATCAGTTCGACGGAGAAATTGTGCGGCTCTTCCTGCTTTCGACCCATTACCGCAGTCCGATCGATTTTTCCGACGCGAACCTCAAGGACGCGCGGGCCGGTCTCGACCGTTTTTACACCATGAAAGAGGGGATCAAGAACTTCCTCGCCGGCAAGACGCCTCCTTCGGTCAAGCCCGAGGATGTAATTGAAGCCTCGGACCGGCCGCTCTACGACAAGATCGTAAATTTCCCCAAGGCCTTTGAAGAGGCCATGGACGACGATTTTAATACTGCGTTCGCGATCGGTCTGATCTACGACCTCGTGCGTGATGTGAACAAGTTCCTTGCCGAGGTCGAACGTAAAAGGGAAGACGCCGCACAGGTAATCCTCCGCGGTGCCTTGTCCGCCATCGAGGATATAGGGCGGACGCTTGGGTTGTTTCTCCGTGAGCCTGATGAGTGGTTCAAAGAGGGCCGGTTTGCAGAAGCTAAGGTCACTCTTCCTGTAGAAAAGATCGAAGAATTCATTCACCTCAGAAACGAGGCTCGGGCGCGCAAGGACTGGGCCGAAGCGGACCGGATCAGGAAAATTCTGGACGACGCAGGCATTACCCTGTTTGACCGGCCGGGAGGCACAGTCTGGAAACCGAAGTAAAAGACGGTATCCGCCGCACAGAACCCACGGAGTAAATTATGCAAAGAGCAGAGCACATAGGGCAGATGGCTTTCACGCTTTGCTCTCTGCTCCATACCCTATGCTTCATTCAGAAGATTAAGTTCCCGTTCGCTCCGATAATTTTTTTATGGCGGCAGAATGCACAACGACAAAATATTCGGGATCAATCCCGTTAAGGAGGCGCTCAGGGCGGGAAGGCCGATCCAAAGGATTCTGATCGCACAGCAGCGGAGGCCGGACAGGGAAACCTTAGAGATCATCCGGCTGGCCCGCGAGAGCGGCGTCGAAGTCAGGGTGGTGCCTCGAGAAGCGCTCAACCGCGAGGTCCCTGGCGCTCCTCACCAGGGCGTGGCAGCATTCGCTTCGGCCCGCAGGTACGCGACACTCGATAAAATATTGCGCATACCGAAGGAGAAGGAGCAACTCCCTCTCTTTCTTATTCTTGACGGCGTGGAAGATCCAAGAAACCTCGGAGCAATCATCAGAACCGCCGAGGCAGCAGGTGTGCATGGTGTGATCATTCCCGAGCGAAGGGCCGCCGGGCTGACGGATGTGGCCGCAAAAGCGGCCGCCGGTGCCCTTGAGTACATACCCGTGGTCAAGGTCGTCAATATCGTCAATACGATCGAAGAACTCAAGAAAGCGGGAATTTGGGTTACAGGCGCCGAAGCGGGCGGCGACACGGTTTATTGGGACGCTGACTTCATCCGGCCTATGGCCCTGGTCATCGGTAGCGAAGGCAAGGGTGTGCGCAGGCTCGTAAGGGAACGCTGTGATTACATGGTGTCCCTGCCGCTGACAGGTAACATCAACTCCCTGAACGTGTCCGTAGCAGCCGGGGTGTTGCTTTATGAAGTGCTTCGCCAGCGGAGGCGGACCCGGAAGCCTGGTGATAGTTGACGACGCCGACTTTCTTTCCCTTTATATAGATTATATAGAGCTGCTTTTTGAGTCTTCCGACTCGTTATCTTTTTCCTTGACAAATCTACCCGGAATTTCTTATAATAACAATTCTTTGGCGGTATTGTTGTGCCTAGGATAGTCGAAGGATAGTCGAAACAAATGAAGTGGTGAACTCCTTCAGTCAGAAGTACGAGGGAGGATCGCGTCGAGAGGGTTTCGCCACCGTAACTCAGTTGGTAGAGTAGCTGATTTGTAATCAGCCTGTCGTGGGTTCGAGTCCCTCCGGTGGCTCCATTTTAGCACTGTGGACGCGGGGATGTGGAAGAAGATAAACGGGGATCAGCCCCTGAGTTTCATTCGCTGAATCGTTGCGTTTCAAAAAAGGCTTAAAGGGGAGGTTCCCGAGCGGCCAAAGGGAACAGACTGTAAATCTGTCGGCGTCAGCCTACGGAGGTTCG
>JAWOJY010000156.1:0-5669 GCA_033854515.1 Nitrospirota bacterium
TGGGTAGTTTTGTCAATAAGAAAATGCCCTCCGTTACCATTAGTAACGCTACGGAGGGCATCTTCAGGGGAGGCTCATGAACAGAAAAATGTTAAATTATTTATAATTGAAATTTTAGAATAAGTCAAGCAAAAAATAATAAAAGTTTTTCTTGACTCGAATAATCGTGCTTTGGTAATATACTCTCTACTCTGAAGGGGGGCCTTCTTTCTCATGGATGTTTCGCAAGGCTTATCGCTTTCAGCTTTGCTGTTTTCTCTTTTGATGGGCATGGTATCGTTTGCTTCTCCCTGCATTTTGCCTCTTATCCCCTCATATGTATCATATATAACCGGGATAAGCTTCGACGAGCTGGTGAGCCGGGAGTCACGCTCGAAAAACGTCAATACCACGCTGCTCCATTCGCTGGCTTTCGTCGTCGGTTTTTCTCTCATATTCGTCCTGCTCGGAGCCACAGCCAGCCTGCTCGGCCAGCTTCTTGCCGAATACCTGAACATTATCAGGGTCATCGGGGGCGTGCTTCTTATCATCCTCGGGTTTTTCGTCGCCGGCGTTGTGAAGATCCCCTTTCTTCAGCAGGACACGAGGGTGCGCCTGAAATCCCGGCCTGCGGGATATCTGGGCACGCTGCTGGTCGGCGTGATATTCGCGGCCGGCTGGACGCCCTGCACGGGGCCATTTCTCGGGGCGGTGTTGCTGCAGGCATCGCAGGCGGAAACGGTCGGCAGGGGAATGACGCTTCTCGTGTTCTACTCGCTCGGCCTCGGCGTACCCTTTATACTTTCGGCCATCGCCATCAGCGCTTTCCTGTCGACGTTCACCAGGCTGAAAAATTATATGAAGGCGATAAAACTGACGAGCGGCTCGATATTGATCCTCATGGGGCTGCTTCTCGTTACGAATAAAATAACGATACTCACCTCGTACATGGTGAGCGCCTGGGAGAGTATAAAAAACTTATGGTAGCGGACAGCATAGATATTTTGAAAGACAAGGACGCGCCTTTGTACACCATGGGTGTGGCTGCGCGGCTGGTCGGCACGACGGCGCAGACCCTCCGGCTCTATGAAAAGCACGGGCTGATAACGCCTACCCGCGAACGCAGGAACCGCCTCTACACGGAGAACGACATCAAGTGGCTTCGCTGCGTGCGCGAGCTGATCCACAGCAAGAAGATCAGCATCGAGGGAATCAAGAAGCTCCTCGACTACGCGCCGTGCTGGGAAATCAAGGATTGTCCCGACGAGCGCAGGATGGGCTGCACCGCGTTCACGGACAAAGGAAAGCCGTGCTGGGAGCTTACCCGGTGCCGCAAAGATGAAGACTGCGCGACCTGCGTGGTCTTTATGCGGAACGGAAAAAAGACGGCGAAGAAGTAAAATCAGAAGTCAGAAGACAGACTTGCAGAAGAAAGACTGAATCAAAAGCTCGTGTCTGACCGTCTGTTGTCTGCATTCTGCCATCTGCCTTTCACGGATGTTCCTCCACCCAGACCTCGCCTTCCGGTGTCGTCTCCCGTTTCCAGATAGGCGCAATTCTCTTCAGTTCATCGATACAAAATCGGCATGCCCTGAACGCTTCGTCGCGGTGCTGCGCCGCAACCGCTATCAGAACGATATTTTCCCCGACGGGTAAGGTCCCGATACGGTGGATGATGAGCGCCTCGATTACGCCGAATTCTTTTATCGCCTTTTCTCTTATTTCCGCAAGTTTTTTCTCCGCCATTCCCGGGTAATATTCGAAATCGAGCTTTGAAACCTGTTTTTCCCGCGATATGTCCCGAGTGGTCCCGAGAAAGGTCACGATTGCGCCGATGGAAGCCGAGGTTTTTTTGAGGCGCTCTATTTCCGATTCAACGGAAAATGGATCCGTTTGTACGCGGACCATGCCGGAAACGCTTCCGGCCCCGCCGGAAAAGGGGGGCATAAGCGCGACCTCGTCGCCATCCGCGAGCGGAGCGTCCCGACTGGCCAGTTCCTGGTTCACGGAGACCGTGAGTCTTCCTTCGGAAATGAAACGCGACAGGTCGGGATATTCGCTGGAAATCTGCGCGAGCAGTTCCGCCACTGTCCGAGGACCCGGGGAGAAGCGAAGCTCGCCGGCGCCTGCCTTGTCCCGCAAGACGGCGAAGAGTTTGACGGTGATCATAGGAGAAATAATAGACTATGGGGACTGGTGAGTCAAGACAGTTTCAAGACCTGAGAGAGCCCGCGCCACGGCGGACCGATTTATTTATCATCCTCGGCCAGAAGAGGCTTGTCCGAATGGGGAAAAAGTCCGCGCGCTTCCGCTTCGCGGAAAAGCCTGCGCACGGCGGCAAGGCCCTCTTCGCCGAGATCGAGTGAAAAGTCGTTTACGTACAGGCCGATGTGACTTTTCATTATCGCCGGCTCGATCTCCCGGGCATAGCGGCTGCAATAGCCCATGACCTCATCCGCATGGGATTGCGCATAGCGGAGACTCTCGCGAATGGCGTCCTCGATACGGAGCAGAAGCGTCCGTCCCAGGGACCGCTTCCCGAGAATGCCGCCCAGGGGAATGGGAAGGCCGGTATTCTTCTCCCACCATTCTCCCAGGTCCAGAAGTTTTTCGAGACCGTGAAGCGGGTAGGTGAACCGGCTTTCGTGAATGATCAGACCGGCGATGACTTCTCCTTCCTCCACCGCCTGCATAATGCGGTCATAGGTCATAACACGCACCCTGCCGATCGAGGGGTCGAAGAGACGCAGGAGCAGGTATGCCGTGGTGAGTTTTCCAGGGACGGCGACGGCGCCTTTTTTCAGGTCGTCCAATGACGTTCCGGGCCGCGCCACAATGAGCGGACCGCATCCTCTCCCCAGCGCCCCGCCCGAGCGCAGAAGCGCATAGGTCTCACGCAAGTGACCGAGCGCATGATACGAAATCTTTGTGACGTCAAGGCCCCCGTCGAGCGCCGTCGAGTTCAACGTTTCGACATCATCGAGCCGCTCGCGGAACTCCACGCCGGGGACACGGACCTTGCCGTGGGTCAGGGCGTAGAAGATGAATGTATCGTTCGGACAGGGCGAGTATCCTATCGTTACCGTTGTCACTGTTGCCATCCTTCCAATATGCCGATGACTGCGCGCTGGGCGGCCTCGGCCGCCTTCGCGATGTCCCATTTCGCGAGGTTGCGGTCTTCCACGATATTCGAAATTCCGCGGACTTCGAGCCACGGCACGTTATGAAAGCACGCCACCTGGGCCGCCGCAGCCCCTTCCATATTCTCGCACAATCCGTGATAGCGTTCTTCGAGCTCCAGCGCACGCGCCCACGTCCCGGTGCAGGTCGACAGAGTGACGAACGGGCCGACATGGACTTTACCGATGTCCGGACGGGAGATGAGCGTTCCGAGGGAGCGCTTCAGCAGCGTCTCCGGCGCCGGGTAGGTCGTGTAGATCACCGATGTGGCGGTCTTGAGAAGGGGAATACCGATGTATTCGGCGTCCTTGAACCCGTCGAGGGTCAGCACGCCCTCGTCGCCGGCGATTTCTTCCTTTGCGAGCGTTACATCGCCGACCCCTGCGCCTGCAGAGGGATAGGCCCCGCCCACGCCGAAGATGAT
Organism: Nitrospirota bacterium; assembly: GCA_033854515.1. Taxonomy (GTDB): domain Bacteria; phylum Nitrospirota; class UBA9217; order UBA9217; family UBA9217; genus JAWOJY01. The sequence continues at coordinate 3,584 of JAWOJY010000156.1, forward strand.
TATAGCTTCCGGATGGTATTGTGAACACAGGAGCGTCGCGGCATGAGCTGCATTGACCTTCCCCATCCCGCCGACGCAGAGGAGTACGTCAAGATCGGCGATTGTTCCTTCGACGATGTGCTTGGAGCCGATGGGGACAGTCCTTGTCACGGCAATTTTCGTAAAGAGAAGTTCCGCCTCGGCGCGGACTGAACAGAGCAGGGAGATCATGAAGAATCCTTTTTCAGGGGCAGAGGTCGCGGCCGGCTTAGAGAATGCGAAGGAAAGGGGAGCAACGCAGGGCGGGACGTCCTTCCGAACGACCTTTGTTTATATTTCACGAATCACCTTCTATCGCGGATTCTCATATGTGGAAAAAGACCTCAGCAGAGCCGTTTCCGGCCCTAAAATTGTCAAAAACACCCTAAATATACCCGGAAATATACCATACTTTTCATTGCACTTCTATCATAAATTTGCTATGATGAGCGCGATTTTAAAGGGGTTTTCAGGAGGGGTGATGCTTAGATACCTGACCGCAGGAGAATCTCACGGCGAGTTGCTCATGGGAATCATCGAGGGGATGCCCTCGGGCCTTCTTATCAGGGTCACGGACATAGACCGGGACCTTGCAAGAAGGCAGACGGGATATGGTCGCGGCGGCCGGATGAAGATCGAGAAGGACCAGGTCAAGATATACAGCGGCGTACGCTGGGGACGGACGCTTGGAAGCCCGATCGGCCTCATGATCCGCAACAAGGACTGGGAAAACTGGCGGGCGAAGATGTCCCCGGACCCCACGTTCCTGAACTCCGCCGAACCGGTTACCCGTCCGCGTCCGGGCCACGCGGATTTGGCCGGCGCCCTGAAGTACGGGATGACCGATGTGCGGAACGTCCTCGAACGTTCGAGCGCCCGCGAAACCGCGATGCGCGTAGCCGTGGGCGCGTTGGCCAAAAGGCTCCTTGAAGAGTTCGGCATCGAAGTGATGAGCCACGTCTTGAGCATCGGCGGCGTATTCGCCAAGGTGCCGAAGGTGTCTCTTCAGGAACTGAAGAAGCGGGTAGAGGCGTCGGAGCTGCGCTGTTCCGACACGGACGCCGAGAAGAGAATGATGAAAAAGATCGACCAGGCGAAAGCGGCGGGCGATTCGCTCGGCGGCGTGTTCGAAGTGATCGTCATCGGCGTTCCCGCCGGCCTCGGAAGCCACGCGCACTGGGACCGGAAACTTGACGGCAAACTCGCGTCCGCGCTTATGAGCATCCAGGCGATCAAAGGCGTTGAGGTCGGAGCAGGGTTCGGAACGGCGAACCGGCCCGGCTCGCTGGTGCACGATGAGATATTCTGGAGCAGGAAGAGGGGCTTTTATCGCAAGACCAACATGGCGGGCGGCATCGAGGGGGGGATCAGCAACGGCGAGAACATCGTGCTCCGCGCGGCCATGAAGCCCATCCCCACGCTTATGAAGCCGCTCCATTCCGTGGACCTGGCGTCGAAAAAGGCGTTCAAGGCGAGCGTGGAGCGTTCGGACGTCTGCGCCGTGCCTGCGGCAGGAGTGGTGGCGGAGGCCGCAGTAGCGTTCGAGATCTCAGCGGCAATGGTCGAAAAGTTCGGCGGGGACAGCATCGATGAGATGAAACGGAATTACCACACGTATATGAAACACCTGAACGCGCGGATGGGAGTGGAGGAATAAGGCGGCTGAGGGCGGAACGCAAGGAGCATAGCGCAGAGGGCATGGAGCATGAAGTAAAATCTTTGACTTTTTCTTCGCTTTTTTGCCTTGTACCCCTATGCCCCATGCGCTATGCTCTATGCAAGCATTTACCATGTTCAAAAACATTATCCTTACGGGCTTCATGGGTGTCGGCAAGACGAGCATCGGCTTAAGGCTTGCCGAGGACCTGCGCTTTACCTTCGTCGATACCGACGACCTCATCGAGGCCGACCAGAAGATGACCATTACCGCTATCTTCGCGGAAAAGGGAGAGCCCTATTTCCGCGACGTGGAGGCCAAGATCATCCGGCAGGTCATGGAGCGCGAGGGGCTCGTGGTTTCCACCGGAGGAGGCGCGGTCATCCGCGATGAAAACCGGGAAGCCTTCCG
>JAWOJY010000157.1:0-52010 GCA_033854515.1 Nitrospirota bacterium
GGGCCGTTCAGGCCATGCTCGGTCATTCGGACATTTCGACGACCCAGATTTATACTCACGTTTCGCGGGAGCGGCTCAAGAAGATACACGAGAAGCATCATCCGAGAGGGTAAGAACAGAGGACAGACAATAGACAACAGAGGACAGAGGACAGACAACAGACAACAGACAACAGACAAAAGATAAAAGATAAAAGAGGAAAGAGGAAAGAGGAAAGAGGAAAGAGAACGGATTAGAAGAGGTCGTCGGTCTTCTGACAGTCTGGCTTCTGTCTTCTGAATCATTATGGAAATCATTACCAGTCATACGAACGCCGATTTCGACGCCCTGGCCTCCATGGTCGCGGCGAAGAAGCTCTATCCCGAAGCCAAACTCGTTTTCCCCGGCTCCCAGGAGAAGAGCATGCGGGACTTTTTTCTCGAATCCGCCCTTTACGCGATCGAGGTCGAACGGCTCAAGAACGTGGACGTCGGCAGCATTACGAGGCTGATTATCGTGGACAACAGAAACCCCGCGCGTCTGGGCAAGCTGGCGGGCGCGCTGGCACGGCCCGGCGTGTCGGTGCACATCTACGACCATCATCCTTACGCCGAAGGAGACCTGCGGGGCGAGGTGGAAGTAATCGCGGATGTAGGCGCCACAACGACCCTCATGGTCGAGCTGCTGAGGCAGAGAGGGATCCCGATCACGCCGCTCGAGGCCACCATCTATGCTCTGGGTATTTATGAAGAGACCGGCTCCCTGACGTTCATATCTACCACGGAAAGGGACGCGCAGGCCGTTGCATACCTGATCTCCCAGGGCGCGCTCTTGAACATCGTTTCCGACTTCATCTCCCGAGAACTTACGGCGGAGCAGGTCGCCGTCCTGAACGAGTTGATAAAAGCGGCAAAGAGCTACGACATCAACGGGGTCCGCATCGTCATTTCGGCCATGGCCACCGCCCACTATGTGCCGGACCTGGCGAACCTGGCGCATAAGATCAGGGACATGGAAAGTCTCGACGCGCTCTTTCTCGTGGTTCAGATGGGGGACAAGACGCATATCATCGCGCGTTGCAGGATACCCCAGGTGAACGCGGGCGCGATACTCGAGGAGTTCGGCGGCGGCGGCCACCCGACTGCGGCCTCGGCCGTGGCCCGGGACATGACCTACCTGCAGGCGAAGGAGCGGCTGATCGACGTGTTAAAGCGCCGCATCACGCCGGGCCGCATCGCGAGCGACATTATGAACTCTCCGGTGATCACCATTCCCGCGGGCAGCACGATCCTTGAAGCCAGCGAGGCCATGACGCGATTCAGCGTGAACGTGCTGCCGGTGCTGAGCGGAGAAAAGTTCCAGGGGATCATAACACGCGAAGTGGTGCAGAAAGCGCTTTTCCACGGCCTGGGAAAACAGAAGGTCGAGGAGTTCATGACGACGGGCGTGCCCCCGGCCTCGCCCGACATGTCCATGGGACAGGTGGAGCGCATCATGATCGAAGAACATCAGCGGTTCATCCCGGTGATCGACCGGAACGGCGCTCTCGTGGGAGCGATCACCCGGACCGATCTCCTGCGGTCTCTTCACGAAGAACGGCTGGCCGAAATTCCGGAGTTCGGCGAGTTTTGGCCGGGCCCCGCCAGAAACGTCAGGGGCCTTATGGAAGAACGGGTTCCGCCCGAGGTGCGGGAGGCGCTGAAGGCCGTGGCAGATGTGGCCGGTGAAGCGGGATTTCACGTATATCTCGTCGGCGGCATTGTCCGTGACCTCTTCCTGCGCGTCGTGAACCTCGATGTGGACATTGTTGTCGAAGGTGACGGCATTACGTTCGCGGGAATGCTCGTCAAAAAGCTCGGGGGGCGCATGAAGACCCACCAGAAGTTCGGCACCGCCGTCGTCGTGCTCCCCGGCGGACTCAAGCTCGACATCGCGACGGCGCGGCTCGAGTATTATGAATCGCCTGCGGCCCTTCCTACCGTGGAGCTCTCCTCCATAAAGAAAGACCTTTACCGCCGCGACTTCACGATCAACACGCTCGCCGTCAGGCTGAACCGCAGACGTTACGGAGAACTCATCGACTTTTTCGGAGGGCTTCGCGACATCAAGGAAAAGACGATCCGGACCCTGCACAATCTTTCATTCGTCGAGGACCCGACGCGCGTGCTCAGGGCTATTCGCTTCGAGCAGCGTTTCGACTTTCACCTGAGCAAGCATACCCTGAACCTCATCAAGACTGCGGTGAACATGAAGCTCTTCGACAAGCTCACCGGCGAAAGGATCTATGCCGAGCTCGTGCTTATGTTCTCCGAGGCTGACCCGTTGAAAATACTGAAGCGCATGAACGAGCTGGATGTCCTGAAGGCCATACACCCCGGCCTCAAGGGGACGGCCGGCGTCGAGCGCCTCTTTTCGAGCATCGGGGAGACGCTCACCTGGTTCAGACTCCTCTATCTGGACATAAGGGCCGAGAAATGGTTCGTGTACGTCCTCGGCCTGCTCGATCGAATGAAGGACACCTCCGCCGGAGAAGTGCTCGAACGGCTTTCGGTCCCCGTGAGGATACGGGAGAGGATAAAACAGGCGCGTGTGCGCGCACGGGACGTGCTTTACGAGTTCTACCGGGATCCGAGTCTGCCGCCGAGCCGCGTGTATGACCTTTTGCATCCTCTGGATATCGAGCCGATACTCCTCATGATGGCAAAGGCCAGGCAGGAAGCGGCAAAGAAATACATTTCACTGTATCTTACGCGCCTCCGCAGCGTAAAGGTGTCGCTTACCGGTGATGACCTGAAAGGCATGGGCATCCCTCCGGGGCCGAGCTACAAAAAGATCCTCGCGGCGCTTCTCGATGCGAAGCTCGACGGACTGGTAAAAAACAGGGAGGAAGAAATCGAATTCGTGAAAAGAAAATGCGGCGTCGATGTGAAGATTCCCGTTGACGAATAGCCCGATTTTAGGCATAGTATCGTTCATGATATATATCAGCCTCTTCGGCGGCGTGCTCCTTCTCCTCTATGGCATCAAGCTGCTCAATGACGGCCTCCAGAATGCGGCAGGCCCGAGGATACGCTCGCTGCTCCGGTCTCTGACGAGCAGCCGGCTCGCCGCCGTGGGGGCTGGGGCGTTCATCACGGGCCTCATCCAGTCGAGCAGCGCCACATCGGTCATGCTCGTGGGTTTCGTAAGCGCGGGACTCATGAGCTTCCGTCAGACCCTCGCCGTTATCCTGGGCGCGGACATCGGAGCCACGCTCACGGTACAGCTCATCGCCTTCCATGTTTATGATTACGCCGTCCTCTTCATCGGGATCGGCCTGCTCTTCCATCTTTTCTCCAGGCGCCTGTTGTATAAAAACATGGGGCAGGGGGTCCTCGGTTTCGGGTTCGTCTTTCTGTCCATCAAGATCATGACCGACGCCATGTCGCCGCTCCAGGGCAACGACCTGTTCCGGAGCGCCTTTGTCGCGCTCACCGACACCCCGTTCATCGCGATACTTCTTTCTGCGGCGTTGACGGCCGTTATCCACAGCAGCGCGGCGACCATGGGCATCGCTCTTGCGCTCGCGAAAAGCGGTCTGATCCCGCTCCACTCGGCGATGTACATCATCTTCGGCGCGAACATCGGCACCTGCGCGACGGCGCTCATGGCGGGCTTCCGTTCTCCCGCCGAGGCGAGGCGCGTGGCCTGGGCCCACGTGTTCTTCAAAGTCCTGGGCGTCGCCGTGTTCATTCCTTTTCTCGGTCCCTTCCGGGACCTTGTCAAGCTTACCACGTCGGATCTGACGAGGCAGATCGCCAACGCCAATACGCTTTTCAATGTGATCATGGCGGTGATATTCCTGCCGATCCTTGGGCTCTTTGCCAGACTCATCACCGGGCTGGTTCCCGAAAAGGCGGAAGAAAAAAAGTTCGGTCCCATGTACCTCGATGACCACGTGCTCAAGACCCCCTCTCTTGCCCTCGGCCAGGCCACGCGCGAGGCGCTCCGGGCATCGGACATCGTACGGGACATGCTTGTCGACTCCGTCAAGGCGTTGCAGAGCGACGATCCTGCGCTCATCGCCTCGATCAAGGGCACGGACAATTTCGTCGACATGCTCGACCGTCAGATACGGCTTTATCTTACCCGCCTTTCTTCGTCAAACCTGACGGAGCACCAGTCGCAGCGTGCAGTGACCGTGCTCGAAATCACCCGTGACATTGAAAACATCGGCGACATCGTCGACAGGAACATTATGCCGCTTGCGACGAAACGGATCTCCAAGGGGCTCACGTTTTCACAGGAGGGGATACAAGAGATCACCGCATTCCATAAGAGAATAGTGGAAAACTTCGACACGGCCATCTCCGCCTTTGCGAGCAACGACAGGGACCTTGCCGATCGTGTGCTCAGAAACAAAGAGGAACTCGGCATCATGGAGCGCGAGCTTGTACAGGCCCACCTCGACCGGCTGCGCAAGGGGCTGCGGGAGTCGATCGAAACGAGCCACATCCATCTCGATATCATCGGTATCCTCGCCCGCATCAATTCCCTCATCACACACATCGTTTATCCGATTATCGAGGAGAAGCGCGTACGCGGTCGGGAAGACGTGGGAATTGAACGACAGTGAATGGGTAAGTACCGGTTTTTCAGGGAGGTATTACATGATCAGGCAGTTGCGGGTGAAGACGAATGCAAGGACCGAACTGGTGGACATCACGCAGGGCGTGCAGCGGCTCACAGCGGAAAGCGGCGCGCGGTCGGGAGTATGCTATATCTACGTGCCGCATACGACGTCGGCGGTCACCATAAATGAAAACTCGGACCCGAATGTGGGACGGGACATCCTGAAGGAATTGAATAAGATCATTCCCTTCGACGATAATTACGGTCATACCGAAGGGAACTCCGCCGCACATATTAAATCGAGCATCATAGGCGTGTCCAAGGCGGTCATGGTCGAAGACGGCCGTCTCGCGCTCGGCACCTGGCAGGCGGTATTCTTCTGCGAGTTCGACGGTCCCCGGGACAGACGGGTGTTCGTGAAGGTGATCGAGGAATGAGAGAAATGTTCCTGAGAAGAGGACATGCAATATCATACATTCTGTTGAGCGTCCTGCTGCTGCCGGTTGCAGCCGCCCACTCCCAAACTGCCGTGCGGAACTCCTACACGCGGCTCATGAAAAGGGGCATGGAGCAGGTCAAGCGAGGCGAGTATCAGGCGGCCCGTGATTCATTTGAAGAAGCGCTCCGGTACGCCAATTCCAGGGCAGAGGCCCATCTGGGGATCGGCATTGCATCTTTTCTATTGGACGATGACGAACGCGCAGAGAGGGAACTGAAGCGGACCGTTGAGATAAACCCACGAGAGGCGATCGCGTATCAGATGCTCGGGGAACTCTGTTACCGGAAGGACGACCTCGAGGCCGCGGTGAGCTACTGGGAAAAGGCGGTCGAACTGAACCCATCTGACTCGAAATCGCGTGCGCGGCTCGAGCGCGTCCGCAGGGAGCACGACACGGAGAAAGATTTCAACCGTGCGGTGACGGGCCATTTTCTTGCGAAATACGAGGGCGGGAAGAGGACATATGCGGGCAGAATTGTCCTCGGAATACTCGAGGAGGCCTACAGCGATGTGGGCCGCAGTCTGACATATTATCCCGACCAGGAGATACAGATTATCCTGTACTCAGGCGCCCAGTTTCGAGAGGTGACCGACGCCCCGGGGTGGAGCGGCGGCGTTTTCGACGGGAAGATACGCATTCCCATCGGCGGAATCGAGACTGAGACTCCCGGTCTCAGAAGGCTTTTGTATCACGAGTACACCCATGCCGTTGTTCACGCCATCACGTCACGGTGTCCTACGTGGCTGAACGAAGGACTTGCCCAGTATTTTGAAGGAAGAAAAATATCGGCGGCTCAGCGTGAGGCGCTGAGAAGGATTGTCCGGCCGGGAAAGCTTCCGCCCCTTTCAAATCTCGAAGGACCTTTCACAAGACTCAGCGGCGATCGCGCCCGGTATGCCTATCTGTTCAGCCTCTCCGCCGTTCAGTATATGGTAGATAATTTCGGGATGTACCGGGTGAAAAACGTGCTGGAAGAACTTGCAGATCGCGCTGATACGGCTGAGGCCATCAGCGACGGGCTCGCGGTTTCTTATGAGGAGTTCGAGCGCGGCTGGAAACGGTCGCTTGAATGATCGTTGTTCGGAAACGGTTACGAGACCTGTTGCGTCGGACGTCTCGCGGTTACGAAAAAAGTCCGGCCGCGAACGGCTCAGCCGCAGAACGATACGGGCTGCGCGGTTGTCGAACGTTTACGTTATTTCTTCTTTATAGGAGCAGCTCACTATGGTACAATATTGGCCATGACTACACAGGTTTCCGCAGACCTGCGGCTCGCCGATTTTGACTACTACCTTCCGGAATCCCTCGTTGCTCAGGAACCCGCCCCGGAAAGAGACCACTCGCGTCTCATGGTCATCGACCGGGGCACCGGCGGCATCGAACATCGTGTTTTTTCGGACATCGACAATTATCTTGTGCCCGGGGATCTGCTTGTCCTGAACGATACCAGGGTCTTTCCCTGCAGGCTTCCGGCCAGAAAACCGGGCGGCGGCAAGGCCGAGGTTTTTCTTCTTGCTGAAAGAGAACCCAATCTCTGGGACGCGCTCATCAGGGGCGGCGTCAGGACCGGGAAAAGGCTCATTATCGCCCCCGGCATAGAGACCGAAGTAGTTTCAGAAGAAACGGACGGAATAAAGATCGTCCGTTTCCATGGCGCAGGGAACATCAGGGAAATTCTTCCACGCATCGGAAAGATCCCCCTCCCACCTTATATCAAGCGCGATCCTTCCGGGCGGGACAGGGATCGCTACCAGACCGTATACGCAGCGCGCGAAGGCGCCGTAGCCGCGCCAACCGCCGGACTTCACTTTACCGAGGGCCTGCTCGCAAGGCTCAGGACGCTGGGCGTTGAACTCGTCACAGTCACGCTTCATGTCGGCCCGGGCACTTTCCAGCCCGTGCGCGCCGATGTGATCGCGGAACACCGGATGCATCCCGAGCGCTACGAGATTTCGTCCGCTTCCGCCGGGAGCATCAACCGTGCGCGAAGCGAAGGCAGGAGGGTGATCGCAGCGGGTACCACGAGCGTGCGCACTATCGAGACCGCGGTCTCCGAAGACGGTACCGTCGTCCCGGGAAAGGGCAGTTCCACTCTTTTCATCTATCCGGGATACCGGTTCAAGGTAACGGACGGGCTGATTACAAATTTTCATCTTCCCAAGTCAACACTTCTCATGCTCGTGTCGGCATTTGCGGGCAGGGAAAACGTTCTTTCGGCGTACCGTACGGCGGTTTCGGAGAAGTACCGGTTCTACAGTTACGGCGACGCGATGTTCATTTTGTAGCTGGTACAGGATTCACGATGCGTGCATGAATCCTGAATTGTATGCCATGCATCATAAATCACGCATCGCAGAAAGAAGAATAACATGAAAAACGAACGAGGCGGAATCATCTCGAAGCTCATCATCATCCCCGCAGGACTGGTGCTCATGGTCGGTTTTTTCTTTCTGGGATACTACGTCGGACGGTATCAGGGCAAATCCGGGTCTCAAGCCGAGGCGCCTCTTCCGCTGCCCGATGTAGTCGTCCAGCACTTGCCCAAGAAAGACGAGTTTACGTTCTTTAAAACGTTGACGGAGAAGGGCGACCAGACGGTCTCTATAGACCTTAAGCCCAAGCCCGTGGACCAAGGAGGACAGGCCGGGAAAAATGAGACTTCCGGCGCCGCTCGTCTGGACAAAAAGACGCCGCAGCCGAAAGAGGGAAAAAAGATAGAGATCAAAGTGGAGAAAACAGAGACGCAGCCGCCAGCAATCACGCAGCCGGCAATGAAATCGCAGGCGCAGTCAAAGAAAGAGCCCGAGATCAAGGCCCCATTGAACGCGAGGCTCCACTATACCATACAGATTGCCGCGTATCAGGAAAAGGGGATGGCAGAGGCAGACGTGAAGAAACTGAAAAAGCTGGGATACGCGGCCTTCATCGTTTCCTCTGATCTTCCCGACAAGGGCACCTGGTACCGGGTAAGACTCGGCAGCTTTGCGAAGAAAGGCGCGGCGGAGAGACTTCAGGGCCAGCTCCGGACAAAGGAGGGGATATCGTCGTTTGTAACACTGGAGTGAAGTGGGTGATCAATGCACCTTTTCATGGCTCACCTGCTGAACGTTGAGCGGGATGATGCTGACCCTTTCGCCGTCCAGAAGCGTTTCTATCCAGTAGGTGCCGGGGATTTTGAAGGTCGTGTTGTAACGGATGGATATGTCGCGGTGCTTCTGTGTTTCATTGAAGAGGCTTATCTTTGCCTCGGATTCCGAGAGTACCTGTTCCCTGTCCGGGCTCAGGAGTCTGATCTTTACCGTGAACTCTCCCTTGCCGCCGGACCATTCGTTTATGATGGCGAAGCGCGGATGGACCGCCGGGAAGACGTTCGCGTAGATGCTTTCGAACAGCCCCATGAGGCTGAATTTGCCACCGAGTTCCTGACGCACGTCGTCGCAGAGGAGCGTGTAGCTGAGTGAAGGTTTTGTCCGCGTGTTTGCCATCGCGGCTACCTTAACACACAACACCGGCCCCGGTCAATCTGTTTTTTCTTGACAATTTTTTTCAATCAACGTAATCTTATCCGCAACTTTTATGCTGCCTTCTGAAGAGACAAAACTGCTCGAGAGTCTGCATCCGCTCGAGACCAAGGTGCTCCAGTGCTTCAGCCGGGGCGAGACGCTCTCCGCTGCGGACATCATGAACGCCTCAGGGCTCGATGAATCACGTCTCGATATGGCTGCAGGATGGCTCCAGTCCAAGGGGCTGTTCGAGGTCAGGGACGAGTCCGTAACCTCCTTTGTCACCCTCACCGAAACCGGTCAGGAATACCATAAAGCGGGAACTCCGGAAAACCGAATTATTAAGGCCCTCAAAGAGGGGAAACAGTTTACCGTTAAGGACATAATTCAAACATGGGGCATGGATCCCTCGGAAGTCAGTTCGGCAACCGGAGCCCTGAAAACCAGTAATGTGATCACGATAGGCAAGGGTGGCGTTCTCCATCTGAATGAGGCCGCAGATACAAAGCCCTATGATGCGCTCCAGCAAGTCATCGATGAAACTGCGGGAGCGTCCGTCGCACTTTCTCTCCCGAGTCTCCCGGCTGGAAAGCAGGAACTGATCCAGGCAAACTTTCACAAGCGCGGAAAGTCAAAGGGCATTTTCCGCATCACTGAAAAAAAGAACCGCGTTTTCAGTCTCACCGCCGAAGGCAAGGAACTGCTCCGCCTGCTCGAGGAGCGCGGCGCGGCCGCCGAAGAAGCGTCAATACTGACGCCCGAAATGCTGAAGCAGGGCACGTGGAAGGACAAGAAATTCCGGGCGTATAACATCGCCCTCAATCCGCCGCGCCAGAGTATCGGTCGGAAGCATCCTTATCGTATATTTCTCGATTTTGTGAAGTACAAGTTCATCGGTATGGGGTTCGAAGAGATGCGCGGGCCGCTCGTGGAGAACGAGTTCTGGGACATGGACGCTCTCTTTATGCCCCAGTTCCACCCGGCGCGGAACATTCACGACGTTTACTTCGTAAAGGAGCCGGCCGCGAGCAAAAAGATCGAAGAGCCCTTCGGAAAACGGGTCGCAGCCGCCCACAGGGACGGAGGGGAGACGGGCTCGTCCGGATGGCGGTACGCTTTCGACATCGAGCGGGCGAAGCGGCTTATTCTCAGGAGCCAGGGCACGGCCGTGTCCGCGAGGACGCTTGCAATAGGACCGAAGATACCGGGGAAATACTTTTCTATCGCCCGGTGCTTCCGGTACGACGCGGTCGACGCCACGCACGCCCCCGATTTTTACCAGGTCGAGGGAATCGTGCTCGGCGAGGACATCAACTTCACGACCTTGCTCGGGCTGCTCAAACTTTTCGGGCAGGAGATCGCCAAGGCCACCGAGTTCCAGTTCAGGCCGGCCTATTTCCCCTTTACCGAACCATCGGTCGAGCTGCACGTAAAGCATCCGGAACTCGGCTGGATGGAGCTGGGCGGCGCGGGGCTCTTCAGGCCCGAGGTCACGGTCCCGCTCGGCGTCGACGTGCCGGTTATCGCCTGGGGCCTCGGCTTGGACCGTATGGCCATGGTGGCGCTCGGAATCCAGGACATACGTGATTTGTTCTCGAGAGACCTTGATTTTATCAGGACCAAAAAAATACAACTGGGATAAAAAAGCACCAAACAACAAGCGCAAACTTATTTAAGATTTGATACCCGCGATTTGAAATTTAAGCTCCTATGCCTACAATAGACATAAAAAAACGTGATCTCGACTCCCTCATCGGCCGGAAGCTTTCCGTTCCCGTCCTTGAGAAGCATCTTATGCTCGCAAAGGCGGAACTCAAGGAGTACAACGCCGAGACAGGCGACCTCAAGATAGAGCTTTCGGACAGCAACAGGCCCGATCTCTGGTCCGCCGAGGGCATCGCGCGCCAGGTACGAATCGCCCTTGCCGGCAAAGCCGAGGTGTACCCGTTCTTCAAGCACGGCAGGAAGCCCGCGCGCGAGATCAGGGTCGACATGGGCCTGAAGACGGTCCGGCCCTACATCGCCGCCTGTACGGCGAGCGGCATACGCATGAACGAGGACGTGCTCGCCCAGATGATCCAGAGTCAGGAAAAGCTCGCCGATATCTTCGGCAGGAAAAGGAGCACGGTTTCCATCGGCATCTACGAACTTGACCCCATCACGTTCCCCGTCGAATATAGACTGGCCGAGCCTTCGTCGGTCTCGTTTACGCCGCTCGGCATGGAAGAGAAGCTCAATCTCGCCGAGATCCTCGAGCGCCATCCCAAAGGCATTGCCTATGGCGGCATCGTAAAACCCTTTCCCGCGTATCCCGTTCTGACCGATGGCATGGGCCGCGCGCTTTCGTTTCCGCCGATCATCAACAGCAGGGAAATCGGAGAGGTGAAGTCGCAAACGAGAAACGTGCTCGTCGAGGTCACGGGCACGGACATGAGAATGACCATCCTCACGCTGAACATCCTTGCGACGAACTTTTACGACCGTGGGGCCGACATCGAACCCGTGCTCGTCGTTTATCCCTACGAAACGGAGTTTGGAAAACGCGTCGGGTTTCCCTACGATACGTCGAGAAAGGTCACGGTTTCGCTTTCGAAGTTCTCCTCGGGTCTCGGGGAGGACGTAACACTCGGCGACGTCAAAAAACGGCTGAGCGCCTACGGCCACAAAGTTTCCGCAGGACGGGGCGGCCTTTCGGTTGTATTCCCGCCATACCGCGACGACATCATGCACACCGTAGACCTTGTGGAAGACTACGCCATCAGCAGGGGCTACGACTCGTTCGAAGCGGTCATGCCCCGGGAGTCGACCGTGGGCGTATTGTCATCGATCGAAATTCTGTCAGACACCGTACGCGACAGCATGGTCGGTGCCGGTTTTCAGGAAATCATGTCGAATATTCTCTGTTCCCGGGAGGAACTCGAAGACGCACTGCAAGGCGGAGAGAGGCTTGTTGAAGTGGACAACCCCCTGTCGCTCGCCTATTCGGTGCTCAGAAACTGCGTTCTCCCGTCATTATTAAACGTAGAAGCCGCGAGTTCCAAGGCATTCTATCCCCACCGCGTCTTCGAAGTGGGGGAGGTTGCCGTATTCGACACCGCTCAGAACATGGGGTCCCGCACGGACCTGAACCTCGCCGCTCTTGTTTCCCACCCAGCGGCAAATTTTTCGGAGACCCATTCCTACTTCGATGTCCTGCTCTACTATCTGGGCGTTGACTACGGCCTGGAGCCCGCCGAACATCACCTGTTCACGCCGGGACGCTGCGGGATGGTTGTGTCCCATGGTGTCGTTCTCGGGTTCATAGGAGAAGTGCGGCCGGAAGCGCTTGATCGACGCCAAATCACCATGCCCTGTGCCGCGTTCGAGATCAACCTCAATAAACTTCTGCATCTGCTCGAAATAAAATGAGAGCGCCTGTTCGGTTATGAAGCCCAGGGTTCGGGTAATGGAACCTTGAGGAATCACCACGTACGCACGGAAGTGAAAAATTTTGTTCTAAATTTTTAAGCTCAACCTTCCGCCCCGCTGTCCAGCGGGGTTTTTCGTCGTACTTCTTTTATCCTTTTGTCTTATTTTTAGTGCGCCTTGACAAATTCGTGATGTATGGTTACCTTTAAAAAAATGTTTGTTGTAAAAGAATGGATAATCCGTAATTAATCATACGACTTCGGCATGATGTTTTTCTCTGTTTGAAAAACGATTATCATGTTATTGATTGCGATGTCCGATGTCGCGTCAAGCTGTGCTGAGCGCTGAGCGTATACTAAAATGATTCGAGCTGGATCATTCACTATGTTGCACCAACGCAAATTAATAAGAAAGTACCGGGAGAGTAATGCCGTCTACGCGCACGAACAATCCCGCCAGATTCGTCTCGACGAGACAGCAATGAACCGGATGATAAAGAAATACAATCCAGATCTTGCATGGAAAAACTTAGAAGATGCGGCCTCGGACCGTGGACGTACCGGTTTTTTGGCCAGCGTGCTCGAAAACGGGCCCGGGGCATTCGTCTTATGCTTCCCCGACGGCAGATTGAAGATGTATAATCGTGCTTTTCTCAAGCTCACGGGTTATACCGACGACGAGTTGAACTCGAAATCATGGCACGAAGACCTGACCCCCAGGAATTGGCAAGAGTTGGAGACAAAAATTATCGAAAACATGCGCCGTACCGGCCAACCCCAGATTTATGAGAGGGAATGCATCCGCAAGGACGGCTCTCTGTTGCCGGTAGAGGTATTTATTTACCATGTCCTTGATGAACACGGCAATATCTTGTTCTACTACCTCTTCATCAACGATATCACCGAACTCAGGAGACTGGAACTGGGATTACAGCACTCCCGGGAGAATATTTCAAACTATGTCAAGGAGCTGGAGCAGCGTAACCGGGAGACGGAACTTTTCAGCGAAATGGTCAGCCTGCTCCAGACATGCGCTACGGTTGAGGAGGCATACACCGTCGCGGGCAGGCTGGTGGGGGAACTTTTCTCCACGGAGTGCGGTGCGCTGTACCTGTTCAACCCTGCGCGAAACATGCTGGAACAGACAGCGTCATGGGGAGGGGAAAAGCCCGTTGCTGAACAGGAATTGACGACCAAGGAATGCTGGGCGCTGCGGCTCGGCAGGATTTATCTGGTCGATGCCGGTCACCGGGGAATGCTGTGCAGACATTTGAAAGAGCCGCTTCAGACGGCTTCTCTATGCGTGCCGATGACCGCGCAGGGCGAGACCCTGGGTCTTCTGCATATACAGCTCGGCAGGAGCTGGCTTAGTCAGCCTGAAGGCTTGAAGGAGCGTCAAAAGAGACATAAACAGCAATTGGCAGTGGCCGTAGCGGAAAACGTAGCGCTGGCGCTCGCAAACTTCAAACTGCGTGATACCCTCTACATTCAATCGATTCACGACTACCTGACCGGCCTGTACAATCGTCGATACATGACGGAGTTGCTCGAAAAGGAGCTTCACCGGATGGCAAGAAAAAAGATGCCCGCCGGCGTCATCATCCTCGATATAGACCATTTCAAGGAAATTAACGACAGCTTCGGTCATGACGCCGGCGATACCGTGCTTCGAGAGTTCAGCTCTTTTCTAAGGGGACACGTCAGGGAGGAGGATTTTGCCTGCCGGTTCGGCGGCGACGAGTTTGTCGTCATCCTTCCGGAGACGTCCCTGGAAAACGCCAATCAGCGCGCCGAACAGCTTCGCGAAGGGGCCAAGCATCTCGCTGTGCTGTTTCGCGGCCAGACCCTGAAGCCGATCACGCTTTCCCTGGGAGTAGCGGCTTTCCCGAACCATGGGCAGACGCCTGACGCGCTTTTGCTCGCCGGAGATTCGGCGCTCTATCGTGCCAAGGCCGAAGGTCGCGACCGTGTAGTCGTCGCATGAAAGGCCACTCTGCGGATTCTCACCCGTAAAACAGACATTCATCGGGCAGACAGCGCCTGGGTACTATGGACAGACATCAGGCAATATCAATTTTTCAGTTGCCCTTTTACCTTGATTTTTTTGCCGATTTGTTGTACAAACTTTTTATATTTTAATTCGTCATATAATGTTTCTCTGTTAAGAAAGTCGTAACCCTTATCGTAAGACTTCCGAAGCACTGCAGTGGAACAAAGCCGACTCAGACGAATTTCCACGTAATAGATGTCCCCAAAACCGGAACCTATGAAAAAAATATCCACATCTGAATCTGAAGCCCGCAGCGCCCTCAGGAAAAAGACCGCAAAAAAATCCCGCGCACAATCAGGCAAACTGCCCGAACTGTCTTCGCCGGATGGAGCATCCCTTATCCGCGAACTGAGGACCCACCAGATGGAACTGCAAGTGCAGAACGAAGAGCTTCGCGCTGCTCAGCAGAAACTCGAAGAATCGCAACGCAGATATGCCGACCTCTACGATTTTGCGCCCCTGGGATATTTCACATTCGACAAAAACGGTCTTATACGGGAGGTCAACGTTACCGG
The DNA here is from genome assembly GCA_033854515.1 of Nitrospirota bacterium. Taxonomy (GTDB): domain Bacteria; phylum Nitrospirota; class UBA9217; order UBA9217; family UBA9217; genus JAWOJY01. Next base: position 14,566 of record JAWOJY010000157.1, read on the forward strand.
AGCTAAATTGCTCGGCGCGGAGAGGCGTTTACTGCTCAATAAACCTTTTTCCGTTTTTCTCCATCCTGAGGATATGGAAATATTTTTTCTTCATCGCACGACCGTCCTGCGAAGCAAAACCCGCCAGACCTGTGACGTCAGACTCAAGCGGGAAGACGGCTCTCTGTTCCACGTTCATCTCGAGAGCGTTGCCGTGGAGGACATCAATGGGACGGCCGATTTCTGCAGGACAGCACTCATCGATATCACCGCGCAGATGAATTATGAAAAAATGCTCAGGGAGAGCGAGGAACGGTACCGCTCCCTGGTGGAGGTGTCTCCCTTAGCGATCGCGGTCCACAGGAAGGGCCGATACGTCTATATGAATTCCGCGGGACTAAGGCTTTACGGCGCACATAAGCTCGAAGATATACTCGGGAAAGAGGTGCTCGATTTCGTCCATCCCGACTATCGTCAGGTGATCAAGGAGCGAATCCAGGGGGTTGAAGAGCAGAGAATACAGACATCTCCGAAAGAAGCAACGATTCTGCGCCTGGACGGGCAGGCCGTGGATATTGAAGCCACGGCGACCCCTATTACCTTTCACGGCAAGCCGGCGGTCCAGGTGATCATAAGGGACATGACTGAGCATAAGGCGAGGGAGCAAGAGCTGAAAGACGCCCGGGATGCGGCTGTGCGCGAGCGGCGACGGCTCGAAGCCATATTGAACACGATCCCCTCAGGAGTTCTCGTGTCGGAAGGTCCTGATTTCAGAATAACTCTTCAGAACCGCGAGGCGACCAGCATGGGAGGTCTTGAATCAGCGCCCGACCTGCTGGCCGAACAGCGCATACAAAAGTTCGGGCTTTGCAGGCCCGACGGAGAGCCTTTTCCTCCAGACGATCTGCCGGGCGTACGCGCTTTTCAAAAAGGAGAGATTGTCCACGATGTGGAAATGATGGCTGTGAAATCTGACGGACAGAATATTGTCATGGCGGTCAATGCCGCACCTTTTCGGGATGAAACCGGCAAGATCGTCGGATCCGTTGTAGCGTTCAACGACATCACCAAACGCAAACAGGCTGAAACGGAACTGCAAAGGGCGCATGATGAACTGGAAAAACGGGTTCAGGAACGAACGGAGGAACTGTCGAAAACCAATGAACTTCTCGCAACAATGTTCTCCAGTATTGATATCCTCATGGCGTACATGGACAAGGATTTCAACTTTGTTCGAGTGAACCGCGCCTACGCGGAGAACGCCGGCCGTGATCCCGATTTTTTTGTAGGCAGGAATTATTTTGATCTATACCCGAGCAAGGAGAATGAGGAGAGCTTACGACGCGTCGTGGAAAAGGGTGACCCCTATTTTGCCTATGAAAGGCCTTTCGAGTACTACGGCCAGCCAAATCGGGGCGTGACGTATTGGGACTGGAGTCTTCAACCCGTGAAAGACGGCGACGGAAACGTAAGCGGCGTCATGCTCGGTTTGATAAACGTTACCGATCGCAGGCTTGCCGAAGAAGTAAGAATACGGCTTGAGGCGGCGGTTGAGTCTGCCGCCGATGCGATCGTGATCACCAGCAGCCGGGGGGAAATCCAGTACGTCAACCCGGCATTCGAACGTATCACGGGGTACGCGCGGATGGAGGCGGTGGGACAGGACCTGCACCTGTTGGACAGCGGCAAGCACACGGAAGAATTTTTTGCGGAAATACGAAGGACGATCAGGCAGGACGACGTCTGGAGGGGGCATCTCATCAACAAGAAGAAAGACGGGACCCTCTACCACGAGGAATGCACTTACTCACCGGTCAGGAACCAGTCGGGAGATATCATCAACTACATCTCGATCAAACGCGACGTGACCGAAAAACTGAGGCTTGAATCCGTCGCCGAAGCGGTGAATACTATGAACAACATAGGGTATATCTTCTCGGGCGTGCGGCACGAGATCGGAAACCCCATCAGTTCTCTGCTCATGACCATGAGCCTTCTGAGGAAAAAAGTCGACACAGGCACCAAGGAAATGATCAAGGATTACGTGAATCAGGCTATGAGTCAGGTCGAGAAGGTGGAGTATCTCCTCAAATCCCTGAAGAATTTCAATATGTATGAGAATGTAGAACTCCAGGACATAGAGGTGAGGCCTTTTCTCGACAAATTTCTGTCCCTCGTATCCGATGATATGAAGGATAAAAAGATTTCGGTGGAGGTCGACGTTGCACCCGATGCGCGGCGAATGTACGCCGACCCGAGAGCGCTCCAGCAGGTTCTGCTGAACGTGCTGACGAATTCAGCCGATGCGTTGAGTGAACGGGAAAATCCACGGATATCCATCGGGGTGTCCGGGCCTGCAGGCGGCATTCAGATAAAGATAGAAGACAACGGTGCGGGGATGACCGAGGAAGAGTTGAAGAAAGTATTTAAGCCTTTTTACACGACGAAGTCCAGCGGCACGGGCCTCGGCATGGTGATCGTGAAGAAGATGCTCGCGAAGATGAACGCCACGATCGAGGTGACGAGCCGGAAGAACCTGGGAACGACGGTTGAAATTTCCATACCGGGGGACATGAAAAAGTGAAAGACCGCATGGTGAAGAAAACGTTCCTGATTATCGACGACGACAGAATTTTTTGCGATGCCGTCAAGGACCATTTGAGCGGAGATGCCGTCGATGTGGTGATCGCCAACACGGCCGCGGACGGAATTTCGGCCTGCGCGCAGAGAAAGGTCGATGTGGTCCTGCTCGACCAGCAGCTTCCGGACGCCGAAGGACATAGCCTGTGTCCCGCCATCCTGAAGCACAACGACGATACAAAGATCATATTCGCCACAGCATATCCGAGTTTCGACAACGCCGTAAAGGCCCTCAAAGCGGGCGCCCATGATTATCTCACGAAACCGTTTGAACTCGAAGAACTCGACTTGGCCGTGGAGCGCGCCTTCAGGACCCTCGATCTGGAACGTGTGGAGCGGTTGCAGAACTACCAGAGCGCCAAGGAAAGCGAAGAAACCGTTATTATAGGCGGAAGTGATCTTGCCGATACCCAGAGATTGGTGCAGCTCGCGGCGGAGTCTGAGTCGCCTGTGTTCATCACCGGAGAAACAGGGACGGGCAAGAACCTCGTCGCAAAAGCCATACACTACAGGAGCATGCGGAGTAGTGAACCTTTCTTCGGCATAAACTGCGCCGCCCTGCCGGAAAACCTCATTGAAGCCGAGCTCTTCGGGCATGAGAAGGGTGCCTTTACCGGGGCCGTTGCCACCAAAAAGGGCATCTTTGAAATGGCCGAGGGAGGCACTCTGTTTCTCGATGAGATAGGAGAGATGCCCCTCCACCTCCAGGCGAAACTGCTGAGCGTCGTTGAAGACAAAAAAATGAGGAGGGTTGGGGGGGTATCGGTCTTTCCGGTAAACGTCAGGTTTATAGCCGCGACCGGGGTCGACCTGGAAAACACGCTCGGGAAGACATTCCGGAAGGACCTTTACTACCGGTTAAGTGTTATACGCATACACATACCGCCCTTGCGGGAAAGGCCCCGCGATATCCCCGAACTGTGCTCCTATCTTCTGAAAAAAATGGGAATCCACGATGTCCGTCTCCCGGAGGATGAACTTTCAAAATTGATGCATTACGGCTGGCCCGGCAACGTGCGGGAACTCAAGAATATCCTCGAACGGGCCGCAATCCTTCAAAAAGGAGCAGAGCTACGGCCCTCAAATCTTCTCGGGAAAACAATGGATTTTGGGAAGCCGCCGCAACAGGATTTTTCACGTGAAAACGGAGTAATCACGCTGGAAGAACTCGAAAAACGGCATATACGGCTCGCACTCGACAAACTTTCCGGAAATTACACAAGGGCGGCCAAGGCGCTCGGTATTTCACTTTCCACGCTTAAGAGAAAACTAAAGACGCTGGCCTGAATAAGCCCTTCTGTAAAAATAGACTATCCAAAATGAATCGGTTGTAACATCTGCATTGCCCGGCCATTACTTCAACAGTCGAATAATGTTACACTTTCGACAGCTGAAAAACTTAGCATTGATTTTGCATTTACTTCTTGCGTTTTTAGATCAAGAAATACCATATTTTTCGAATCCGCATTGCTCAAAGGTTGTCGTTAATAATTTATAAGAACCGCTGGCTGGCGTTAATCCATAGCGTGTCATCACCTTTGACGATGAGCTGTTTTGCTTTACACGTTGACCAGAGTTCGAGGTTTCCTCATTTGGACAGTGCGGGTTGAAAGGAATTTATGATGACAGTTCCAGGAGCCGCTTATAACCGATTCATTGCACGCAATGAGGTAAAAACGAAAAAATCGAAAAAAACCATACTTTTTGTTGATGACGAACCGGACAACCTGAAGAGTTTCGGAGAAATATTTACCGATGCCGGCTATGACGTAATTCTCAAACCTGACGGCCGGGCGGCCCTTGCTGTGTTTCGTGAAGGGGCCGATGTGGACATTGCGATCACCGATTTCAGAATGCCTGTCATGGATGGTCTGGAATTCATCACGGAACTTAGAAACGTGGCTCCGGCGCTTCCGGTAATAATGCTGACCGCCTTCGGGGGCATTGAGACGTATTTAAAGTCCCGTTGTCTCGGTGTGTTCGAGTATGTGAGTAAACCGGTCCGTCCAGAGGAACTTCTGCGGATCGTAAAGGCCGCCCTGGACGCATCCATCACCAATTAAAACCGCTTTCTTCCTTACACAGTGTCCGTATCGTATGATTCTCTCCCATTAGCCCACAACATGTCTGTTCATGTCATATCGCACTCAAAATCATATCTCTAAAATGGGCAGCTACCGGCTCAAAATGAACCAGTCAAGTTGAATCGATGACATGCAAGCTATTCGGAATGCGTCTGCAAGGTATTGATTTTTAATGATACGTAAGAATCTATGAGGATGGCATAAAGGTTGCTTTAACATGAACATGATAAATAACATACTCGTTGTTGATGACAACAAGTACATTCTCGACAGCCTTTCTATCAATTTCTGCGTTTATCTGAAAGACTGCAACGTACTGACGGCTGGAAACGGCTTGAAAGCGGTTGAGATCGTAAATACAGTGCCTATCGACTTTATTCTGACCGACCTTCAGATGCCAGTTATGGATGGATTCGAATTCATCGAATATACGAAAAAGAACCACCCTCATATCCCGGTGATGGCAATGACCGGAAATTATACACCGGAGGTTACGATCCGGTTGCACTCACTAGGCGTATATCAGTATGTCGAGAAGCCCTTCGATTTCGAAGGACTTCTCGAGGTCATTTCCCGTCAACTCAAGGAACGGGCGCTGGTCGTGGAAACGACCGTATCTGCTGCGATCTGAAACAGCTTTCATTAAAAAACCCTAAACGGATCATAGATCCGGCACGAGAAGGAGGCGACCATGGTTTCATACGAGGTCATGCGAACCGCACATGCACCTGCCGGAGAGCAGGCGGTGGTCATCTATTGCAAGCTTTTTTCCGATATGGTCACCGACCACCTCTGCATGCTGAGAAGAAAGGAATTGGACGCCCGGGACGGCTTTTCCTGCGACGGCTGCATCGTCGAATCCACAAGCAGGCGCCCGTGAAGATATGCTTTTTTTACGAAAAGTTTAGCGGCAAGAAGGGAGAGCAACTCATTAGGGTGATCGGAACGATTTACGGGGCGGTTATTTCTGAATATTTCTTAAATTACCAGGAGGGGATACATGAGTGCATGGGCACAAGCCGTTGATGAGATGATGGTCCTCGGACCTTATGCAGATGAGTTTGAGGAAAAAGTCAAAAAAGAGAAAATAGAGGAGGACTCGTCCGCTCAGAAGAGCCTGGACGCGGTTAAATATTATCTCAAGGAAATCCGCAAGACGCCACTCCTCACGTTCGAGCAGGAACAGGAACTGGGCAAACGGATCGCCGCAGGCGACGAGGAAGCCCGCGCACATATGATCGAGGCCAACTTGAGACTCGTCGTCGCCATCGGCAAGAGATACGTCAACCGGGGTCTGCAGTTCGCCGACATCATCGAAGAGGGGAATCTGGGCCTGATCCGGGCAGTGGAAAAGTTCGATTATAAGAGAGGATTCAAGTTCAGCACCTATGCCTCATGGTGGATCAAGCAGGCAATCGAGCGGGCCATCGTGAACCAGACGAGGACCATACGTCTGCCCGTACATATAGCGGAGGATGTCAACGCCTATTCGCGTACCGTTCGTCAACTGACCCAGACGCTCCGCAGGGAACCGCACATTGACGAGGTCGCACACGCCATGCAGGTGAGTGTCGAACGCGTCCGAAGCCTGTCTCAGGTGGTGCGCGAAACCTACTCTCTCGACATGCTCATCGGCGACCAGGAGGAAGATACACTCGAGGACATCCTCCAGGACACGAACACCATATCTCCCGCGAGTTTTTCGGACGATATCCGCAGGCGCGAGCATATCGACAACTGGCTGAGCCAGCTTTCAGCGAGCGAGCGCAGGGTCGTCGAGCTGCGGTTCGGGTTGAACGACGGCGAGCCGATGACCCTCGACAGAATCGGCAGGGAATTCGGGATCACGCGTGAGCGGGTCCGTCAAATAGAGACCAAGGCGCTGAATAAACTCCGGGCGATAACGAAAAGCAGGAACATCGCACTGGAAGGCATACTGTAGGACAGCGCTCAACAGCAGGGCGCGACGGCCCGCGGAGAAGACCATGAGATGCCCCTATCTGACAGGAAGAAAGAAACTGCTGTGCACGATCAACGGCTGGAACTATTCCCCGAGTCTCTTCGAGCTCATGGAGTACTGCAAGACGGAGCGTCACAAGAAGTGTCCCTTTCTGTGGCAACGGGGCCATTTCACGAATGCGGGCCGCAGCGCTCAGCGGCCGTGAATTTCGACCTCACTTCCCCTGTTTTCTCCTTCCATTGGAGCTAATTCACCCTGTTAGAGAATCGAAAGTCTCTAACGGGGTGAACAGCGTTTTCAGTGTAGCCGTATGAAGCCGGCCTCACGATCATGAGAGATCGCTGTTCACGAAGCCATCGTGCAGTTCGGGATGTTAAAAACCTCCTCTATTGAAAAGCAAAAGTAGGATGATCCGTTTGTCAAGATCAAGGGGATTGTTCCCGGCGGAGCAAGAGGACAGGTGTCGTTTGCTTTACGAGGAAAATGTCTTGAGCGACACTTGGCAGGCGGGGGTTGATCTCATTCCAGCTTGATCCTGTTCGGCCATGTATAGATATTCATCCGGTCGCCTCGGGCGAACCCTACGAGCGTAATGCCCATGTCCTCGGCATAGCTGATCGCCATGCATGAAGGCGCGGCCCGGCTGATGAGCACGGGAAAGCGGTTCCTGCCCGCCTTGGTCATGATTTCCGACGTTACCCGGCCGCTCGTCAGCAGTATTTTGTTCTCCGTAGGGACGGACTCGAGGAACGCTTTTCCGATGAGCTTGTCAACTGCGTTGTGCCTGCCGATGTCTTCGGAGAAGAACAAGATATCTTTCCCGTCGGACAGAGCTGCACTGTGCACGCCGCCGGTTTCGAGGTAGAGGCGGGAAATGTTTCTGAACGTGTTGAGGAGCTTCCTGATGCCGTCGAGCGTCATCAGGGTGCCCGGCGCTTCCACCTTCCGGTCAAGATCCGTGCGGGAGCCCGTGAACGTGATGCCTTTGCCGCAGCCCGACGATATGGTCCGTTTCACGAACAACTGGCCGCGGCCCGCCGGAAGATCCGAAAGTTCTATGAGCACGGCCGGCTCTTTTTCATCCACAACCATTTTTTTTATTGATGACCGGTCGCGGAGTATTCCCTCTGTCAGGAGAAAGCCGATAGCGAGCTCCTTCAACTCGGTGGGCGTGCAGAGAAGCGTAACGAGCGGTTCGCCGTTCAAAACCAGCGTCATCGGAATTTCCGAAGCCACTTTGTCGATGACGCCTTCGACATTTCTGTCCGATATTTTCAATATGAGAGCGTCTCTTTTAGCTTCCATAGGCGGAATATAACATGAAAAAGGCCCGGGGAGCAAGGAATCATTCAGATCGCGCTGAAGGCGGATCGGCGAGGCGTGAACTCGAGAATAAAGCGAAAAAAGGGCCTCCGGCTTTGTCTTGCCGGAGGCCCTCACAAAATTCGGTGTAATGTTTTTTCTCGAATCAGAAGTGCAGATTGAGTCTCAGCGAATACTCGTTCACTTTCGCGAAGTCCGCTTCCGCAACCATGTTGAGCACCGGCAGGAAGCTGAATTTCAGGCCGACAAAGCCCTTGGTTTGGGTTATGTTTTCCTTCTGAAGGCCGACGGCTTGATTGGGCGTGCTTGTGATCCATACTTCGCCGATGCCCGCGTAGGGAGTGAGCATGAGGAAACCTTTGCTGATCGAGACGTCGAGGGATTTCGTATCGATGTCCAGGACGCTCACGCCGGAGAGCCTGGTGTAAGCTCCGCGGACGGCAAGGGCCGGAGAGAGCGCGCCGCCCTTGAGGATGGCGTATTTGATCTCAAAGCCCACCAGCTTGATGTCGCTGTTCGCCACCTGTGCATACATAAATCCCAGATCAATGGGGACCACGGGGATGCCCACTTGCGCATGGAACTTGGGGAAGATCAACGCGCTGGGAAGATCGCCGGGGTTCGTAACCGCATTCTGCCAGAAGCTGGCACTCTTATCAATGGTTACCGCCGTGGCCTCGACGCCGACATCCACACGAGGAAGAATTCCACCACCGAGAGGCTCGGCAGGGGCCAACGGCACATAGCTCATGGCAAGTCCGGCTTCAGTGCTGAAATCCTTGAATTCACCCTGTAGGCCGCTCATCTTCGTGAAATCAAACGTAATGCCTGCCATGGCGGGTGCGGCCGTCAACATGAGTACGAGCGCGGCGGCGATTAGAAGCAGAGTTTTTTTCATACATGGCCTCCTTAGTCCGGTCAATTTTGTGCGTTGGATCACAAAAAATGCAATATTTAGATGCATTTTTATGTGCAAAAAGGGTATCAAACACGAATATCTTTGTCAAGGTAATAATACCGAAGTACTCCTTGCGGCCTTGACAAGGTCCGAAGGTTTGATATAGTTTAAACTATGCAGATTACCCGGGAAGGCGATTATGGAATAAGAAGCGTTCTGTACCTTGCGCGCCAGCCGTTCAAAAAGATAAGCTTTGTCCACGAAATTTCGGAAGAATACAAGATTCCTCAGAGCTTTCTCGCCAAGATCCTCCAGAAGCTGGTCAAGGCAAAGATCGTACGGTCTTATCGGGGCGTAAAAGGCGGGTTCTCCCTCGCAAAACCGGCAAAGGACATCACGATGCTCGACGTGCTCCAGGCCATCGAGGGGAAACTCTATCTCAACATCTGTATTATGGACAAGAAAAAGTGCAGCTTTTCAAAACACTGTCCTGTCTCCGGCGTGTGGGTCGACGCCCAGTCCAAGGTCTCCGAAGTGCTTAAAAAAAAGAATTTTGAGGAACTGGCGCGGCAGAAGGGATAAGGGGATCCGATATTTAAGGCCCGCATTTCCAATCGAGCCGTGGCACAAGAAACCAGGTATGACTATCGCGGGGTAAAAGGTTTTGCGATTGTATCGCTGTCCTGGGGCGTCGCACGGCTGCTGATCGGCATCATGATCTCGCTTCAGCTCGTGTGCCATGTATTCGCTCGAGAAGCCCGCGGCCCGGCCCTTCACGCACTCTACAACCTCGCAACCTCGGTCGAGTGACCACCTATCCTTCTGGGGCTGCTCCTGGTTTTCTCCCGTGCGGGCTCCTCTATCCTCTTTTCATGCAGGCTGCGGCGAGCAGCGGCTTCTTCTCAATGTCGCTCTTCGGCCTGGGGACGATTCCCGCGATGATGTCCTTCGGCTTCCCCTCGTGACCCGGATCAGGCAGAACCCCAAACTTGTCCTCTATCGCATCTCAGCCGTCATCATTATCCTCCTCGGCATGCGGACGCTTCTTCGCGGCATGGTCTTTAACGGCTGGATTTCTCCCGGAATATTCTGGTAAAAGATCCCGGCATCGACACTCACGGAATTCGACGGCAGCACGCGGTGCGGTGGGAAGACGCCTTTTTCCGTCGAATTCGCGGGGCCCCGGTCCCCGCTGCGCAGATGATGAGAAATTTCAACATACTTTCGAAGGCCTTAAGGGACGTGGCGGACCCGATCGAAAGTATGAAGACCCTCGATAAAAAACCTTGACAATTCGACGCACTCTGTGTATCCTCAGCCTTGAATTTAATTAAACGGTTAGTTAATAAAGTATGGCCAGGAAATCAAAGAACGGAAAGAGGCCCGCGGGCCGCCGTCCGAAATCCGCGCAAACGGAAATGGACACGCGGGCGGTCATCCTGAGCGCCGCCCGCCGTGTGTTTGCCAGCAGGGGCATCGACGGCACGTCGGTGCGTGAAGTCGCGCAGGCCGCGGGCGTGAATACCGCCATGATCTACTATTATTTCAAGGACAAGGAGGACCTCTACCGCGCGGTCCTCGCTGATTCCTTTTCCGCGCTGAGGGCCATCTGGAACAACGATATTTTCAAGCGGCCGGCGCCGGTCAGGCTGAAGATCCAGACATACGTGGAAGGGTATATCCGTTTTCAGCAAGTGAACGAGGACCTTCGCAGGATAATGGCAATGGAATTCGCCGGGAGCGGAGGAAACAGCACGTGGATCTGCGAAAAGTATTTTTCGGACAATTATGAACGGCTTTCGAAGATTTTCAGAGAAGGCATGCGGACCGGCGAACTGAAAAAGTTCAATACGCCGCTGGCCGTGGCGTCCATGGTCGGCGTCATTATTCATAATTTCATTCTCCAGCCGATGGCTGAGCATGTGTACGGAAAGAGCGTCGACCTGTCGCCGAAGAAGTTCGGCTTTTTCGTTACCGAACTCTTTTTCAGCGGCCTCGGCATGGAGCGGCCTCGCCGCAGGCGTTCACGGGCGTGAGACGGTAAACTGCACGGTTCAGGGAATCATGGCGATGATCATTAAGGCGTTTAAGTACATGTCAGCGGCAATGCTCCTCATGCTCGTAACGGTATCCGCCGCATCCGCGGTTGAACCGGCGTATACGCTCGAGGACGCGTACAAGGCCGCGCTCGGAATGAATGAGATCGTCATGATTGCCGAAGAGAACGTGGTACAGGCGGAGCGCAGGGTCGACCAGGCATGGACGTACCTGTATCCCCATCTCACGGCGCAGTCCTCGTATACGTGGTTCAACGAGGAGCTGCCCCCGGGTGGCGGCGCGTTCATATTCCAGCCCCTCAGCCAGTTCTCTGCCGCGCTCGTCCTGACCCAGCCACTCTACACGGGCGGCAGGACGCTCGCCGGGCTCCGCACCGCGAAGGACCTTCGCGAGGCAAGCAGAAAGGATTTCCTTGTCACTTCGCAGGACGTCATGCTGAGCGTCGCCGATGCATACTACGGCGTGCTCAAAGCAGAAAAGCTCGTGGACGTGAGCAGACGGGCGCTTGAGCGCATGGAACGGCACAAGAAAGTGACCGAACGCGAGGCGGCAACGAGAAAGACAAAAGCAAATATATCCGCGCTGCTGCGCGCCAACACGCTCGTGAACCAGGCCCGGATAGACCTGGTGCGGACGGCGGACGGGCTGAAGGTCGCCCGCGAGAAGTTCAACCAGCTTACAAAACTTCCGGCGGACGCTGCGCTGTTCGAACCCAAACCGCTTGAACCTCCGGCGGAGAGCCTCGAACAGCTCAAGGAGGCGGCCTTTATCTATCGCGACGATTACGCGGTTTCCAAGCTCAGACAGGAAGTGGCGGCGGAGAACGTCACTATCGTAAAGGGCGGCCACTATCCGCAGTTCTATGCCGAGGGCGCCATGCAGTACCTGCATTCGAACCCCGAGACATTGCTGGACGGCACGGTCTACTACGGCGGCATCCGCCTCCAGGTGCCGATTTTCGAAGGAGGGCTCATGAAGGCCGAGGTGTCCGAAGCGAGGTCGAAGCTCAGACAGGCCGATCTCTCCACGGAGCAGCTCCGGAGGAACATCGAGTCGGAAGTGTACGAAGCATACGTTAACCTCCAGACCGTTACTTCGGTGCTGGAAACGGCCAGGCTCCAGATGGATTACGCGAAGGGCAATTTCGACGCCGTCGAGGGGATGTATTCCGAAGGTCTCACCTCGAGTCTCGCGCTTATCGACGCGGAGAATACGCTGTCCATGGCGGAACGGGAGCTTGTGAACGCCACCTACGACCACGAACTCGCGATACTGCGGCTCGAGAAGGCGATTGGAACGCTGGGGAAAGAGGGATAGAGAGGAGTGAAAAGTGAGGGGTAAGAAGCCAGAAGTAAGAAGTAAGAAGGCAACGAGGTAAACCGTGCGTCTTCCCGAGATATCCATAAAGAGGCCCGTTTTCATGACGATGGTGGGGCTTGCGCTCATCGTCTTCGGCCTCGTGTCCTTTCCACGACTCGCGCTCGACCTTTTTCCGAAGATCGACTTTCCCGTCGTGAACATAACCACCAAACTCGTGGGCGCGAGTCCGGAGATCATGGAAGTCGACGTCACGGACACGATCGAAGAGGCCGTGAACACGATCAGCGGCGTCAAGTCCATCACTTCCCAGAGCATGGAAGAGTATTCCATCGTCACAGTGGAATTTTATCTCGAACGGGACCTCGAGCAGGCGGCGCAGGACGTGCGTGACAAGATCGCCGCGATCCGCAACCGGCTGCCGAAAGACACCGAGCCTCCCGTGATCGAGAAGATCAGTCCCGAGGACCAGCCCATCGTTTGGATCGCCGTCTGGGGAGACCGCTCGATCAGGGACCTCACTCACTACGCGGACAAGGTGCTCAAGCGCGATCTGGAGAAAATTCCCGGGGTCGGTTCCGTGACCATGAGCGGCGGACGGACACGCCAGGTTCGCATCTGGCTCGACCGGAAGAAACTGGACGCCGCGTCCCTTACGTCGGAGGACGTGAAGCAGGCGCTCGGCATGGAACACCGGGAAGTGCCGGGCGGCAGGATCGAGAACGGGCGCACGGAATACATCGTCAAGACCAAGGGCGAGTTCGAAACGCCGGAGTCCTTCAACGACCTCGTTGTCGCGTACCGGCACGGCAGGCTCATCAAGCTCCGCGATATCGGAAAAGCCGAAGACGGCCTCGAGGACGAGCGGTCCATCACCCGCTTCGACGGCAAGACCGCCGTCGGCCTCTCGGTCAAGCGCCAGTCCGGCGAGAACACCGTGGCCGTTGCCGAGCGCGTAAAGGCCGCTGTTGCGAAGATCAAGCCGCCGGAAGGGATGAAGCTCGACGTCACCTTCGACCAGTCGAAGTTCATCCGCCGCTCCATCGAGGATGTCCAGGTTTCGCTTTGGCTGGGCGCCGGGCTGGCGGTGCTCATCATTTTCGTATTCCTGAGGAGCGTGCGGAGCACACTGATCAGCGCCGTGGCCCTGCCTACCTCTGTGATCGCCACCTTCGCGTTTATCCAGGCCTTCGGTTTCACCCTGAACGTGATGACCATGCTCGGCCTGTCGCTCTCCATCGGCATCCTGATCGACGATTCGATCGTGGTGCTCGAGAACATCTACCGCAGGATGGAGGAAGGGGAGCCGCCGATGAAAGCGGCCCTGGAAGGGTCGTCGGAAATCGGCCTGGCGGTCATGGCAACCACCCTCTCCATCGTGGCCGTCTTCGTTCCAGTCGCGTTCATGAAGGGCATCGTGGGCAAGTTCTTCTTCGAGTTCGGCATAACCGTAACCATCGCCGTTCTCATTTCTCTCTTCGTGTCGCTGACGCTCACGCCCATGATGACGTCCCGGTTCCTCAGCTATTCACCGAAACACGGCAGGCTCTACATGGTCCTGGAAAAGGGTTTCGACAAGATGTTCGACGTGTACCGCCCCCTCCTTGCCCTGGCGCTCAGAAACCGCTGGAAGGTCATTATGATCGCGGGGGCGAGCGTCGTCGCAGGTCTTGTTCTGTTCGGCATTTTGGGAAAAGAATTCATGCCGAACGAAGACCAGGGGCGGTACATGGTAAGGCTCGAAACGCCCATCGACTATTCGCTGCCGCGCGCAGACGGCGTTATGAGAAAGGTCGACGAACAGCTTCGTCGCCGGCCGGAGGTGGAGAGCACGTTTTATGTGACCGGTTCCGACCTGACGCCCGATGTCAACAAGAGCAGGATCTACGTGAACTTGAAAGAACGGAGGGACCGCAGCATCGTCCAGATCGACTCCATGAAACAGGTCCGCGATTATCTCTCCGGCGTACCCGACCTCAAGTCGTCGGTGGAAATGGTCGCCATGGTCGGCGGCGGCATGCGGTCCGTTCCCATCCAGCTCATGATCCAGGGCAGGGACCTCGACGATCTCAACACGCGGGCGATCGCCATCAGGAACGAGTTCGCGAAACTGCCGGGAATCGTCGACGTCGACACGTCCATCGAGACGGGCAAGCCCGAAGTGCGCGTCGGGATCGACCGCGAGAAGGCCGCCAACCTCGGCGTGAGCGCGGCGTCCATCGGCGGCACGATCAATACGATGATCGGCGGAGAGATCGTCGGCAAATACAAGGACGAGCGGGAGGGCGAGCGGTACGATATCACGGCGCGGCTGATGCCGTCCGAACGTGACCATCCCGATGATATCGACACGCTCTGGGTCCGGTCGACCACGGGAGAACTGGTGCGCCTGAAGGACGTGACCTCGGTCCGCACAGGCAAGGGACCGACCGTTATCATGCACTATAACCGGCAGCGCGCCGCGACCCTGTTCGCCGGCACGGACAAGACCAAGCCGATGGGCCAGGCCATGGCGGAGCTCGACGGGATCGTCAAGAAAAACGCGACGCCCGAGATTTCCACCCGCTATGTCGGCATGGCCGACGCCATGCTGGACGCGTTCAAGAACATCGCCTTCGCCCTGGCAATCGCCGTCATCATGGTTTACATGATCCTTGCGTCCCAGTTCGAAAGCTTCGTCCATCCCTTTACGATCATGTTCTCGCTGCCCGTGAGCCTCATCGGCGCCATGGGACTGCTGCTCATTACCGGGGAGCGCATCCAGATCTTCAGCCTCATCGGCGTGATCATGCTCATGGGACTCGTGACGAAGAACGCCATCCTGCTGGTGGACTATACCATCACACTCCGCCGTCGGGGCATGACCCGGGAGGAGGCCCTCCTCAGGGCCGGTCCCGTCCGGCTCCGACCGATCGTGATGACCACGGCAGCCATGGTGTTCGGCATGCTCCCGACGGCGCTGAAACTCGGAGAGGGCGCGGAATCGCGGGCGCCGATGGCCATAGCGGTGATCGGCGGCCTCATCACGTCGACGCTGCTGACGCTCGTGGTGGTGCCCGTGGTGTACACGCTCATAGACGATTTCGAGAATTTCTTCAAGAAACGGAAAGGACCGAATCAAGCCGCGGATGTACGCTGATGAACACAGTTAAAAAAATTACGGACACGGGAAAAGCGGAAAACACGGAAACATCGGGTTTAAAACTTTCAGGCTAAATCCGTTTTTTTCGGATTTTATCCGTGTCCGAAAAGTATTTCGTTTCTTCTGCGTCCATCTGCGCTTATTCGCGGCGTGAGAAACCCTTCTATGCTCAAACTCGGCCATATCATCTACTCAAACTGTTTTCCGCCGCACGCGGGCATCATCGAGAAAAAGATTAATTTCCCCTTCGCCCTGGTCGAGGGCATTCCTACAGAGTTGAACCGCCTCCTTTTTGAGGGCACAATCGACGTCTCACCTTCGTCGTCCATAGAATATGCAGTAAATGCCGGACGATACGTGCTTCTGCCGAACCTGTCCATCACTTCGAGAGAGCGGGTCATGAGCATCATCCTCAAGAGCCGCGCGCAGATCAGGGACCTTGACAACAAGACCGTGGCGCTGACCACGGCGTCGTCGACGTCGGTCGTCCTCCTCCGGATACTGCTTGAGCTGCATTACGGCGTCCATCCGAATTTCATCATGTTCGAGCAGGGCAGGGAGGACCCTTTTCCACATGCGGACGCCGCACTCTTCATCGGAGACCTTGCGATCAAGACAGAGGCGGTCCCGGAATATCCCCACCGGTACGACCTCGGCACGCTCTGGCACGAATTCACGGGCCTTCCGTTCGTGTTCGCGTTGTGGCAGGTGAATTATAAAAAAAATATTGATAAAGACCTTGGCGTGCTTTATGATATATTATTAAAATCAAAAGCATACGGTCTGGCCCATCTGGGTGAACTCGCCGACGCATATGCGGAGCGCTTCGGCATCCCGGCTTCGGTACTTTTCGAATACTGGGGTTCGTTCAGCTATAATCTCAACGAAGAAGAGAAAAAAGGCCTGCTCACGTACTACGGGTACGCGGCCGAACTCGGGGTCATCGATACGGTGCCGGACCTGCGATTTTGGAAATAAGAGCGGAAAAACATGTCATTAGCGCACAGACACGATGAAGATCATGACCGTCATGATCGCGTCCATGATCATACCCCATGGGTTGTACGAAACGCGGCAGGCGGACGAAGAGGCCTTCTGATCGCCCTTTCGATAACAGTCCTCATGATGGTGGCCGAGGTCGTCGGGGGTCTGCTGTCGAACAGTCTCGCGCTCCTCTCCGATGCAGGGCATATGCTTATCGATAATATAGCTCTCATGCTCTCATTCTTTGCAATGAAGTTTGCAATCATGCCGGCGACCGAGAAAAAAACCTTCGGTTTTTACCGGCTCGAAATTCTGGCCGCATTGATAAATGGCATCACACTCGTGCTCATCTCCATCTATATCATCTATGAGGCATATATGCGGATAATCAATCCCAGGCCCGTGCACGGGACACTGATGCTCGTCGTGGCCGTCATCGGTCTGGCCGTCAATATTCTCGGCGCGACCGTCCTCATGAAACATCGGAATACCAGCCTCAATATTCACGGTGCATTTCTCCACATCGTCGGAGATGCCGCAGTATCGGTGGGGGTGATTATCGGGGGCATCATCATCCTCTATACGCGATGGTACCTGATCGATCCTCTCCTCAGCATCCTGATTTCCTTCGTGATCATTTACGGCTCGTGGGAACTCCTTAAAGAATCAGTCAATATCCTCCTCGAGTCCGTGCCGTCCCATCTCAACGTCGCTACCGTAGCGGCGGAGATCGGCAAGGTAAAGGGTGTACGCGAGACATACCATATCCACCTCTGGACCATCACATCCGGGGTCTATGCCCTGAGCGCGCATGTGCTTATCGACGATCAGCTCGTGAGCCGGAGCAGGGACCTCCTTGATGAAATCAAAGGCATGCTGAGTGAAAAATTTAAGATACTGCACAGTACCATCCAGATCGAATGTGAAAAATGCGACACGAGTATCATGTGCAGCCTTCCCGATAACGGCCAGAGAAAAGAAGAACCGAGCGGCCGGTTATAATTTCTTGACAATAGCGAGCAGTTTCGATACACTTACCGTAAAAATTTGCTGAATGGGTACGGGGGTTGATGCGGGGGTCTGGTTCCAAAAAGGTTCTGGTTACCGGCGGTACAGGTTTCGTGGGGAGCCACCTCGTTGAGTTACTCGTTCAGAAAGGCTATGACGTTACCTGCGTGGTCAGGGATCCGGTTCGTCTCCGGTGGATCAAGGGGCTGGATGTACGTATCGTACAGGGTGACTGCTCCCTGCCGGAGACGCTCGTTCCCGCGGTGAAGGACGTTTCCGTAGTTATTCATGCCGCGGGACTTACCAAGGCGAAGCGGGCGAAAGACTATTACGAAGTAAACCACCTCGGGACGAAGAACGTTTTAGAGGCCTGCGCGCGTTACAACCCCGAAATCGACAAATTCATTCTTGTCTCCAGTCTTGCAGCAGCCGGGCCCAGTCCGGACGGGACCCCGGTCAAAGACACGGACGCCCCGCGTCCCGTTTCGGATTACGGCATGAGCAAGGTCCTGGCCGAGAGAGAGACGCTCGGTTTCAAGAATGCGTTCCCCGTCGTCATTCTCCGACCGTCGGCGGTGTACGGCCCGCGAGATACGGACATGTTCGAACTCTTCCGGTGGGCCGCCAAGGGGTTGACCATGGAGATTTCCGGAGGGGAGAGGTTCATCAACCCCTGTTTCGTCGGGGACCTCGCGACGGCGCTGCTTCGCGCCGCAGAGAATGCGACGCCGAGCGGAAACATATATTTCGTGGCCGAGAACAGGCGTTACTCGTGGGCCGAGTTCTGGCAGACCCTCCTTGCAACAGGCGGGGTCAGGGCGCGACGTGTGACGGTGCCCTATCCGGCGGCATACCTGATCGGCCTGGCCTGGGAAATCGGGGGGCTCATCACCGGCAGGCCGCCGATCACGAACCGGCAGAAGGTGCGGGAGGCCGCAGAGAAATACTGGATTTGCGACGTGACGAAGATTGAGCGCGATCTCAACTTCACGGCAGGACATCCTCTTCAAAAAGGACTGGAGGTCACCTGGACATGGTATCGGCAGAACGGATGGCTGTAGTGAGCGAAACAGAGGAGAAATCCGACAGGGAGGTATCGACATTGGATCTTTTTGAGAAGTGCAGAAAATACACGGCGGCGAAGGAGGTGATGGCGGCCGGATTCTATCCGTATTTCCGCGTCGTGGAATCGGAGCAGAACCCCGAAGTTATCGTTCAGGGGAAAAAGATGATTATGCTCGGATCGAACAACTATCTCGGCCTCACCAGTCACCCGAAAGTCAAGGAAGCCGCGATCGAAGCGATCAGGAAGTACGGCAGCGGCTGCGCCGGTTCGCGCTTCTTGAACGGCACGCTCGACATACATGTGAAGCTCGAGGAGAAGCTGGCAAGCTTCTTCCGCAAGGACGGGGCCCTGACGTTTTCCACGGGATACCAGACGAACCTCGGCATCATCTCCTCCATCGCGGGAAAGGGCGACGTGGTGATCATCGACAAGCTCGACCACGCGAGCATCATTGACGCCTGCCGGCTGTCGTTCGCCGAAGTGAAAAAATTCAAACACAACGACATGGGAAGCCTCGAACACGTGCTCAAGGAGTCGGGCAGCAAGGGAAAGCTCGTCGTCGTGGACGGCGTATACAGCATGGAAGGCGATATCGCGGCGCTCCCGGAAATCGTGAAGCTCTGTAGAAAGTACGGCGCCCGCATCATGGTGGACGATGCGCACGGCATCGGCGTTCTCGGCAAGACCGGCCGCGGCACAGCCGAGCACTTCGGGCTCGAGAAGGAAGTGGACATCATCATGGGAACCTACAGCAAGTCCATGGCCTCCATCGGCGGCTTCGTCGCGGCCAGTGAGGACGTGATCCACTATATGAAGCACACGTCGCGGCCCCTTATCTTCTCGGCAAGCCCGCCTCCCGCGTCGGTCGCGTCCGTGAGCGCGGCGCTCGATGTTATCGACCGGGAACCGGAGCGGAGAGAACGCCTCTGGGCCAACACGAACAAGATGATGAAGGCCTTCAAACAGATGGGATACGACACGGGCGTGTCCGAGACGCCCATCATACCTCTTCTCATGGGTGAGATGGAACGCGCCTTCACGATGTGGAAGATCCTCAACGACGAAGGCGTATTCGTGAACCCGGTGGTCCCCCCGGCAACGACCCCCGGCCGCTGCCTGATCCGCACGAGCTACATGGCGACGCACACGGAGGAGATGCTCGACCGCGTCCTTGTGATCCTGAAGAAGGCCGGGAAGAAGCTGGGCATCATCTCATAACTCTCTCGGAACGGGGTCGCCATGGAAATAGTACAGGTTTCAGACAAACGGGGAATGGATCAGTTCATCCGTTTCCCCTGGAAGGTCTACAAAAACAGCCCGAACTGGGTCCCGCCGCTCATCAGCGAGGTAAAGTTCATTCTGAGCGACAAAAACCCTTTTTTTCGCCACGCCGAGGCCGCTTACTTCCTCGCGCGAAAAGACGGAGAGGTCGTCGGCAGGATAGCCGCGATCATCGACCGCAATCATATCAACATCCATAACGAGCAGGCCGGATTCTTCGGTTATTTCGAATGCCTGCCCGACCCGGCCATCGCCCGGGAACTCATCGCCGCGCCGGAGAGATGGCTCAGGGAGCGGGGCATCGAGATCATGCGCGGGCCCATGAACCCGTCGACAAACGACGAATGCGGTTTTCTTCTCGAAGGCTTCGATTCCCCTCCCATGATCATGATGACGTACACCCCGCCGTACTACCTTGACTACATGGAGAAGTGCGGCCTGTCGAAAGCGAAGGATCTCTATGCCTTCATCTCGATCATAAAAGAGGTGGCTGCCGGCGACAGGCTTGAAAAGCTCTCGTCCAAAGTCAAGACCAGGCTGCCGGGACTTACCGTCCGCCCCATGAATATAAAAAATTTCGACAAGGAATTGGCTGCGGTCAAGGACATTTACAACTCCGCGTGGAGTAAGAACTGGGGCTTTGTGCCCATGACCGACGAAGAGATCGATTCCATGGCCAAGCGGCTCAAGCCCCTCGTCGTGCCGGAACTGGCCGTCATGGCCGAGGTTGACGGCAAACCGGCGGGGTTCATGCTGACCGTGCCGGACTACAATCAGGTGCTCGCAAGGCTGAACGGCAAGCTCGGCCTTCTGGAAATCATCAAGTTTCTGTGGTACTCTCAGAAGATCACCGACATTCGCGTCATAATCATGGGCGTCAAGGAAGAGTACCGCAGAAAAGGAATCGAGGGGCTGCTTTACCTTGAGTCCTTCAAGGCCGCTCAGCGCAAAGGATATGTGCGGTCGGAGATGTCCTGGGTCCTGGAAGACAACGTGCTCGTGCAGAAAGGCTGCGAACTCATGGGCGGCAAGCTGTACAAGAAATACAGGGTCTACGAGAAGCGTTTATAACAAGCATGGCGCAAAGGGCAGAGAGCATAGTGTAAATATTTTTTCCCTTCTCCCGCTCCGTGCCTTCCGTTCTCTGCATTGCCTGATACTATGAAGCATATTGGCCGAAAATTTTACCACCTCATCGGCGGGGTAGGCCTTCTTTCTCTGTACTACATTCTCGGCAGATTCTGGGCGCTGCGGCTGTATGCCGGGCTCTTTATTCTCGTTCTGGTCCTGGATCTGATCCGCCTGAAGGTGCCTTCAGTGAACCGGTTCATCTTCGCGCGGTTCGGGAGTTTTATCCGCAAAAACGAGGAACATAAGCTCACCGGCACCGCCCCGTACGTCCTCGGCATCGGCCTTTCTTTATTTTTCTATTCACCGAATGTTGCAACCGCTGCGATCTGCTTTCTGGCTTTCGGCGACGTTGCGGCAACGGCGGTCGGCGAGCGCTTCGGAAAAACAAAAATAGGGGACAAGAGCCTGGAAGGAACGGCCGCCTTCGTCGTAGCGGCCATACTGGCGGGATTCGCCCTTTCCCTGGCGGGGATCGGACTCCCGTGGGGCGTGATCGTCCTCGGCGCACTTGTGGCGGCCGGGGTCGAACTCATCCCGCTCCCGGTGAACGATAACCTTGTGATTCCTGTTGTTTCAGGTGGGGTTATGGAGTTGGTCCTGAGGCTGATCAGGTAATTTCGACAGCCTCCTGTACAGCCCTGGCGCGAGCCACAGGGTGCCCGCGGCGAGCAGCATACCGGCCATTACGTCAATCACATAGTGATACCTGAGGTACACCGTCGAGAATATCAGTGCCGCCACCACCGGAAGCAATACCGCGAAGAGCTTTTTCTCTCCGGATTTCCACGCATAGTACAACGTTGTAAGAACCACGGCGGTGTGTCCGCTCGGGAAAGCATCGGTCTTGGTGTTCTCCAGGCCATTGAGGGTGTTCTGGATCGCCGCGGCGAAAGGGCTCGCCTGAAGGCCCGTGGTCTGCACATGGGCGAGCGTGAAGCGCGGCCCGACGGCAGGAAAGATCAGATAGCCGGCGTAGGAGAGATAGAAGCAGAGGGCGATTCCGAAAATCGCTTTATCGAATTCCCCGTGTTTGCGCTTCGCAACGAGGACAACGCCGAGCGATATGGGGATAAAATAGTAGCTGGTGTAAGCGAGTTGGAGCGTGTCGGTGAGCCACGGACGGATGAGACGTTCCATCCATACCGTCGGGTCGACGCCGAATATCGCATGGTCGATCCCGATCAACCAGTCGTCGAAGTAGTAGTGCCGGATACAGGGAATGATATCGCCGATACTGTCATAGATGACCGGGATGATCAGGACCGGCAGAAAATAATAGAGGTAGACGGCGGGTTTCCACGTATCCGACCGGCACGTGTAAGCCGCCAGCGCGACGAGTGAAAGGGCGACCATGAAATAGCGCCCGACGATCCATCCCCATGCGGGGATGGACGTCATGAACGCGAGGGTCAGGGCCGAAAGCAGCCCGACGAAGGCGAGCGTGAGAACGTCTACGGGCTTCAGAGCGATTCGCATGCCCGTTTATACAATACCTGTTGGCAAAAAGCAAGAACAACATGGTATTATAACAAATATGGGTTCAGCCTCCCTGATCATGCAACATCGTGTCGTTCCCCTGGTGACGGCGTGCCTCTGCTGTTTTATGAGCACCGCCCATGCCGAGACAAAGCTCGCTCTGCGTGACTGCATCGACATCGCGCTGAGGAATCAGCCCGCGATTCGGGCGGCGCAGGAAAGCCTGAGCGCGGGCCGAGGTCGGGTGACCCAGGCGAGGTCTCCCTATTTTCCGCAGGTGACGGCGAGCACCGGATACTCCGAGAGCCATGCCGCCGGGGGAGCCTTCGGCGAGAGCGTCACCAAGAGCTATGCGACCACTCTTTCCCTGAACCAGCTTATCTACGATTTCGGACGGACGGGTAATGCGCTCGATGCCGCGCAAGCAGGTCTCCGTTCGACTGAATGGGACATGGATCGCGTCGTCCAGGAGGTGGTCATGAACGTGAAGCAGGCCTATTACGGCCTGCTTAAGGCAGAAAAACTGCTGACCGTGGCGCAGAAAACCCGCGACCAGGCGGAGAGCCATCTGAAGCAGGCACAGGCGTTTTTCAAGGCCGGATCGAAACCCCGCTTCGATGTCACCCAGGCAGAGGTGGAGGTAAACAGCGCGAAACTCGACGTCATCAACGCCGAGAACAATCTCCGCCTGAGCAAGATCGCGTTGAACAACGCCATGGGCGTGCCCCACGGTGCGGCGATAGAAATAGAAGACGTGCTTGGCGCGCCCGTTGAGGCGCCGACACTCGACCAGGCACAGGCCGATGCCCTGAAAAACAGGCCCGAGCTGCTCCGTGCCGAAGCCGATATTCAATCGGCGGAAGCGCGGGTCAAGGCGGCGCGCTCCGATTATCTTCCGACCATTTCCGCGAACGGGTCCTACAGCTGGACGCACGGGACCACGGATATTGGTACGTTTGAGGGAGTTCCTCTCATCGGCAACATCGGCAACAGCTGGAATGCCGGAGTGACGCTCAGCGTGCCGCTGTTCGAAGGATGGATGACCAGGGGAAAGGTCAGTGAGGCACATGCCAATCTTCTGGTGCTCGAAGCGCAAAGGGATTCCCAGAAGCAGTCGATTCTTCTCGAGGTGAACCAGGCCTATGCCGATTTGGAAAGCGCCTCGGCGCGGGTGAACGTCATGGAGAGCTCCCTTCAGAAGGCGCGGGAGAACCTCGATCTCGCGCAGGGCAGGTATAAGGCCGGCATCGGGCCTTATATAGAAGTAACGGACGCGCAGGTGGCCGAAGTCAAGGCCGAGACCGACCACGTGCAGGCGCTCTACGATTATCAGCTGGCCGTCGCGCGGCTGTTCAAGGCCATGGGCCTGGGCAAAGAGTAAACCCCGTTAGAGAACAAGTTCTCCAACGCTTATAGATTGTGGCTTTTACCACAATCTATTTGGTTGAAATCACCGACGACAGGAGTCGGCGGCTTTCTCTAACGGGGTAAATGAAGGAAGAGAGAAGAAGGAGCATACTTACACATGCCTTCGAAAGAGATAGTGTTTAACGTCAAACTGCCGATCGAGTACGTCTGGTCCTTCATGATAGACCGGCGCGAGGTAGGCTGCCTGTTTCCCGGGTGTAAGACCGTAAAAATCATCAATGACCTCGACTCCGTCTGGAGCGTCAGGTTCTCTCTGGGTCCTTTTACCCGAACCCTCGAGATGAAGACGCATACCACCGAGATGCGGGAGATGGAAAAGCTCTCATGGGTCGCATCAGGAGACAACATCCAGGCATCGGGGTCGGTCTTTTTACGCAAACACTCAGAAGAAGAGACGGAAGTCACCTACCGCATCCAAGGCCACGTCACCGGCCACTTCAGCTTTCTTCAGGACATCGTGGTCGCCGAGAAGCTCGGAGAGGTCGCCCGGGGGTTCATGAAAAACATCAAGGAGCGGCTTGAATATACGGCTGAGAAGGAGAAGTAAGGGTTTCGCATGGCGTTCATGAAGAAGAAAAAATTATTTCTGGTAATTGCCGTGATTGCAGCCGTTGTTTTCATCCTCTTCCTGGCAGACAAAAAGCCGGTTCCCGTCAAGATTGCGGAACTCAAGCCGGGAGAACTCCGCGTCGTCGTGAACGCAACGACGACGTCGACGGTAAAATCCGAGACCGAGGTCACGCTCTCCGCACAGCGCACGGGCAGGGTGGTTTCCCTGCCCTGGAAGGAGGGCGACAGGGTGACGGCGGGCGCCCTCGTCGCGCGTCTCGACCTCACGGAAGAGGAAGTGCAGAGCGAGAGCACGCTTGCGCAGAGCAAAGCAACGTACGTTGAAGCGGAGAAGAACCTGAACCGCATGCAGGACCTCTTCGACAAGGGGATGATCGCGCAGCAGGACCTCGATGCGACCAGGCGCGCGTACGAGGTCGCGAAATCCCAGTACGACGCTGCCGTGGGCGATATCAGGGTAAAGAAGGACTACTCCGCCATCAGGGCGCCCTTTGACGGCGTGATTTCCAAAAAATACACCGAGGTCGGAGAGCTGCTTTTGCCCGGAAAGCAGATCGTCACGATCGTCAACCCGGACCGCATCTACGTCCTGTCCACGATCGACGAAGTTGACGTGGGACGGCTCAGGCTGGGGCAGCCCGTCACGATCACCGTCGATGCCTTTCCCGGAGAGAAGTTCGCGGGTACGGTGAGACGGATATCGCCGATCGTGAGCGGCGGCAAGCTCGAAACCCGCACCGCCGACGTGTGGATCTATTTCAACAAGAAAGACAGCAGGATGAAACCGGGGATGTCCGCCGATATCGAGATCCTCATTACGACCCTCCAGAACGTTCTCTCGGTGCCGTCCCAGTCCGTCGTCGAGAGAGAGGGCAAGAAACAGGTCTACGCCGTGGAGGGAAAAGCTCTTCGCCCCGGTAACGTGGCCTATGCCAGGCTCAGGCCGGTTGAAATCGGAGAGAGCAACTGGGTCGCTACCGAAATCAAGAGCGGCCTGAAAACGGGAGACATCGTGATCACCACGCCCGAAGCGGAAGGGCTGAAGAACGGGGCGAAAGTGAAAATCGAAGAAAGCAAATAGTTCGGAGCACGGAGTTCAGAGTAAAAAACAAGACATCGTGCTTTGTACTCCTGACTCGACACTCAAAACTCTGAACCGTCTTTTGTTATGATCGATCTCGCCGATATAACCAAGATCTACCGCGTGGGCGAAGTGAATATCACGGTGCTTACCGGGGTTTCCCTGAATGTGCAGCGGGGCGAGCTTGTCGCCATCATGGGGCCGTCCGGTTCCGGAAAATCCACGCTCATGAACATCATAGGATGTCTGGACCGGCCCACAGGCGGTGAATACCGCTTTGAAGGACGGGGGGTCAACACGCTGTCCGATGACGAACTCGCATCGGTCAGGAATACGAAGATCGGCTTCGTCTTTCAAACTTTTAACCTGCTGCCCCGTTTCTCGGCGCTCAAGAATGTCGAGGTCCCGCTTATCTACAGCGGCGTGCCGGCGCGCGTGCGCAAAGAACGCGCCGTCCCGATGCTGGAAAAGGTCGGACTCGCAGACCGCGTGCATCATAAGCCTCCCGAGCTCTCCGGCGGCCAGCAGCAGCGCGTGGCAATCGCACGGGCGCTCGTGAACAACCCGCCGCTCCTTCTTGCGGACGAGCCGACGGGCAACCTCGACAGCCGCTCGGGTGCTGAAATACTGAATATCCTGACAGGGCTCAACCGGCAAGGAGTCACCATCATCATCGTTACCCACGACCAGAATGTGGCGGCACGCTGCAAACGCATCATCAACCTGAAGGACGGCCAGATCATCAGCGACGAGGTGATCGCATGAACTTTCTCGAAACGTTCATGGTCTCCTTCGAGGCGATCATGTCGAACAAGGTCCGCTCGGGCCTCACCATGCTCGGCGTCATCATCGGCGTAATGGCCGTGATTCTCCTCGTGTCCATCGGAGAGGGAGCGAGGATCTACATTACGAAAGAGCTTACCGGCCTCGGCACCAACCTGCTCATCATCACCCCCGGGAAGACGTCAACGCGCGGCGGCTTCCATCCGCCGTCGGCGGGCAGTGTGCGCAAGCTCACCTATGACGATTCCCAGGCCCTTAGACGGCGCGCCTGGCTGTTGACCGACGCGGTCCCGATCGTGCTCGGCACGAGCAAGATTAAATTTCAAAATCTGGGGCGCGATACGACGATCATCGGCACGACGCCGGAATTCCAGCGCGTCAGGAACCTTTTCGTGGATACGGGCTCCTTTGTCGGGCAGGGGGACGTCGACGGGAAATCCAAGGTCGTCGTTCTCGGCACCACGGTAAAGGAGGAACTGTTCGGTGAAGAGAACGCCCTCGGCAAGGTGGTGACGCTGAGCGACGCGCGCTACCGCGTCGTTGGCGTGATGCGGAAAAAGGGGACGAGCCTCGGCTGGGACATAGACGATGTCGTGTTCATTCCGGTGACGAGCGGCCAGGAACTTTTCGATACGGACGGCCTGTTCGAGATCATCGCCTCGACGCCGCGCGCGGAGGACACCGACCGCGCCATAGAACAGATCAGGGACATTCTCATCAAGCGTCACGCGCACAAGGAGGACTTCACGATCCAGACGCAGGGAGCCATGCTCTCGACGATGAACACCATCCTCGGCGTGTTGACGGCGGTGCTCGGAGGCATCGCCGGCATTTCCCTGGTCGTGGGAGGCATCGGCATCATGAACATCATGCTCGTGTCGGTGCGGGAGCGTACGCGGGAGATCGGTATACGCAAGGCCCTCGGCGCGCGAAACCGGGACATCATGGCACAGTTCATGATCGAGGCCATGACGCTCTCCGGCGCGGGCGGGATCATAGGCATCCTCCTCGGCGTCGGTCTGGCTCTCGTCACCCCCGTATTTGTCGATGTGCTCCCGACGAGCGTATCCGCCTGGTCCATTCTCACTGCCTTTTCGTTTTCCGCCGCCGTCGGGGTCTTTTTCGGCGTCTACCCGGCCCGCAAGGCCGCCCTCCAGGACCCCATCCAGGCCCTCCGGTACGAATAAAGTATCCTGACCGCATGCCGCCCTCGTTTCAGCCTCCGGGGTATCCGCCCGCCGCACATCGCGGATAGGATTTGTCCGCTTTTTTCCAAAGAAGTAAATTTTTTTGTTGTAAAGTTGTATAATATTAATTATGAAAGAAAAACGTTTTGGGGTGCGGTCGGCACTCCGGGTCGCTATTATTTACGCCTTATTCGCCGGCATCTGGGTTTTGTTCACCGACCGTCTGCTCGGGACGCTGATAGCGGATCCCCGTAAAATCATAGAACTTGAAATCTTCAAAGGGTGGGCTTTCGTAGCTGTAAGCGCCGTGCTTCTGTTCATGCTCGTGCACCGGGAACTCCGTACGCGGGCTCGCGCCGAAGAAGCCCTCGGCGAGTCGGAAGAAAAATATCGCGCGCTCATGCAAAACGCGAACGACGGGATCGTCATTGTCGATGCGGAAACGGGCGTCATCCTTGAAGTAAACAAAAGGTTCGAAGAACTGGTCGGCATGCCTGCGGAAAAAATCATCGGGATGCGTCAGTCCGAGCTTTACCCCCGCGAGGAGAAGGAACACTGTCGCAGGCTCTTTGAGGAGGTGGTCAAAGGGAGGGGTTTTGTTTCAGGGGAGTTTTGCGTCTATCGGCGGGACAGCCGTCATGTCCCCGTTGAAATCAGCGCCGGAGCGATCGAGGTTGACGGAAGGAAGCTCATCCAGGCGATTTTTAGGGACATTACGGAACGCAGAAAGGTCGAAGAGGAACTCAGAACGGAGCGGGACCGGGCGGCAAAGTACCTGAACGTTGCGGACGTCATTCTCAGGGCCCTTGATGCCGAAGGGAGAGTCTCCCTCATCAACAAAAAAGGCTGCGATATCCTTGGATATGAGGAACAGGAAATCCTCGGCAAAAACTGGTTCGACAGCTTTGTCCCCGAGCGGGTACGGGACGAGGTAAAGGACGTTTTTCATAAGCTGATGACGGGAGAACTCACAGAAGGGGAATATTACGAGAACCCGATCGTGAACCGGGGGGGCGAGGAGAAGATCATTGCGTGGCACAATACGCTCGTCAGGGACGACGGCGGAAAGGTCGTTGCAACGCTCAGTTCCGGCGAGGACATTACGGCCCGCAAGCAGGCCGAAGAGCAGGCCCGGTACCGTCTCGAACACCTGGCCACGCTCCACGTCATCGACATGATCGTCAGTTCCAGCCTTGATCTTCGTGTGACCCTCCAGGAGTTTCTCAACTTCGTCATCTCTCAGTTGCACGTGGACGCCGCCGATGTCCTGCTGCTGAACCCTCATACGCAGGTCCTTGAATTCGGCGCTCATCGCGGATTCCGTTCGGAGGCGATCCGGCACACCCGTCTGCGGCTGGGAAAAGGCATTGCCGGCCATGCGGCCCTCGAACACCGTACGATAAGCGTTCCGAACCTGCTCGATCCGGAGAGCGGCTTCATCCGCAATCAGCTCCTGGAAGAAGAAAGGTTCATCGCCTATCACGTTGTGCCACTTATCGCCAAAGGGAAGGTGAAGGGGGTGCTCGAAATCCTGAACCGCTCACCTCTCGCCTTCAATGCGGAATTGACGGACTTTATCGAGTCCCTCGCTGCCCAGGCGGCCATTGCCATTGACAATGCCGAGATGTTCAACGAGCTGCAGCATACCAATTCCGAGCTCATTCTCGCCTATGACACCACCATCGAGGGATGGTCGCGGGCCATGGAGCTGCGCGACAAGGAGACGGAAGGCCATACCAAGCGGGCCGCTGAGATGACGCTGCGCATCGCCCGAGCCATGGGCATGAAGGAAGAAGACCTGGTGCATGTGCGCCGGGGCGCGCTACTGCACGACATCGGAAAGATGATCATCCCGGACGTCGTCCTCATGAAGACCGGGCCGCTCACTCCTGAGGAATGGGAGATCATGCGGCGGCATCCAACGTACGCCTTCGAACTGCTCACACCGATTCCCTACCTTCGGCAGGCCATCGACATTCCCTATTGCCATCATGAACGCTGGGACGGCACGGGCTATCCCCGCGGCCTGAAAGGGGAGCAGATCCCGCTCGCCGCGCGCATATTCTCCCTCGCCGATACGTGGGACGCGCTTTGCCACGAACGCAGGTATCACGAGGCGTGGTCGGAAGAAAGGATCTGCGACCATATCCGGTCCCTTGCCGGCACTCAATTCGACCCTAAAGTTGTGCAGGCATTCACCGAGTTGGAGTGCTCCGGATCGGCCGGGCGGCCGGCCTGCGCCGTTTCCGCCGATAAAGATAAAGCGTGATGGTTCCGTCCGGACCCCGGGGACGTACCAGCCGCCCGGGTCACGTGGCTTCGTGCAGCCCGTCGTCGTAATGATCTTTTTCCGGATGGATTTTTTTTATCAGCGACGTATCGAAAATCTCCTCCTCGGAAACGTCCCGCCTGATGTAGTCCAACCTCGCGAGCGCCTTCACGAACTCCATGGTCGCCGACAGGTAGCCTTCGGTCAGCTGCGCGCAGTACCGGGGAGACAGTTCGAGGGTTTCCATGACAAAGGGCGCGTCGATGATGCCGACGTAATCGGAGATCGTTTCGGCCGCTTCGCGCGGCCTTTTTCTGATATAGGAGGTGGCCTCTTCGTGGAGGATGAGGAACTGCTCCACGATTTCCCGCGCTTTCCCGAGATATCCCGTGTCCACCACAATGCCGTAACTCGGGTTACGGGGCCAGAGTTTCGACGGCGGATAGAGCACCTTCCCGCCTGCAAAGCGCCTGATTGCAACTGCCAGGGAGGGCGTGCCGATCGCAGCCGCGACCTCGTCATGAACCACGGCCTCGGTCACCAGGTCGGCCCAGGGAAAGTTCACGACCTCGATGCGCTCCTCAAGGCCGTATCGCCGGAGGCATTCCTTGAGTATCACGTCGTGGATGGAGCCCTTGCCCGGAACGCCGATCTTACGGTCCCGGAACTGGCCGAGCACGTTCCCGAGACCGCCGGCCTCGGGATGTCCCTTCCAGCGTGACTTTGCCGCAATGACCGTGCCTTCCATGTGGCCGCCCGCGACGCAGACGACGCGTATTCCCTGCTCGATGCCGATGATCGCCGGGGGAAGGCCGATGTAGGCGAGGTCGATCTCTCCGTTCCTGAAGGCGCTCATGATCGCCGGGCCCGTGCCCATGAGTTTCCATTCCACGTCGACGCCGAGGCGTGCCGCGGCGTCACCCCGCGCCATGAGGATGATGGCGGTGTGGTAAAACGTCGAAAGATGTCCAATCCGTAGTTTCATCGTTCAAGTATTTACAGAATGCCCCCGTGAGAATTTTTCAATACTTCCCGTAATGGACCTTTTTCTCGTCGTACTCTTCGTCCGTGTGGGGCTCGGGCATTTTTCCGGGATAGCCGATCGGCATAAGACACTGGACCCTGAGCCGCTCCGGAATATTCAGCGTCTTCCGCACAAAAGCCTCGGGGTCCGGTTCTTCCCTGCCCTCGGCGTCCGCTATCTGAATGAAGCAGGTGCCGAGGCCCTGGTTCACCGTTTCGAGGTAGATGTTCCCGGCGCAGAGTGAGCAGTCTTCCTTGAATCTCCGCCCTCTGCTCGCATCGTAGCAGATCGCGATCACCAGCGGAGCGCTCCTGGCGAAGGCAGAATAGTTCGTGGCCCGGGAAAGCAGCTCTCTGGTCCCGCTGTCCGTGACGACCACGAATTCACAGGGCCTGAGGTCCCGCGCCGTGGGCGCGAACATCGCAGCCCTGAGTATCTCCTTCACCTTCTCCTTTTCCACGTCTTTCTGCACGAAGGTCCTGACACTCCTTCTTTTTCGTATGACCTCGAGCATGTCCGCCTCCTCTCCCTGCTGTGTACCGGCTGATTACAATGATAGTCCCCGCGCCGCATCGAGTCAAGTGAGGGACGTCCTGCGCGACAGGGCGTTGCGGAATTGCCTGACCCGGACAAGCCGGAACCAAAAGCCTGCCACTAAGACACCAAGACACGAAGAAAATCAACAGGTTTCTTTGTGAACTTCGTGACTTTGCCTGCACCCAGCGCTTACGAGCGCCCCGCGCGAGTGCAGGGTGTGTCTTCGTGGTGAAAAATTGTTTCCATTGACAAGAATTTCATTCGTAACAGACTACGTTCCTCATTCCGGCCCCGCCTTGATCGCGCCGGGCGGCATGGGGGCTCAGTGAGCCGTCCCGGATCCCTTTTCCGCAATCCGCAGTACATCTATCCTGTTTTCTATTGATAAGAAGTAAAATGATGTGTTACAATATTTCATGAAATCCGTGGCC
The DNA here is from genome assembly GCA_033854515.1 of Nitrospirota bacterium. Classification (GTDB taxonomy): domain Bacteria; phylum Nitrospirota; class UBA9217; order UBA9217; family UBA9217; genus JAWOJY01. The sequence goes on from JAWOJY010000157.1 coordinate 46,223, forward strand.
GACAAGGAAGGGCTGGAGATTCTGAAGACCTTCGATTTTCTGTCCACCCCCGCGTTCATCATCGACGAAGAGCTGACCATTTTGACGTGCAATACGAGCGCCTTCTCTTTTTTCCAGTACGAAGCCGCCGACATCATCGGCGAGAAACTGGGGACCTTCATCTCTTTCGTCGACTCCCTCCCCGCCGGGGAAACCTTTCAAAGGACCTTTCCGCCCTCCGTCGCGACGAAGTCCGCCGCGCACTTTCTTTCCGCCTGCCGCAGGAAGAACGGGTACGTCTTTACGGCAAAGGTCTCGGTGATTCCCTATCGAGACCACCGGCAGGACCTCAGGATCGCCGTGGTCCAGGACGTCTCGGAGCAGAAGAAGCTCCAGGAGAAGGCGACCCAGAGGACCAAGGAACTGTTCATCTTCAAGACCTTCGCCGAGATCCTGACGAAGCACACGAGCACCGACGGCCTCATGCGCGAGACCGTGGGCATGCTGATCCCGGTCATGGACATTGACGCCGGGCTGATCTACCTCACGGATCCCGATACGGGCGGCCTCCGCCTCGCGGTTCGCACGGCGGCCCGCGATTTTTCCGGCATTCCGGAAACGGTGAAGCCCGGCGAGAGCCTCGTGGGCAAGGTGCTCCAGTCCGGAAAACCGCTCCTCGTCCGGAAGGCGTCGGAAGACCCCCGGGTGACGCTCATACGCACGGGGGAGCGGGGGGTGGAAAGCATGGCCGCCGTGCCCCTGTCGTCGAAGGGCACGATCCTCGGCGTGCTCGCGGTTGCCAGCCGCCGTCAGTCGAACTTCACCTCCATGGACATCCAGCTTCTGAAAACCATCGGCAGCCAGCTCGGCGTGGCCATCGAGAACCTGAAGCTCATCGGCCAGCTCCAGGGCCAGATGAGGCAGATCGAACTGATCAATGAGCTCAGCGGCATCATCAACGCGAGCCTGAGCATCGGGACGATTTTCCGGATGATGGTGTCGGAGATCAAGAAACTCATCCACTACGACCGGGCGAGCCTCCTGCTCTATAACGAAAAGAAAGACAACCTCCTCATCTTCGCCCTCGACACGGAGATGAAGACGATCATGAAAAAAGGCGTGACCGCGCCGATCGAGGGCACGAGCGCCGGTTGGGTCGTTCGGAACAACAGCCCGTGGATCAGCTACGACCTGAAGGACACAACGTTTGCGCTCGACCGGAAGCTGCTCGACGAGGGCATCCGCTCGACCATCAGCATTCCCCTGTACCATGACCGCATGCTCGGCGTGTTCAACTTCGACTGCGTAGAGCCGTCGAAGTACTCTGAAAAGGATCTCCAGATCCTGCTGCCCATCGCCAAGCACATTTCCATCGCCCTCGAGAACGCGCTGCTCTTCGAAGAGATATCGAGAGAGAAGAAGGAATGGGAGCGGACCTTCGACGCCTTCACCGACATGGTCTGGATCGAGGACGGGAGCCAGCAGATCATCCGCGCGAACCACGCTCTCCTCGCGAAGACCGGCTTTTCCAAGACCGAAATCACGTCCAGGCACTGCTGCGACCTTCTCGACAAACTGGGGGTGACGATCTCGAAGTGCCTCTGCTCGGAGACCCTGACGAGCAAGCGGCCTTCGTTCCAGGAATTCAAGGGCACAGCGGGGAATATGTTCCATTTCTGGGCCTACCCCCTGATCGATGAAGAGGGCAGGCTTTACGCCATCGTCCACTACCTGAAGGACGTCACCGCCCAGAAGCGGCTCGAACAGCAGCTCATCCGCTCCGACAAGCTGGCCTCCCTCGGCACGCTCGTCGCCGGCATCGCCCACGAGATCAACAATCCACTCGGGATCATCGCGGGCTACTCCGAGGCACTCCTCGACCGGGCCCGGGAGCAGTCGCTTTTGAACGCGAAGGAGTTCGAGGACTTTCCCGAATACCTCACAACGATCCACAGCGAGATCTTCCGCTGCAAGGGGATCCTCAAGAGCCTCCTCGAGTTCGCCAGGCCCTCGGGCGGGACGTTCCGCGAGATCGACATCAATGAGGTCATCAAGGAAGTGCTCCTGTTGCTGCAGCACAGGACCGCGCGGCTCAAGCACACCATCGAGCTCGACCTCAACCGTGACGTGCCGAAGATATTCGCCGACGCCGGGAGCCTGCGGCAGCTTCTCATGAACATCCTCCTGAACGCGATCTATTTTACCCCCGAAGGCGGGAGCATCTTCATCAGGACCGCGCCGGACAACGCCGGCGAGGAGCGCGAATCCGGCCGCTGCCCGGACTTCATCAGACTGACGGTCACGGACACGGGAACGGGCATCCCCGGGGACCAGATCGACAAGATCTTCGACCCCTTCTTCACCACGAAACCCGTGGGAGAGGGGACCGGGCTCGGGCTGACCATATGCCACAAGATCGTGAAAGAGCACGGGGGAACGATCGACGTGGAGAGCGAGGTGGGGAAGGGATCCACGTTCATCATCAAGCTTCCGGCGATGGAGTGCAGGGAATAACAGGCGCCAAATGTCAATTTTTAAATACAAAAACAATTTTTTACCACGAAGGCTCGCCCCGCGACCTTTCCGATAGCATTAGGATGCGGGACGGAGAAGGCTACGAAGTTCACAAAGGAATCAATTGATTTTCTTCGTGTCTTGGTGTCCTTGTGGCTGGCTTTTGGTTCCGTTTTGTCCAGGTTAGGATTTGGTATTTGATTATGATCAAGGTACTCGTGGTCGACGACGAGGAGCCCTTCAGACGGCTCCTTAAAAAAGAACTGGCCCGAAAGGGATTCGGCGTGGAGGTCGCGTCCGAAGGCCGGGAGGCCCTCGACCTGTTGCGGGACCACGCCTTCGACGTCATCCTGCTCGATATCGTCATGCCCGGCGTCGACGGCCTCTCCCTCATGAAAAAGCTCAAGGAGGACTCGGCGGCCCCCGCGATCATCGTGCTCACCGGCAAGGCCACCGTCGAGACCGCCGTGGAGGCCATGAAGAACGGGGCCTACGACTATCTTACCAAGCCCTACAAGCTCGACGAGCTCGTGATCGTCATCAACCGTGCCTACGAGTACGGCATGCTGAGCGTCAAGAACAGGCTCCTCGAGCAGGAACTGGTCAGAAAAGAGTCCCCCTTCGAGTTCATCTGCAAGAGCAAGCAAATGCTCTCCATCCTCGCCCTCATCCGGAAGATCGCGCCGACGGACTCTCCCGTCTACATCCAGGGCGAGAGCGGCACGGGCAAGGAGCTCATCGCGAACACCATCTGGCATTACAGCACACGGAAAGATTCGCCCTTCATAGCCCTCAACTGCGCGACATTGTCGGAGAACCTGATCGAGTCCGAGATCTTCGGCCATGAGAAGGGGGCCTTCACCAACGCCTACCAGACCAAACACGGCATCGTGGAAGTGGCGGACAGGGGCACGCTCTTCCTAGACGAGATCGGTGAGATGCCGATCGCGCTCCAGGCCAAGATCCTGCGGTTTCTCGACTCCGGCGAGTTCAGGCGGGTTGGGAGCAACAAGACCCTTCGCGTGGACGTGCGCGTGCTCGCGGCCACGAACAAGGACCTCACGGACCTCATCAAGTCCGGCAACTTCAGGGAAGACCTCTACTACCGGCTGAACGTCATCAACATCACGATCCCGCCGCTCCGGGAACGGAAAGAGGACATCATCGAGCTCGCCCGGTATTTCCTCGGAAAATACAGCAGGAAGCTCATGAAGAACGTCACGGACTTCAGCCCCGAGACGCTCGACATGCTTACGGGCTACCCGTGGCCGGGAAACGTGCGGGAACTCGAAAACGTGGTCGAGCGGGCGGTGATACTCTGCGATGCCGACAGGATCGAGCCCCGCGACCTTTCCATTCCATCGGCCGCCTCTTCGCCCGTGGTGGACCGCAACCGGTCTCTCGAAGAGATGGAAAAGGACTATATCCTTCGGGTGCTCAGGGACGCGAACGGCAACCAGTCGAAGGCGAGCCAGCTCCTCGGCATCGACCGAAAGACCCTCTACCTCAAGCTCAAGAAGTACGGCGCGAATTGAAACCCCGCGAAAAGCTTTTCGGAACCGCGAAGTGCACGAAGTAATGCGGACTAATCGCCCTTCGTTTCCCGTTTGAGGGACGCGATCAGCCCTGCAATGATCTTTTCAGGGTCATGGAGCGGTTGGTGGGGATGCGACTGTTTGACCTGCTTTTGAAGGTACGCTTCCTGTTCCTGGGGCAGGTCCACGAAAAGGATACCCGCCCGGTAACGGTCTCCATCCTGCCTGCTCCAGGTGAGCACGCCGAACTTCTGGCCGCCCACCTGTTCCTGGAAACAGACCAGACCGTGCTCGATCGGTTCGATCGACTCGATTCCCACGCCGACTATGCTGAAATTAACGATCCTGACAGCGTGTTTCGTCCGCGTAAGCCGGTCGAACGAGATGACTTCCAGGAAAGAAGTGCGTTCCGAAACGATGAAATACCTTGGTATGCCTCTTTTATTGTTTGCAATTGGTTGCGTCACGAAAGCGAAAGCCTCCGCAGAAAGGTCGATGTACTTTATAGCAAAAAATTTCCCGGATGGGAAGAAAATAATTCGCACCCTGAAATAGGACATTTCTACTTTGGTATGAATGCGGCATTTCTGCTTGGGTTGACAACGCCCATCAAAATGCTTGCCTTTAGCTCCGGTTTATAGTACCTTTCTCTTCCGGGAGCGTCCCGTGGCAGGTGAAAACGCATGAGAAAGGCAGGACAATGAATATATCCGACGCTATCAAACAGGAACTCGAAAAAAAGGGCTTCAGGAACCTCAAAGATGCATCGAAGTTTCTCGGAATAAGCCCTGAACTGCTGCGGGTTACACTTAATAAAAAGCATATTCCGAAAGACAAAATTCTCATTCTTATAGCGAACAAGCTCGGTCTGGACCAGACAGTGTTGATCCTGGCCGCGCACCAGGAGAAAGTTCCCCCTGAAGTCAAAGCTTTTTTTCTTTCCCCCGTGCCGGCGAAAGCCTGGCGGGTGAAACGGAAATTTCCGCTGTCCGAAGAACAGTGCGAATATCTCGCGAAGATGATGACTGCCGAGGAGATACAGATGGTGAGAAAGTTCCGGCAGGTGTCCGATGAAGCGAAGACGCAGATCATCGGCTACATCGATTACATGTTCGCGACAAAAAGGAAAGTTTGATGCGCGTTCGTGGAGCAGGACCTGATCGCTGATGCGGAGGGGATGGATTTTTCACTTTGCGCTCTGTGTTCTCTGCGGAGGAAATCTTCCTGATCACGCGTATGTGGGACAAGGTAAAAAGAAGATTGGCCTGAAACGAGACGGTCCGGCGCGGGAGACTCGCGGCCGGGAATAGAGGATTTCAGAAGTAAAAGCGACTCATGCACCCTGCATCGCTTTTCCCGGAGTACATCGAGGGGAACAAGAATGTAAAAGCGGCAGGGAAGAGGTAAGCACAGGAGAAGCCGGAAACATCAAAAAGCTGCTATGCCACTTCCGGATGTCTGCGCTCGACGCCGGCATAGGTGTCGTCTGTTTCCTTTGTCCTTATCGGATCGACGCCTACGCGGACCCATCCGCTGTTGCCGCGTTGAAACATCGCAATCTTGCCGGCCTCTATCAGCTCATTGAGGCGGGACGCCGGAACGAAATCGTACTTCTCGTCATAGTACATTACTCGGATCAACATAGAAAGTCCTCCTTGGGTTCTAGACGTATTGTCAAACTTAAACCACAGAATCCACAGAGAACATCTTGAATGGGGAGAGTAATGCATCTCCGGGGCCTTCCTCCCCCTCTGTGACCT
>JAWOJY010000158.1:0-4580 GCA_033854515.1 Nitrospirota bacterium
CGGACACATGCCCTGCATGAGCGAATGCCCTTGCAGAATTCTGCCTTTAGTGCAGAGCGCAGCAGTTGAAATTCTGATTCCCCCCTTCAAACCTGCCTTGTTTGTTTTTCAAGACGAACATCCACCGAAAGCCTGATTCGTAACGCCTTCAAATGAAAACCGAAGTTGAGAGAATTTTTCACGATCGCGTCGGCATACGTGCGTGAGTATGTCTGCGCACGGACTGTCCTTGCGGACATTCCTCCCCTTTAAGCTCGGCTCTGCTTCGGCATGTCTGTTATCTCATGCTCGCACATGACGATGTGAACGGAGCGGAGTCATTTTCTTGATTTCCTGAGGGGAAGCTTTTCCCTTTGCACTATGCACACAATCAATCTTCAATGCGGCAGTGCGTTGAAGAATATCAATTGACAGGAGGCACCATTATGAATGGCGCGGAAATAAAACATGAGTTTTCCAGGAGAGATGTGTTGGTCGCCGGCGGTAAGGTCGCTGCAGCTGCGGCGATCGCCTCAATGGGCGTTCTCAAGGGAGTGAAAAAGGCGGAAGCATATGCGAATTCGGGGGCCAGCGGTTTTCACTACGTAAAACTGAACCCCCATGATGTGGCCCAGACAACGTATGAAAACTACTTCAAGCGCTGGTGCGCTTCATCGGTGATCGCCGGCTTCGTCGAGAACCTGAACAAAAAAGGAGCGACTGGTTGGAATAATTTCCCGATAGACGCCTACCGTTGGGCCCATGGCGGTTTCGCCGGGTGGGGCGCCCTGTGCGGGACCATGCCGGGAGCCGGGATCGTCATCGGCCTCGTGACCAAGGACACGGACGATGCCGAGGCCATGGCCAATGACCTGGCCTTCTATTATTCATACACCGAGCTGCCCAGTTTTACTCCCGCCAAGGTCCTGAAGGCGCCGATCAAGCACATGACCATTTCGGGAACGCCTGTCTGCCACATTTCGGTCGGGAAGTGGATGCGCGCCGAAGGGGCAGCGTTCCTTTCCGACGCAAGAGCCGAGCGCTGTGCCCGACTTGCCGCGAATATCGCGATGGAAACGACGAACATGTTGAACGCATACGTCGACGGCACGTACAAAGCGAAGAACAAACCGCTCTACAACGTGCTTGCCAACGGCATCACGTCTCAGAACAACTGCTCGGACTGCCACGGCCAGAACCCGCCGTCTCCGATGCAGACCTATGAGTCGCTGGAAAAATAGGCAGGATAGAGGAGCGGAAGGGGAAACCCTTCCGCTCCGTTAAATCGGCTTCACGAGGAGGAACGCATGTTTGAAGGCCTGTTTCAGCCACTGCATCTGATCGTCATTCTTGCAATCGTTCTGATCATTTTTGGCCCCGGAAAACTTCCGGCGCTGGGCGAAGGGCTCGGTAAGAGCATTCAGTCATTCAAAAAGGCGATGAAAGACGGTCAGGAGACGGCGTCATCTCACAAGGATGGAAAATCCTGATGCGGATCGATTCTATCCGCACAGAGGATCATGGCTCGGCGCTTGTTCATGGAGGAACCATTGATGAATCTCGTTGCCGTTGCCCTTAAAATTGTAAAGCGGAACTCTCTGCGTAGCGCGGCGATTACCGTCGCGATCGACGCTCTCGCGGGGATGCTCTTCAGCCTGAGTCTCGTCTATTCAGTCATATTAAAGCTATGTTTTGTGTTATAGTCAGACATTAACGAATCCATCCTGTAGTAATTGACTAAGTCATTTTTCGAACTTTTCATATTTCATCCCGAACTGAGAATTAACGCGGATAAGGAGATAAGAAACGAATTTTGAAAGACTGGTTGCATTTACTTTCAGCCGCTGTATAATAACGTTATGCAGTCATCGTATACGAAATCCGTCAGTCTTGCACTCCTGCTTGTCGTGCTGTTCATGTTCACCGGCCTTTCCTCGTTCGTCGCCGCGCAGATATCGGATGCGCCAGTCAAAGCGTGTTGCGACGCGTGCAGCAAGGAGAAGACCCGAAGCACAAACACCTGCTCCACGCCGGATTGTCCTCTGTATCTCTGTCTGGCGGCGAATATGGTTTCTCCGGTTTCGATTCTTGCACCTGAGTCTGTCCGCTCCTCTTTATCCTCTGTTGAAACCCGTTCGCCTTTCTCCGTACTCAAGGCCGTTTTCCATCCTCCCGCGCTCTCGTAGCATATCCAATCTTCTCCACTGGATGCTTTGCATCCGCCCATAGCTAATTTTATATCCGGAGGTATGCCATGAAAAGGCATTACGTTATGCTCGCGGGAGTGTTCCTGCTTGCTTTTATTATTATCAGCTGCACCAACAGCAATGCATCCAAGAAGAAAGAAGGCGGCATTCTTGGTGTTTCAGATGTTCAGTCAGATGCGTCCTCAATTAAGGGCGCTGTAGTTGTAACCGGGGTTGTTGCGCGCGTTTCTGAAAAAGACAGACAGGTCTTCGCGATCGTCGATACCGACGAAGCGAAGCACTGCAAGTCCGTAGGCTGCGCGAAATTCTATCTTCCTGTTCGTTTTGAAGGGCCAATGCCAATGGAATGGGACGAGGTGAACGTCACGGGCCAGATCATTCAACAGGGCGGCCTGATGTTCCAGGCCTCAAAGGTTGACGTTGTGCGGCATTTAACGGTCCAATAAGGAGACGCTATGAAAAGGACACTCTATCCCGCGCTGGCCTTTTTGGGCGTATTCATGCTGCACGGCGTGTATTTGCTTTGGAGCGCCTCCCGATGGGTTTCCATCGACAATACTTTGCCGTTAACTCGCTATCTTGATCAACAGGATTACTTCATGGGCCTGTCCTACGGTCTTGCCGCAGGGTTCACGGTCTATTCATTCATGCGGTTTGCTGGCGGTCAGCGGGGAGGTCTGGGCGGGGCAATCAGCGGGCTGACCATGACGGGCATCCTTTACTTCGGCGGGTGCTTCCTTCTTGGCTGTTGCGGCTCACCCATGCTCGCAGTCTATCTGAGCCTTTTCGGTTCGGCCTACGCGGGCTTTACGAAGCCGCTCGTGCTGATCATTACGATGTTGTCCATAGGTCTAAGCTGGCTCTGGATGCAGAGAAGAACGAGAAAAAACACCGTCATTCTGAAAATGAAATAAACGGGAATCAACTCGCTCCGGGGGCGCGCCGTCCTTCTGCTTTGGTTCTGTTCTCAGCGTCGCCGGCCGATGTCTGCGCTTATCCTTGACAAAGCGGTATAAATGGCGTATATTGAATCATTCAAAATATCGAATAAGGTAGGCTCAAATGGAGCATTCTTGGCAAGCCGATGCCGCCGCGATCATCGCACAAGCGCTGGCCCATCCCGTCCGGATTCAGATTCTCGAACTTCTGCGCCGCGAAGGCGCGTACGTAATGCACCTCACAACGATGCTGGGGAGACCGCAAGCCAACATATCGCAGCATCTTGCCACACTACGCGAAGCGGGATTGGTGACGGACGAACGGGAAGGAATGACGGTAATCTATCGAGTGCGCGACCCGCGTGTGTTTGACCTGGTTGATCGTCTGAAGGTACTATCGCCGGGGACGCGAGTCAGCCGCGAGTCCAGAATTGAGGAAATGACTCTACCGCGGCGGAGCGGACGGGGACGCGGCTGTCACTGTCCGCGCTGCGCCAACCGCTAAACCGGAGAAATTTTTTTTGGCCAAGAATATTCGGATTATCGAATAAGGATTCTTTGAAAGGAGGTGAAAAGCCATGTGCTATCGTTGCGATTGTGGCCGTCAGGGCGAAGCGCGGTTTGAACGTCACGGACGGGGGCGCGGATACGGGCCGCCGTGGGCCGGACGCGGCCGGGAAACGGGTCCCGGCTTCGGCTGGTCCTTTGGCGGGCCGACCAAGGCCGAGCGGAAGGAATCGCTGGAAGCCTTCAAAAAGCATCTGGAGGAACGCCTCGCAGACGTGAATGACGAGCTCGGCAAGCTGTAACCCAGACAGGCGGGCGGGTCCACCAGCGATGGATCCGCCCTGCCACTGAAAACACGAAAGAAAGTATGGCCGGCTACGGTACCGCCGGGTTTAGTGGGTGGAGATGTGTAACCCGGCTGAGAGGAACATTATGGAAAAGACCAAAGACATATCCAGCCTCATTGACGATCTTGAAAAGATTGCGAACATCGAGAAGTGCCTCACATGCCAATGCCTTGCAGACACGCTCCAAGAGTTCGGCGAAGTCTTGAAGACGCAGGATGTGAGCGACGAGTTGAAGCAGAGGCTCGCCCGGATACTCGCACGAGCAAAGGTCGCGCATAACTGCCTCGGATGCGACCCTTGCCTTCCAGTCCCGGTTTCGAACGCTCTTGCGGACCTCGGCGGCACAGCATGTGTGTCCGTATGCGGTCCGGTCTGCAAGCCGGGGCCAGTGACGCTCGGATTTGTCAAGAAGGCCCCGGCATGGCCGGTTGAGCAGGGTGAATATATCGTGGGCACGGAGACGGCTTCTGTAGCGATCACCACCCTAGGGAGCGACGATCTGCCATCAGCCATTGCAGAGCAGGTGGGGAAGAGCGGGCTGGCCATTATCGGCAAGACGCATACGGAAAACATCGGCATCGAGAAGATTGTGAAGAACACCA
>JAWOJY010000159.1:0-9051 GCA_033854515.1 Nitrospirota bacterium
GGCGGGACCGGATTGCTTCGACCGGGGCCTGTTTTTTCAGCGGCCGGGGCCTCCGGATTGATCAGGCTGTTGAAAGACGTGATGAGCTTGGTGATATCCTCTTTTTTACAATTATCGGCGTATGTGAGCTTGATGAATTGCGATATCCGTTCGGACAGTACCGAGGCAATGTAGTAGTCGCGCACGGTAAAGGGCACTGAAGTCTTCTTGTTGTTCATGTTGAGCACGCCGATCACGCGGTCGTCTATTTTCAAAGGAAACGACATGAATGATTTCGTGCTGTACTGCGGGATGCTCTTTTTCGAAAAACGAGGGTCTGTCTCGATGTCCTCGACGAACAAGGGTTTGCCCTCAAGGGCCACCCAGCCCGCTATCTTGTCGCCGAACTTGATCCGCGTCCTTTTCACGATGTCATCGCCGAGCCCCCGTGCGCTCTTCACGGTAAGCTCGCTCGTCAGCTCATCGCTCAGCATGATGGAACATATGTCGAGGTCCATCAATTCCGATATGAACTCGACAAAGGTATCCATGCTTTTGTTTACGAAAGCTTCCACTTTTTCCTTCGTGCTTTTCGGAATGGCGAGGGTAATCCGGCACGATTCCTCCTCGTTCGCGACGGTCAATTTCCACCGGTGGACCTCGGCGGCGGTGCGGGCCAGATAAAGTTTCACCCTGTTCTCGTGGTGCTCGGCCCGGAAATCAAAGCTCGTGTCGTAAAAATAATGCATGATGCTTTCCGGAATCGCCCGCGACAGTTTCATGCTCACGGTGACCATCTCCTCCTCGTGTACGCTCACCTCGATGACGTCCCCCTGCCCGAGATAATGGCAGACCCCCTCCAGCATATTCGAGAAAAGCTGCAGCGCCTTGACCCTGTCGCCGACCACATCGGTTATCTTATCGTGAGTCTTGATTTTCAACGTGACGCCTTTGCGTCCCAGTGCTGCTTTCAAGGCGGGGGAGTCCGACAGCTCTTTCAAAACGTCCGTCACGTTTATGACCGCTTTTTTGATTGTCCGTGTTTCATCTTCGAGCCTGAGAAAGTCCAGAAGATTTTCCACTATTTTTATGAGCTTGTCCGTTTCCCCCGAAATGATGGCTTGAAACTCCTCCCGCTCGGTCCCCGGTATCTTATCGCTCTGCTGAAGATGATAAATGGCCCCCTTTACCGAGTTCAACGGCGTGCGAAGCTCGTGGGAGATGCGGGTTATAAACTCTGTCTTTAAAACATCGGTCTCCACGAGTTTTTTGTTGATTCCTTCAAGCTCCGCCGCTTTTGATTTCAACTCGACAACGAGAAAGGCGTTTTCAAGGGCGATGGCGGCATGGTTCGCAATGGTCGTCAACAGCTCGAATTCATCGGCGGTGAACGATGTGCCGTCCTTCTTGTCATTGATGTTGAGAACGCCGAGCAATTTCTCCCTGCTGACGACCGGGCATGATATGAACGACCTAGTCTTGTAGTGGTCCCTTTTTTTGCCGTGAAAGCGGTCGTCCTTATCTACATCTTCCACGAGCATGGGGTAGCGGTTCATGGCGACAGTGCCCGCGATGCCTTCCCCCATTTTTACACGGTAATCCCTCATGAAGTGCTGATCGATGCCTTTGGCAGCGAGAATATACAGCTCGTCCCGTTCATTGAGCAGCATGAGAGAGCCTTTCTCGGCGTTTGTGTAGCTGACGGCCAGGTCGAGCATGAGATTGGCGATCAGACTTATATTGTCGGTGCCGACAATGGCGCTGGAGATTTCCTGGAGGATGGTAAATTTCTTCTTAAAGAGGTCGGGTGTTTTCATATTTGTTACGGGAACGATTGCACATGACCGCTGATTCACGCCAACCCGTCCGCCGGAGCCGCCTTTATGGAGCCTTTCATAGATGGGCTACGTCATGCTATATATTTTGACAGCTCGTGAAGCGGATCAGTTGAATACAGGATATACTGCAAAATAAGCCAGACCGCAGTGCGAATGTGCAAAGAGAGTTCGGTCTCTTTAAGCTTCTTGTAAAACGCCTTTCTCGATATGCCGAGTTTACGGGCGGCCTTTGATTTGTTCCCGTTGCACTCGAGAAGGGCGTTCTGGATCGCCCGGTGTTCGAGCTCCTTCAGCGGTCTTATTGAGGAGTCTTCTTTCGAATCTTCCCGGCCACGGAGTTCCACGGGCAGCTCACGTGGCGTGATGTGTCTTCCCGTCGCGAGAACGGCGGCCCGTTCTATGACGTTTCTAAGCTGCCTGACGTTTCCGGGCCACGGGTAATTCATGAAGATGTCCATCACCTCTTTGGAAACCGTGAGCAGTTTGTTCTCCCGTGAACAGAATTCAGTGAGGAACTCCGACGCGAAGTGCGGGATATCGTCCCGTCTCTCCCTGAGCGGGGGCAGGTCGATCTGCACCACGTTTATTCTGTAAAAAAGGTCTTCTCTGAATCTGCCGGCCTTGATTTCCCTGCTCAGATCGCGGTTTGTCGAAGAGATGAGCCTGAAGTTGACCTTGATTTTTTTATTGCTGCCAAGCCGCTCGATGGTCCTCTCCTGCAGCACCCTGAGAAGTTTCGCCTGCAATGAAAGTTCGAGTTCGCCGATTTCGTCGAGAAAAACGGTGCCGCCGGCCGCTTCCTCGAACTTTCCGGTCCTGGCGGACGCGGCCCCCGTGAATGCGCCTTTTTCATACCCGAATAGTTCCGATTCCATGAGTTCCCTCGGTATCGCAGCGCAGTTAACGGCGACAAACGGTTTTTCGTTTCGCTTACTGCTGTAGTGGAGATTGCACGCCACGATTTCCTTGCCGGTGCCTGTTTCTCCTTGAATGAGGATGCTGCTCTCGGAATCCTTGAAGGCTTCAATTGTTTTCCGTACTCGCGAGATGGAGGGGCTCGTTCCGGTAATGTGACGGAAATTGATGTTGTTCGGCGCCCTGTCGCCGGCGTCAGCGAGTTCCTTTTTCAGAGAATGCTGTTCTATGGCCTGAACGAGAACGGTTTTCAATTTCACGTAGTCGGGAGGTTTGATGAAATAATAGAACGCTCCGTTCGTCATGGCGGTTACGGCGGACTCCACGGTACCGTACGCCGTGAGAAACACGACGGGGATGTGCGGGTGATGTTCGGCAACGTAGTCGAACAGATGAAACCCGTCCTTGACCGGCATCTTGACGTCCGTGATTATCGCGTCGACTGACCCGTCGAGAATGACGCTGATCGCCTGTTCGACGTCCGTCGATTCTCGAATCGCGTATCCCTCTTCTTTCAGTATCGCCGACAGTACCCGCAATGCGTTCGGTTCGTCGTCGACAATGAGTACATTTCCCTTGACCGGCATAACTGTCCTCAATCAGAATTTTTACAAGGCAGATAGAGCCTTACGGTAGTTCCTTTATTTTTCTTGCTCTCGATTTCCAGGTGCCCGTTGTAATATTTAAGGATTTCATAGGTGATGAAAAGCCCGAATCCCTTTCCCTGCGTCTTGTCGCCGTTGAGCCCGTCGACCCGGCTTACTTCCATTCCGGGGCCCGAGTCCGAAACAGCGATGACGACAAAGTCGGCGCCCGCCCGGTTTTCCCTGAAGGTTTTCATAGCAAGCCGCCCGCCGCCCGCCTTCATGGCTTCTATGGCATTATTCACGACATTAAGAACCGCCTGTTCGAGATGAAAGGCGTTTACGGTAACGGAGGGAACATCTCCGAGTTCGAACACGGGCGTGATGTTGCCGGCTCGCATCTGGAGCGCCGTGAATACTTCTATCTTCTTCAAAAGTGCGTTCAGGTCCGTTTCGGCGCATTCGGCATTGGAAATGGACGAGCTGAGAAATCGTGAGATAAAGTGTTCGAGCCGTGATATCTCCTCTTCCATGATTTTCGTGAACTCGATGAGCGGCTCCACGTGCGTGTATTTTTCCCGAAGGTACACGACAGCGCCCTTGATTGCGTTCAGCGGATTTCTCACTCCATGCGCCAGAGAGGACGCAACTTTGCCGATGTCGATCAGCCTCTGAGACTCATGCAGTTTTTTTGCCAGAGAGCAGATCGATTGCGGACATATGGTGACTTCAACTTCATCGACCTTGTCGTTTGCCGATTTTACGGGCTTGATCGTTATGTCAGCCTGAATACGGGCGAAGAGACAGGGAAGACTGTGTCCTTTGAGGGACATCGTCTTCTTATTCTTAACGGTTTCCGAGAGCGCGTCCTTCTCATCGACGTATATCCGAGGAAATATTTCATAGTACTTCTTCCCTCTAAGATCGGCGGGCGAAGTCCCCGTCATTTCCGCTATCCCTTCCCCCCATGAGCGTAAACAGAGGTTTCTGTCTGTATTAAAAATGATTTCCTTCATTGCTGTTCAAACGTGCAGTCCCGCGCACTTTCCGTGAGTTTCTTGACAGCCGCACCTTTGTTTACAACTGTTTGCAACAATAACTCGCACTGCAAGTATCTATTAACTGTTTCTCTATAACGGGGAAAAGGATATTATGCTCCTCGCCTCGCTGTACATTATCATTTTTGGACGATGATTAAGAGAAGTTACTTAATGGACCGAAGAAAATGGCGTGATACATAAAATATATGCTTCATTTTTATGTATACCCCTTATGTAAAACTTAACAAAAATTTTGTGAATGTCAAGGTTCTGTATCGATTTCCGACATTTTCTCGGAAATATAATTCTAAAGTTGTAATAATGCTGCAAGAAGATCGGACGTCCCCAATGATAAGATACATTGTTGCAGAGTATTTCATTACCGGTTTTAGCTTCAAAATTGTCCGTTTGAGCTGTGAAGAATTTATAAATAAAGACCGAAAAAGTATATAGAGTGGGAGATAACGACGAAAATCCGTCGTGCGCTCATCAGGCGATTTGCATAAGGTCATCGATACTGCCGTTCCGTCACACTAACTGATCTTTAAGGAAGTTTGGGGGCCAAAAAAAAACCTATCCTCGACTGCAGGATAGGGTATTAAAAAAGGTATAAAGACCGGCTTTAGAAGTGATAGGCAACGCCGCCCTGCAGGGTAAGATAGCTGCCGCTGATGAGATGAGCCCTGACATCGGCGACAATGCTCAGATTCGGATTGATCCTGTAGTCGATGCCCGCTCCGGGAACAACGCCCAAATTGGTTGTACTGGCTGACACCGTGCCAAAAAACGGTACACCAGTTTCTTCCTTATCAAAGCTCAACTCCAGCATGCCCTGGACATATATTTTCACATCAGCGTTACTGGTCGGTATGAAGTATCTCGCGCCTAAGTCAAGGGGAACGCGCGTGAAAGTTACATCAAAGCCAAATTCAGTAGCGCTCCATGAAAGATAGGAAAGCTCGACCCTGCCCTGAAAGTTCCTGTCGATCTGGGGGAACATCTTGCCGGCTCCAACGGTAACGCCAATTCCTGTATCGAATCCCGATGCCGGGGCTGTCGCCACAACGAGCGATGCGTCTATTTCGGCTTCATCTGACGATGAGCTTGAAGATCTGGATGGCTTGGCAAAAGCCGTGGCCGTCATGCCGAATAATACGAGTGCTGCGAGTGTTATGATTACGATTTTTTTCATTCCTGGTCTCCTTCGATTGTTTTTTTTACTCTGAGATGAAAGCGCCTGCTGCACTCACGAAATAAATGAATAAATATAGTTCCCATTGAGATCAGAGCGGTTATCCCTCTTACTGTCTCACCCCCTTTCAACAATGGCCCGCTAAACGCGAAAAAGTGGCCTTAAACTCTTTCATATGAGCAAAGTTATATAATTTTTTTGCGACTTTTGTCAAGATTATTCTATGCTTTTTGAAAGATTTGAAGAATACGGCAATGCCGCAAGCGAAGCCGCAATCGCCGGTTTTGACAGACAACGCGATTTTTCGTATAATAACAACGCTGAGATTAAAATCAAAAATGGAGGAATAACTGATGAAATTGAGGCCGCTGCAAGACTGGGCAGTGATTTTGCCGTCCGGAGCTGAAGAAATGACCGCCGGGGGAATATACATCCCCGACACGGCCAAGACCAAGCCTCATGAAGGCGTGGTGGAGGCAATAGGGCCGGGCGCATACGAGGAAGAGAAGCACGGCAAGAAGAAGGAAGCCGGGAAAGAACGCAAATTCATCCCCACGACCGTCAAGCCGGGTGATCGCGTTCTCTACGAACCCTATGCCGGCCGAACGTACAAGATTGACGGCGAGGAGCGCATTCTCGTGCGCGAGCGGGACATTCTCGGCATGGTTGGGCCCGCAAAAGAAGCTCCGAAAAAATCTTCTGAAAAGCCTGCCGTGAAACCGGCCGGAACAGTCGCGAAAAAAACGGTGAACAAGACAGCGAAGGCGTCAACGGGAGGCAAAGCCAAAAAGACCGGGAAGAAGAAATAGAAAAGAGGCGCATCATGAATGATGAACATGCGGACCGGGAGAAAAAAATATTCTCGGTCCTCGACCGGGAGATCGAAGACGGCGAACAGGCGGCCGCGGAGGCACGGAAGACGGTCGAATACCTTCTTTTGGAAAAGAAGGGATATGGGCCGGAAGACGTGCAGAAGAACGTTGTTTTCGAGGTGAAACTGGGGAAGGAGACGGCGCATTCCGCCGTGGATTTTCTCGTTTCATCGAACGGCCGGGCGGCCATGGTGATAAAATGCGCGGCGGGATCTCTTGCTTCACGGGAGCGTCAGGCGGTCGCCGCCGCACGGTTAATCAGCTCGCCGCCGGTCCCGGTCGCCGTTGTGGCAGACCCCGCCTGCGCAGAGGTCCTCGATGTCATGACGGGCAAGGTGACCGGAGAAGGTTTCGGCGCCATTCCGGTGAAAGAACAGTTGCTCCGGATACTTTCCGAAGCCCCGTTCAAACCTTTGTCTCCCGAACGGGTAGAAAAAGAAAAACGCATCCTCCTCGCCTTCGACGCTCTGCGCTGCAGCATTCCGCAAGGGGGGGACGGCGGGGTGAAGCTTGATTAAGAGCGGGTATCGTAATTCGGTCACGATGCCCGTTTCGTGGTGCGGCTACGTGATTCGTTTTTAGACGTGATGACCGCTTTACGTGAACCCGATACGGGCCTCGTTACCGACCGACGTAACCGGATCCCGACATGACCCAACTCACCGAAGAGACCTTTGATCACACCCTCCGGGACTTCATCCAATCCGAGGAGATCGACCTCAGCAACGTGTCCTTCATCGACCCCTACGGCATGCTCGGGCTTCTCGAGATCGGTGAACTCTGCATGCTCGAGGACGTGCGGAAGACCGTCATCCTTCCTCAGTCCGACGAAGTCCTCAGGTATCTCGAACGGATGGACTTCCTCACATTCGCAAACAGATATTTCTCTCTTGACGCAATTTCGCCGGACCCGTCAGCGAAATATCAGCGGAGTGCGGAATCCGACGTGCTCCTCGAGATAACGTCCATCGAAAAGTCCGACGACATCCACTTTATTGTGGGAAAGGTCCGCGACCGCGCCCAGGCCATCCTCGCAACCCATCTGCACTACGACGAGCGGCAGATCAACGGCTTCATCGTGGCCCTCTCCGAAGTGTGCCAGAACATCATCGAGCACAGCGAGAACAAGGGCTTTGTGGGTATTCAAAAGTACCGGTTCCAGAACCTGAACAAAAACGTCGTCAAGATCGCGGTCATGGACATCGGCATCGGGTTCCGGAAGTCCCTGTCCGGAAGGTTCAAGCTGCGGAGCGACCTCGAGGCCATCGACAAGGCGCTCCTCCACGGCGCGTCGCGGTATGAAGAGGTCGGCCGCGGCCACGGCCTGGCTGCGGTCCGGCGCTTCGTGAACCAGTGGAACGGCAAGCTTTCCATCCGCTCGGGGACCGCCAAACTCTCCGTCATCCCTGATTGGGCCAGGGGCAGACAGCAGGAACGGAACCTCATTCACTTCCCCGGCGCCCAGATCAATATCCTCCTTCCGGAAGTATAACGGCGTGGGACTTCAGCGTGGGCACAGACGAACGATTTTATGGATTTTAAATCAGTGCGGTCTGGAATCTGCGAATGATAAATCAGTATCTTTCGATTTTATCCCTGCCCGGAATATCTTTGGTTCTTTTTAAGGTCTTTCCTCTGAGTCCTCTGTGTGCTCTGTGGCAAACGCTTCAGCTTACCAAACCCTCAAAAACCTCTTTCTCCTCAACACCTTTTGTTTGATCTTTTTCTTTACAGCTTTGGCGAGGTCGAGGAAAAAGTCCTTTTTAAACTTTGAGGGCGCTGTCTTCTTTAATTCCTTGTCCGTCATGCTTACAGCATACCACAGCCTGACTTGCCGCTGTTGGTGAATCTTCCGGGCTTTCTCGCCGTCATTCCCGCGAACGCGGGAATCCAGGGACTTACCTCATTACACCTAAATTTTCTTCTTGACAAACAATCATAATTATGGTTCAATAGATTCAATTGAATTAACTAATCGGTTTTATTGACCGGAGGCTTCATGCAGCCAGTAATCACTGCGGAATTAATAGAACGCAAAATCTACCAGGTCCGCGGGCAGAAAGTGATGCTCGACAGAGATCTTGCGGAATTGTATGATGTCGAGGTTAAACAGCTCAAGAGACAGGTCAGAAGAAACATTGATCGCTTCCCGGCGGATTTCATGTTTCAACTTTCGAAAGATGAGAACGATTCTTTAAGGCGCCATCTTGGCGCCTTAAAAAGAGGGGAACATTCGAAATATCTGCCCTACGTTTTCACGAAAAGCGCGTGTGCCCCTATGGCAAAGCGGAAGCACAACTATTGCAATATGGTATCCCTTGTGGTATTCTAATTTAGAATAATTGGTATTACAAGGAGGATGAACGATGTCGGCCACGAAGCTGGGGATAAGCTTCCCGAGCGAACTTGTAAAGGAAATTGACAACTTGTCGAAAGGGCTGAAAAAGAGCAGAAGCCAAGTCATCAGGGACGCCATAACAAAGATGATTAATGATTATAAAAGGCAGCAGGCAGTCGAAAAAGCCGAAAAGGTCTATAAAGAAATCGCAGAAGACGATAGGCGTCTGGCTGAAGATTTTTTAAGTATCTGCGCAGAGTCGCTTGCGGAATATAAGACCGGCAGAAAGACAA
>JAWOJY010000160.1:0-33876 GCA_033854515.1 Nitrospirota bacterium
TGAGCGCCCGCCTTGTCCTGCGCCACGGCAAGCTCCTGCAGCGGCTTTGGGTCGAATTTACCGAGGGCCTCACGCACCTTCTTCGCTATAACGCTGATTTTTTCTCCGATTATTAACATATTCTTAATAGATCTCCTTTCAACAAAATGAATCAAAACTTTGTGCAGGCAGCCATGGGTGGACCGGATGAACAGGGGAGAACCGATGCTTCGGAGCACTGCTGAGGTTCGTGAGGCAGATCAAGCGCGGAACCTATTCTACGTCCTCGTACTATTCAGCTGCATTCCGATATCCCGTACTACTTCTGCAACAGGTCCAGCAGTTCTGCGGCTGTATCCTGGG
Organism: Nitrospirota bacterium; assembly: GCA_033854515.1. GTDB lineage: Bacteria > Nitrospirota > UBA9217 > UBA9217 > UBA9217 > JAWOJY01. Next base: position 343 of record JAWOJY010000160.1, read on the forward strand.
TGATCGTCGCCTTATCCCTCGCTACGGAGACCGTCTGCCGTGCCAGGTCCCGATAAAGACTTTCCAGATGCGGGGTTCGTTTCCGCATGGCCTCCAGGTGCTGCTTTACCGTTTCAACATCACCCCGCATGATCGGTCCGGTGAGCGCGTCCGGAATGCCGAGGGTCTCCACGTTGTGCAGCGTCCCCTTGATGAGTGGAAGCACGGCCTTGAGCGCCGTCTTTCTGTCGGCTCCGAGGGTTTCGTAGAATTTCAAACCATAATCAATGAGCGCGACGAAAAAATTGGAGACCACGACCGCGCCGACATGATACAAAGCGGCGGATTCATGATCTGACTGCCACTTGGGCATTGCGAGCTCGATGCCCCCCAGAGCCTTCACCACACTGCGCGCGAATTCGAGCGCCCCGGGATCGGCCTCAATGCGAAAATACGAACCCGGCAGGTTCCTGACGCCCTCTTCGCGGCTCGCCAGGGACTGAAGGGGGTGCAGAACTGCCCGGTGTGCGCCGCAGGCCGTTGCCGCATCAAGAAGATCGAGCGTATGCGCCCCTGATGCATGTACAATGAGCGAGCCTGCCTGGATAGCATTGCCCGCGGCAATGGTGGTACAGACGTCCTTGATGACCCTGTCGGGTGTCGTGATGAAAATGATATCGGCATTTGACGCTGCCAGTACGATATCCGCGGTGGGAATCCCCGCGCCCATGAATGCCGCGGCCTTCTCCGCAGACGCCTGGGTCCGCGCTGCGACCCCGGTTACGGCATACCCGGCCCTGTTCAGGAGAAAGCCGAACGCGCTGCCGACACGACCTGCGCCGATAATGGCGACGGTTTTCGGTGACATAATCTAGGGGATCAGCTTGTCCAGCATGGTATAGAAGCTTACAAGCGCCTTTGAATCGGCTGGAAGCTGAATAAGCGGCTTTCCGTTCAAGTCATATTCAAAGATCAGATCGTCAGCCGGCACAAACCCGGCAAATTCCACACTCTGCTGCGAGATTGCCTGCAGGAGCGATTTGTCCTCGCTTGTTCCATCCTGCACCCGGTTTACGATCATCACGGTACGTTTGACATTGAGGTTCAGTTCTTTTACCAGTTCACCGATACGGCCGGCGGTCATGACCCCGCGGACCGAGGAGTCACTGATGATCATGAGCAGGTCTGTATCCTGCGTCGTGCGTCGGGACAGGTGTTCAAGGCCGGCTTCATTGTCCATGACCGTGTAGGGGTAGGTTCCGGCCAGCTTGTCCATATATTTGCGGATGATATTGTTCGCGGCACAGTAACAGCCCGCACCCTCCGGCCGGCCCATGACGAGCAGGTCGAACCCCCTGGACTCGATGAGCGCCTGCTGGATCTGGTAATCAAAAAGCTGCTCCATGCTCATACCGCCCGGCCGTGGAGCAGTCGATTTGACGGCTTCGAGAGATGTTTCCCGCAACCTCCCGACCGTGGCGTGGACCCTCACGCCGAGCACGTCGTGCAGGTTGGCGTTGGCGTCTGCATCGACAGCAAGCACGGCGCCGCGTTTTTTCTCTGTCAAATATCGAATGGCAAGGCCGCAGAGGCTGGTCTTGCCTGTGCCGCCCTTGCCTGCAACTGCTATGGTGAAACCCATTTTTAAACCTAAAAGGAGACCCGGTCTTAATCGTTCGAACTGTTTAACGGCTCAAACCAGATTGTTTTTTTTTACTCCGAACTTCTTCCTGACCTCTTCGATCTTGCCGCAGGTCATTTTACCTTCGGGGCAAGGAGCGTAGAGCACGCAGGGCCGGATTTTGCAAAGATCGTCGGAGCCGCTTTCTTAGCATGGACGAGCATTTGCTCGGCCATTTCCCGGATCTCTCACTGCGCCCGGTTGCAACACCGCATGCGGAAAAAATGGAGAAGCTCCCGCGCTTTCATGGTGACGACTATTTTTGATTCTGCTGCGTTCGGCAGGACAAACCGTGCATCCTGCTGTCCTGCCTCCCCTTTGTACCCCAGCTCGTCGAGCCATTTGAGAACCTTCGTGTAGCTCTCCCGGGCCGCTGCCATAAACTTCTCGAACTCTTGCACGAGTACCGGGTCCTTTGATGCTCGGCGGGACCACGTAGTCGAATTGCTCTTCCTTCACGTACCGCTGGCTCTGCTGCGAGTGGGAAGCTACGCGATGGCGGACCAGCTGATGCGAGCAGGCCCTGGATATCCCTTCAATACCGAAGGAGAACGAAACGTGTTCAATGGGAGTAAGGTGTCCCAGGGACGCGAGCTTTTTCACGAATGCCGCCTGGTCCTTGGCCTCGATCTTTTCTTTCAGCTCCGCAACACCCGAAGAACTGTAGCACAGCTTTGCCGCCATTGCAACGACCTCTTCGGGCTCCGGCGTATGCCGCAAGAGTACAACATTCAATGCTGTTTCTGGCATTGCATCCCCCCTCCTTCTCGTACGACCCTCGACACCCAATCTGCGAGAAAATAAGAGGGGAATATAACGGATGACAAGGGAAGGACATTATAGCCAGCACACAACTCGTGAGTCAAGAAAAATGAACAAGGAATGCACAATATTTTTTAATTAACGTATAAATTTCATTGATAAAAATACCGTATGCTACAAAAGGTAGCCCGAGGTCCGTTACGAAAATCCACCCCCTAAATTATTGATACTATTTGAAGCTGTGCTCTTCTGAAGGGAACGATCCGGCCTCAACATCCTGCTTATACTCTTTTACTGCCTTGAGAGCCTGCTCCTTGAGGTTGGCATATTTTTTTACAAATTTTGGAGTGAACCGGTCAAAGAGCCCTAAAAGATCATGGATTACGAGTACTTGTCCGTCGCAATCCGGACCGGCGCCGATGCCTATGGTCGGGATGTGGATCAATTGATGAATTTCTTTTGCAAGAGAAGCGGGCATGGCCTCAAGCACGACTGAGAACGCTCCGGCATCCTGAACTGCACGAGCGTCAGCAAGAATCTTTTCTCGGGCTGCCTCGTTCTTGCCCTGAACTTTGAAGCCGCCGAGCATATGGAGGTATTGGGGTGTGAGGCCAATATGCGCCACGACGGGGATTCCGGCGTCTACGATCGACCTGATCGTATCGGCCATCTGGCTTCCGCCCTCGAGTTTCACTGCCTCGGCCCCGGCTTCTTTCAGGAACCGACCAGCGTTCCTGACGGCCTCAGCCTTGTCGGTCTGATAGGACAGGAACGGCATGTCACCCACGACCATGGACGATTGCGTCGCGCGTGAGACCATCTTCGTATGATAGATCATCTCATCCATTGTGACCGGAAGCGTGTTAGCAACTCCTTGCACCACATTTCCGAGCGAGTCGCCTACGAGTATCATGTCGATTCCCGCCTGGTCTACGATCTGGGCCGTGGGATAATCATATGCCGTCAGCATAGTGATCTTCTTGCCTTCGGCTTTTTTCTTATAGATATCGAGGATGGTGGTTTTCGGCATATTAGCCTCACTCATAAACCCGCATAGTGCAAAGTGCATGGTACACAGTACAAAAAGGAGTTACTCTATGCCCTATGCCTAGTCCTACATCACACCTGTGGTCTCGGATACAACCCCGCTGCCTTAACGATCCCTTCGATGGCGCTTTCCCATTCGATGGCCTGGATATGCACGCCCCGAACACCGGGCGTTTCAAGTGCCTGGTGGATCAATTCCACTGTGATCTTGAGACCTTCCTGTTCCTGAAGCTCGCGGGCTTTCTTCTTGTCCTCCCCCGCGGCCGCCTTGGCCTTGTTCATCCTGTCGATCATCTCTTTGGGAACGGAAACGCCTGCCACCGAGGAATCCATGTACTTGAGCATCATGGCGCTCTTCGGCACGATGATGCCGGCAAGGATCGCTGTCCGTTCATGGAGGCCCATGTTCCGGATCTTCGACATCTGCTCGCGGAAAAGGGACATATCATAGATGCCCTGGGTCTGGATGAAATCGGCGCCCGCATTCACCTTCTTCAGAAGATTGATCGGACGGAAATCGATGGGATCGCCCATGGGCGTCCAGGACGCGCCGATGAAGAATTTCGGGGCAACCTCCAATGCATCGCCGCCTTCCTGCTTTCCCTCGTCGCGCATTTTTTTAAGGATCCCGACGAGCTGGCAGGTGTCAACATCATAAACGTTCTTCGCTCCCGGGTGTCCCTTAAGCTTTCCGGCAGAGCTGAACTTCTGATGATCTCCGGCAAGGCATAAGCAGTTCTTGAGGCCCAAGGCCGCGGCGCCGAGGAGATCAGCCTGCATAGCGATCCTGTTCCGGTCCCGGCAGGTCATCTGCATAACCGGCTCAAGACCCTGCTGAAACGCGATGGCACCGGCAGCGATGCTCGAGATACGTACGACTGCGGTCTGGCAGTCCGTGATGTTCGCCGCGTCGCAGAAGCCCTTCAGCATCTGCGCTTTCTTCACGATCTCGTGGCCGTCTGCGCTCATCGGAGGTCCGAGCTCGGCCGTGACCGCGGGCTTTCCGCTCGCAAGGACTTTTTCAAGATTGCTTCCGCTTTTCATTATCTAAACCTCCAAATCTTCTGGTTCAAATGGTTCCATCAGTTTAAACAGTTAAAACAGATTGAACGGGACATATTTACTTCCCGGTCTTCGCCGCTTCCTGTTCCTCGTACGCCCGCACGTGCTCCATCGAGACTCTCCGCGGACCGCCGTCGCGCGACGTGGACCAGTTCCTTGCCGGCAGCACCTCGGTGAGCTTGTCCAGAGTGCCAAGCTTTTTCATGCGTTCCACGATCAGGTACCATGCACAGTCGATCTCGTTGGAGACCTCGCACTTGCCCTTGTTCGTGCCGCCACACGGGCCGTTCATAAGGGTCTTTGAGCACCGCGCGATCGGACAGATGCCGCCGGTCAGATGCAGGATGCAGTTCCCGCAGCCCGCGCAGAGTTCCACAAACTTGCCCGGAGCTTCCACCGCGCCGTAAAACGAGGTGTTAATACCCGGATAGACCGGGGTGCTCCCGGTCCGGTCAGAGAGAAAGTTCACGCCCACGCCGCAGGCCGTGGAGAGGATAAGGTCGTATTTCTTCACCTCATCCATCACCGGCTCGAAATACTCTGGCTCGCAGTGGCGCATCACGCCGAGGTGATTTACCGTCATCTGCTTGCCCTCCTGCGATGCCTTCATCCTGATGAGGGATGCGATGGTTTCGGCCTCCTTCTCACCGCCGGCATGACAAATGGCCACGCAGGTATTGCATCCGAACACCAGGACCTTCTTGAAGTCCTTTACCATGCTCCAGATCTCATCGATTGGTTTTTGCGATCCGACGATCATGTTCATTACTCCTTTATAATCGTTCTTATCCCTGCAAACCGCTATTTGCCGGCTCGCAGTCCTATCTTCTTCACCCTCTCCGAGAACTCCGCGCAAACTGTTGCGTAAGGGTTCCCGCCGTTGCCGTGCGAGGCGGAGAGGATTTCGATCCTTCGAGGTTCCAGGCCGAGAGCTGCAATAAGCTCCTGGCTGCGTTTCACTCGCGCGTTCACCCGTGGCGCGATGTTCCGGTATTTGCACGTCCCATCATTGCACTGCACGACGGCAACACCGTCGGCGCCGCTTTCAACGGCCTTTAGGATATCGAGAATATCGATCCTGCTCGTACAGTGTACTGGAACGGTCTTCACGTTCTTTGCTACATCAAAACCGAGGACACCCACATGGTGCGTGCACATGAAGGCGATAATCACCGGCTCCTGCCGCTTCGGATCGATCTTGCCAACGAGCGAAGGTATGTTGTCCCGGTGTTCGCGCACGTCGTAGCTCACCATGCTGATGGCCTCGCCGGGGCACTCAGGTGCGCACAGGCCGCAGGCCTGGCAGTACTCGGGCCGTATCTCGGACACGGATGTTACCACCGGCGCGCCGTAGGGGCAGATACGCATGCAGGTGAGGCAGGCCATGCACTTCTTCGGGTCCACCACGGCCCCGCCGCCGCAGCCCCGGCACCGTCCTGCCTCCTTGAGCGCTTCGGTCTCGTCGTAGCCGATCTCGAAGTGAACCATTTGGTCGCAGCGGACCTCTGGGGCAAGATGTTTGATCTTGACGCGCGGTTCTTTACTGATCTTTTCCACGACCTCGGCTGGAAGTTGTGTGATCTTTTCCTTTTCCTGCGAAGGAAGCTTCCCGTCGATTGTTTCTCCCTGGCAGTAAAGATGAATGGCAAGAGCAGCTCGATGGCCGTTCGCCACGGCCGCTATCGCCGAGCCCGGCCCTGTCACGACCTCGCCGGAAAGAAACACACCTTTTGCGCTGCTCATCTGGGTAGCGGGGTTCCACTCCACGCGGCCGCGCTCGTCGATCTTCACGTTCGTTCCCTTGAGGAACGAAATGTCCGACATCTGGCCGATAGTAAGAATTATCGTGTCCGCCTCGATGACTGTTGCCTGGCTCTCGTCATAGGCGGGATTGAACCTGCCGTTTGCGTCGAAGACCGACTTCACCCTTTTCACTTCCAGACCCAGGATCTTGTCTCCATCGCGCTTTACTGATTTCGGGCCCCAGCGGTGGTTGATCCTGATGCCCTCTTCCATGGCCTCATCCACTTCCCATTTCCAGGCAGGCATCTCCTCGGCGCTCTCCAGGCAGACCATCGACACGTCCTTAACGCCGAGCCTGCGTGCGGTCCTGGCAACATCTATGGCCACGTTTCCGCCTCCGATCACAAGCACCTTCTTCCCGAGCGTCGGCTTTTTTCCGAAGGCAACATCGGTAAGAAACGGAATGGCGAGCAGAACACCCGGGCCGTCCACACCGGGAATGGGGATCGAACGGCTCTGAGAAAGGCCTATGGCGATCAGTACTGCGTCGTGCTTCTTGGTGAGATCGTCGAGCTTCATGTTCTTACCGATCTCGCAGTTCGTCTTTACCTCTATGCCCTTGGAAACAATATCATCGATGTCTTCTTTCAGCACTTCCCTCGGCAGACGGTAGGGCGGGATCGCAGATACGAGCATACCGCCCAGGGCCGGATGGCGTTCATAAACCGTGACGGAATATCCAAGGTTCGCAAGGTCGCTTGCCGCCGCGAGCCCGGAGGGGCCTGAGCCGATGATGCCGATACTTTTGTTTGTGGTCTTCGGCACTGGCCTGCGCTTGGCGCGGCGATAATCGAGCGACTTCTCGATGGCAAAGCGCTTCAGGTGCCGGACCGAAAGCGGCTCGTCAACGCCGCAGCGGCGGCAGGCCTGCTCGCAGGGATGGTGGCAGATCATGGAGCAGACGGAGGCAATCGGGTTGGGTGCGGTGATGACCTCGAAGGCCTCGGTATACCTGCCCTGGGCGATGAGTCCTACATAGGCCTGCACGTCGGTGTGTGCCGGGCACGCTGCCCTGCAAGGCGAGTAGGGCCTCGTCTCCTTGATATCCGATCCGTAGGGCTTGTATGGTTGTGCTTGCAATCCTGTCTTACTGGGTGCCATGAGATACTCCCGCTTCAGATTATTCTGGTAAGCACTACAGTGTCTGCGTGGTTAGCTGCCGCTATTCCTTCTTCGTCAGAAACGCAAGCATCTCCTCTCGCGTCGACTGCTTGGTCCTAAAGATGCCGCGCACCGCCGAAGTAACGACGCGCGCACCCGGCTTCTTTACGCCGCGCATGCTCATGCACAGATGCTCGGCGTCAATCACCACCATCGCCCCCTTCGGCTTGAGGCGGTCCACGATCAAATCAACGAACTGGGCCGTAAGCCGCTCCTGCACCTGCGGCCGCTTGGCAAGCACCTCGAGCGCCTTGGCCAGGGAGCTGATTCCCACGATCTTGCCCGCTCCCGGGATGTAGGCGATATGCGCCTTGCCGAAGAACGGCAGCAGGTGATGTTCGCACATCGAATGGAACGGGATGTCGCGGATCATCACCATCTCGTCGTGGCTCTCGCCTGCCATGGGCTTGAGCAATTGCTCGGTGTCGGCGGTAATGCCGGAGAATATCTCCCCGTACATCTCGGCGACGCGCACCGGCGTGTCTTTGAGGCCCGGGCGCTCGGGGTCTTCTCCGATTCCTTCTATGATCAGCCGCACGCCCTTTTCGATTTTTTTCGTATCCATGGATAACGCCGCTCGGAGCATGGTGCGAAGAACAAAGCGTTGCCATCCCCTCTGCCCTATACCCTCTGCGCGGTTATTACTCTCTTCTCCGTCACGATCTTTTTTACTGGAATGTCGTGCGGCGCTGCTGGGAGCTGCGGTACGATCTGGAACTCGAACGCGAGCGCCACGGTCATTCCCTTATATGACGACAGGAGCTTGTCGTAAAACCCTGCGCCGTATCCGAGGCGGTTACCGTACTCATCAAACGCGGCCCCGGGCACGACAATGAGTTCGATGTCCCGCGCCTTCGCGGCAGTTCCTCGCACCGGCTCGGGAATGTCCCATGCGCCGGGCGCCACGTCCCTGTCGAAATCCTTGATCTCGAACAGGGCGAGTTCCTTGCCCTTCACTTTCGGCAGGACGATCCGCTTGCCCGCGGCCAAAGCGCGACGGATCATGTCATGAGTCTCAACTTCGCTCCTGAAGGAAGCAAAGAACATGACCGTACGGGCCGTCGTGAACTCGGGCAGGGAAAACAGCCGGTCTGCCATCTTCCGGCTCTTCGCTTTCCGCTCTTCCGCTGAAAGCTTGAACCGCGTTTCCAGGACCTTCTGTCTGATCTCTTTTTTCAATTCAACTGAACCCCGATACCACATGAACATGGACAAATGCGTTTATTCATGCAGATCTGCGGCCCTGAAATATTTATGTATTCATCAACTGATCGAGCGCGGCCTTGATCTTCCGTGCCTCTTCCCGTGCATGGGGAGACGCATCAAAGGGAGATTTGCCGTCGAGGTCGGCCTGGATCACTTCGGAAGTGTAGCTCATGAAGCCCAGGAGCTTCATGCCCGGCAGGCTTGTACGGATGAAATCCTTGTCCGATTCCCGCTGGACTTTATTTCCGACGACGAAGACTTCTTTTACACCGAGACCGCGTGCAAGCCTCTCGATCTGCCTCGCAGTCTGCATGCTCCGCTGGCCCGGTTCCACGACCACGATGAAGGCGTCGACGCTACCCGCCGTCCCGCGCGTGAGGTGCTCGATCCCGGCCTCCATATCGAGAATGACCACCTCGTTGTGCTTCAGGATCAGATGGCTGATCAAGCGCCGCAGTAGCACGTTCTCGGGACAGTAGCATCCGGAGCCCGCTTCTTTGGACTTGCCCAGGATGAGAAGACGCACTCCTTCGTGCTTGATGCTGTACGCATCAGGAATGTCGTCCACCTTGGGATTGATCCTGAACAGCCCGCCCGGAGTGCCCGGTCTCGCGCCCGTACGCTCCTCGATCAAATCCGCCTGTTCGGCAAGCGGAAGAGCATGCGACGCGGCCTCGGGCGAAATGCCGAGAGCCGAGGCAAGATTTGCATCAGGGTCCGCGTCCACCGCAAGGACCGTACGGCCCTCGGACGCATAGAGCCGCGAGAGCATGCCGGCCAGGGAAGTCTTGCCCACGCCGCCCTTGCCCGTAATAGCAATTTTCAACGAAAATCTCCAGAAAAATACATGACAAAATAACATCTATAAAGCTGGAGTGTCAAGGATTTTTTGTTGCCTGGTGGGAAGTCACGGATGGTAACATTGTCTCAATGGAAAAACCTCGTCATGAAAAAAGAGCAAATTGAACAACGCAGGATGCCGCGCAAAGGGCTGATAAAAAATCGGGGAAACTATCGCACTGCGCACAGAATTACGCTCACCACCCCATGGAGAGGAACAATTCTGTCCACCACGCCTTCCTTATTCATTTCCAGGAAAGTCGATTTCCGTTTCTCGATATTCGTTGCGGTATGACCCGGCATCATTGTTTACTCTCGCTTTCTGTAAAAAATGCATTCTCCCCGCTCCCGCACTTCAAGGTGATGGTCATGGAGGTGAAGCACCTCTCCTTCCCCGGTAAAAAGGTATCCGCCCGGCTTGAGACACGCCGACAGCGCGCTGACCAGGCGCTGCTGCGCGGGAAGGTCGAAATATATCATCACATTCCTGCACAGGATGATATCGAAATAGTTCCTGAGAGACCCCATCTCCGGAAGATTTTTGAGGTTCAGCCTCTGAAACTCCGTGATTTCCTTCACCTCGTCGGACACGACGACCTCTTCATGGAGACCAAGGCCGAAATACCGCTCGATGAACCTTGCCGGCGTTTTCCCGAGCCTCAAATGGTCGTAGCGGCCTGCCTTCGCGATCTCGAGCGCATCTGTGTTGATGTCCGTTCCCATTACTTTGATGTCCCATGCCTTGGCGTATCGCACGGTGTTGAGTATCTGCATGGACAGGGAGTAGGTCTCCTGCCCGGTGGCGCAGCCCGCGGACCATGCCCGGAGCCTCATGCGGCACGTCTCCCCCCGCGACAGGGCCTTCATGGCCTTTTTCCCCTCGCGCTCGACGATCTCGGGAAGCACCACGTCGCCAAGCGCCTCGAACTGGTGCGGCATCCGGAAAAAATAAGTTTCCCTCGTCGTAATGAGGGCCACCAGCCGTTCGAACTCAAATTCATCCGTACTGAGCGCACGGTAGTATTCGTCCGTGGAACGGTACGTGCCCTCGGTCATACGCCGCATGATCCAGTGCCTGAACTGTGTTTCCCGTCCTTCGGGAAACGACAGGTGGCATCGGTTATATACCAGATTTTTAAACTTCCCTATATCGTCAGCACTTAACTTCATCGCTGAATCTTGAAATTTACGGCCTGTGCAGTCCGTCCCTGCCGCGTTTCAAAACCTATGATGTTGATCTTTGAGAGGTCGACCTTGCCTCTCATTTTTTTCAAATCGTCTTCGCGGATGCCCCGCGTCTGCGGGCCTCATTGACCACCGCCATGGTCACGTTGTCATGTTTCGCTGCAAAGGGCCCTTGAGGGCATGGAGCGACCCGAGAAGATTGATCACGAGATTATATTATGATCGAGTCCTGCGACTTCACTGTCGCGTTCGATCTCAAGAAGAGCTTCATCGAGTGCGTCAAGATGCTTGTTCGCATCATCGATGCAGTCGCTTAAAAAAGGGGACGTATCAAGAGGATTAACCATACTGCTTTCCTTTCGTTGAGAAAGGCGGGCGTTATTTCCCTATACCCGGATAGAGCTTCTCGATCAGGGCATGGAGGTCGCTGGGCTGGAACGGTTTTTTCACATACCCCTTCGCCCCGAGGTTGAGCCCGCGTATGGTGTCTTCCTCCTTGCCTTCAGTGCTCACCATGATGATCGGGATGTGGTCGTATTTGCCCAGTTCCTTTACCTTTTTGATAAACTCAAGCCCGTTCATGACCGGCATATTGATGTCGAGCAGCACCAGATTCGCGTCGGGGTGCTTCGCCAGCTTTTCCAGGCCGTCCTGCCCGTTTAGAGCGTCTACGATCTCGCATTTGTAGCGCATGAGCACCATTTTATACATCTGATGGATCAGCGCCGAATCATCAATTACCACGACCTTCCTGAGCATTTTCCCCCTCCTCTGCCGATCTGAAAATCCGTTTCTTTTTCTCTGCTCCCCTGCGATGCCATCAGGGAAGCACTCCCATATCCTGTATGCGTTTAGTCAGTTCCATGATGTCGATGGGCTTGTCGTAATAGCAATACGCTCCCCGCGCATAGGCGTCTCGGCGTATGTCTTCGGACCCGTAGGCAGTCATGACGATCACTTGAGTGTCCGGCCAATACCTCCTGATGTAACTCAAGAGTTCCAGCCCTTCCACACCGAGTATTCCGGACATTCTGATGTCGACGATAACGAGGTCGAAGGAATAGCGGCTGAGCGCCTCTTCAGCCATCTCAAGCCTGCTTGCCGTGATCACTTCCGCCCCTCCTGCTGCCGTGCGCAGTGTGTAGGAAAGCGTGAGCAGGATGGTCGGCTCGTCGTCTACAATTAATATTCTCTTCAGTTCGGTCCTGCTGGTCATTAGTTATACACCACCGAAAATATAGAATTTAAACACACACTGTTATGGTTAGCAATATCCGTACCCGGAAGGCCCATGTCAAAATGCCTTATAAATCAAAAAGTTGCATATCCCCACGGCGTCAATAACTGTCCGAAAACACTGCAGCGTCGGAATTCCGACAGCCATAGTCCGGCAGTCTTGCAATCAAGGAATAAAGATGTTAATCTGGTTTATGAACAGTTATTGTTTGAGCAGGTGACCAGGATGACATCGTCGAAGACAAATATCAAATCCTATACCTATGATGAACTCGTGACACGGTTCGCCGAGATGGGGCTAAAAAAATACCGGGCATCGCAGGCGTTCGAGTGGATTTACAAAAACCGTGTCCGGTCGTTCTATGAGATGACGAACATTTCGAAATCAGAGCGCGGGATGCTCGACGCGAATTTCTCTCTGACCTTTCCCGTTATTCTGCGGAGGGAAGACTCACATGACGGCACGAAGAAATTTCTGTTTGGGCTCGAGGACGATCACGCCGTGGAGAGCGTACTCATTCCCGACGAGGACAGGCTCACGCTCTGCATCTCTTCGCAGGTGGGTTGCGCTCAGGGCTGCCGCTTCTGCCTGACGGGAAGAGGCGGGTTCCGAAGGAATCTGGCCGCCTACGAAATCGTGGATCAAGTCCTCGGCGTCGAGGATTTTCTGGAATCTGCAACAAGCGTGGAGGACCGGGAGGACGGGCCGGCTCACGACGGAGGGCGGCAACGGTATATTACCAATATCGTGCTCATGGGCATGGGCGAGCCCCTCGCGAACTTTGCCAGCGTGCTCGAGGCGTTAAAGATCATCACAGCGGAGAAAGGATTGGGCTTTTCGCCGCGCAGGGTGACGCTCTCGACCGACGGGCTGGTCCCGGAAATCGACAAGCTCGCGAAATCGGGGGTAAAGGTGAATCTCGCCGTATCCCTGAACGCGACCACCGATGACGTCCGGGACCGGATCATGCCGGTGAACAGGCGCTACCCGATCAAAGAACTTCTGGCGGCCTGCAGGCGCTATCCCCTCGAACCGAGGCGCAGGATCACCTTCGAATATGTGATGTTAAGGGACGTCAATGATACCGAGAATGACGCCCTGCGTCTTGCGCAGCTCCTGAGGGGCATAAGGTGCAAGGTCAATCTCATCCCCTTCAACCCTTTTCCGGGAAGCGATTTCGGCAGGCCGGACGATGCCGTGGTTGAGCGCTTTCAAAAGACACTGGCGGACCGCCACTACACGGCCCTGGTGCGCGAGTCGCGCGGACGGGACATCTCAGCGGCCTGCGGGCAGCTCAGAGAGCAGGAAGACGCGACTGACGCGACTGTGCGTGATTAGAAAAAATTTCGTTTGTTTGGAACCGTACGCCCTCCCGCAGGGCATGCTTTTCAACCGAGATTGATGTCCCGCCACGGTTCGCGTCCGATGCTTGAAAAGAGGATGGATTCCGAAAATTGCTAGAGTGAAGTTGATCGTTTTTGGTTGGAAACTTTGTCTGAAGCATAAGAGGCGGCGGCTCTACAAAAAGTCGGCAAGCCGCAACGGCTTTTGTCCCCGTTACCTGTGCGCTTTGTTCTTCTATCCCTTTTGCCCCAGTATCTCGTTGACCACGTTCAGGAGGTCTGCAGTCTGAATCGGCTTGGCGATATAGGCGTTTGCGCCAAGCGCGAGTCCGCGTTTGCGGTCCTCGTCGGCGCCCTCGGTGGTGATGATAACGATGGGAATAGCCTTGTGCGCGGGGTCGTTGCGGACCATGGAAACGAGCTTCAGACCGTCCATGATCGGCATGTTGATATCGGTCAGAATGACGTCGAACTTCTGGGTTGACAGCTTCTTGAGCGCGTCGATCCCGTCGTTGGCCTCGACGATCTTGCTTCCCGGAATCCGTTTGAGGGCGAAGGAAATCAACTGCCGCATCGTGGGAGAATCTTCAACCACCAGAAAATTATAATCGGGCATTTCTGAACCTCCGTTATTTCTCTTTCAACAGATCGAGAAAGCTCTGGATCGTCGTGAGCTTGCGTTCGGACTGGGAGTAGAGCTTCGAGGAAAAGAGCGCCGTGGCCGCGTGCCCCGCAAGCATGGAAAAGAGCTCATAGTCCACGTTCGAGAACGCCTGCTTCTGGATGAGGAGCTTGTAGATAACGATGACGCCGATCACATGTTCCTTGATCTTGAGGGGTATGCAGACGAGCGGATGAACGTAGTCCACTCCCTTGAGGTCCGTGGGGTCCCCGTCGCGATAGTACGCCTCACCGGTCTTGGCAGCATTCCCGATGGTGCCGTCCCCGACCTTGATGCTGGAGCGGGCCTCCGGACCCATGCCCTCCTGGGCTACGATCGTGAGCTCGTTCGTCTTTTCATCGAGCATCATGATCGAGAACTCCTCGGCGCCGATCAGGTTCATGACGATCTCAAGGATGATCTTGAGGCTTTCATTGAAATCCAGAGTAGAGTGGAGCTGATAGCTCGCGACGTAGAGATTCGCCAGGTTGTTGTTCTCGGCTTCCACCTCGAGGTAGCGGTTCGCGAAATCCTTGTTTTCTTCCTCCACCTGGCGGTAGCGGTCGATGAGGCCTCTGTTTTCTTCCTCGAGGAGCTTTATCCGCTCTTCGAGTGAATGGAGCTTGAAGCTCTCCTCGCGGCCGACGTATTTCCCGGCTTCTTCAAGCTGCGCCACGCGGTACCTGAGCTTCTCGTTCTCTTTCAGCAGCTCCTGGGTGAACTCTTCTCCCTTCTTGAAGACCTGGAGAAACTCCTCCACCTTGTTTTTAATGGAACTCGTTTCCTTCGGATCCACCATCCCCATCCTCCTTCATGACCAGGCACTCACCTCAAGAACCTCGGCGGTCTCGCAAGGCAAATCGGATCGCCGCCGCCCATAGACGCCCCGCGAGCAAAATTAGAGATAATTATAGTCGAAACACTTGAAATTATCAAGGTCTATTGTGGACCGTGGACCGAAAAAAGGACACCGTCTTCTTCGGTCATCGCGTGCAGGCGGCCCTTTGCGTCCGGCAGGAACGGTCCCGTTTTCCCGCCCGTGGGCGTCAATCTTCTTGCGGCTGGCCGCTTCCCCTGGCAGGCCTGCACCGCAGCGCGATCTCTTCCGCCATCTCTCCGAGCGGCAGGACTTTGTCCACCACGCCTGTTCTTATCGCCTCCTGCGGCATGCCGAAGATCACGGCGCTCTCTTCGCTCTCCGCCAGGCTCTGGCCCTTCCGTTTCTTGATCGCCGTCACTCCTTCGACGCCGTCCTTTCCCATACCGGTCAGAACGACTCCGAGCGCCGCCGCTCCGCACGCCTCGGCAACGGACACCATCATCCGGTCGGCGGATGGCACGTATTTGTCCGAGGGACCCCGGGAGGCGAGTTCCGCTACGAGGCCCTGGCGGTCCCGTTTTATCATGAGGTGATATCCTCCGGGCGCGATGAGCGCCATGCCGGGCTTGAGCCGATCTCCCTCCGCCGCCTCGCTCACGACGAGCGGTGAAAGCTTGTTGAGCCGCTCGGCAAAACTCCGGGTGAACCCCGGCGGCATGTGTTGGGCAATCACGAGGCTTGCGCCGAAGTCGGCGGGCAGCGAGGTCAGGATCGCCTGGATCGCCGGCGGGCCGCCCGTGGACGACGCGATGGCCACGACCTCGATGGGACTGCGCGCCGGCGCCGCCTCGTCTTCCTTCCGCGCCAAAGGCGTCGCCTTTTCACGGGCAAGGAGATCCACCGTGGATTTGACCTTGCCCATCTCGAGGCTCACGACGGCCTGCACCTTCGACACGAGTTCGTCTCTTACAGTTTCGATGCTCTTCGAAATGCGGGCTTCGGGTTTAGCCAGGAAGTCGACGGCGCCCAGTTCCATTGCGCGAAAAACGCTCCGGCTGTCGGAGCGCGACGATAGAATGAGCACGGGCGTCGGCCGCTCCTTCATCAGCCACCGAAGGAAGGTAAAGCCATCCATACCCGGCATTTCGAGGTCGAGGGTTATGACGTCGGGCGCGAACCGCAGGGTCTTCGATATGGCATCCACTCCGTCGCTGGCAGCGCCGGTGACCTCGATTCCCGGATCGCTCTCGAGCATCTGCGAAATGATGGTGCGGTTATACGCCGAATCATCGACCACGAGGGCCTTGATCTTCTTCACTCAAATTACTCCATGACAAAGTCTCACCCCGGCCCTTTCGGGTCCTCACGCTGTAAATGTGGAATTTATTCGGGATTTGTTATCTGAGATTTTGAATTTCAATTTTATCCCTCGCCGGCTTCTGGTAAACCATGTCGTTCTTGAGCGTCCGGAGCATGAAAGCTGTGGAGAGGTTGATGAGCGATTCGGAGTGCCCCAGGAGGAGATATCCGCCGTCGCAAAGCTTGTCGTAAAAGCTTTCGATCACTTTTTTCTTCGCTTCCTTGTCGAAGTAGATGATTACGTTCCGGCAGAAGATCACGTCGATGTCGCGGATGAGGCTGGTCTTGAAGGGATCAAGCAGGTTCACGTAGCTGAACGACACGAGTTCCCTCACTGTGTCGAGAATCCGGTAACTGCCCTTGTCTTCTTCGATGAAATATTTTTGCGTCATTTCGGAGCTCGTTGCCCGGAGCGAGCCTTTTTTGTAAACTCCCTTGCGCGCCGTGTGGAGGACGCGCTGGTTTATGTCGCTGCCGATGATCTCCACCTGCCACTCTCGCCACCAGTCTCCTGATTCGAGCAGCAGCATGGCGACGGTATACGGCTCTTCACCCGTGGAACACCCCGCGCTCCATATCCTGAGCCGCTTGCGGTCCGTGAGCGCCCCGCGAAGTTCGGGCAGTATCTCGTCGGAAAACGCCCGGAGCTGGGCGCTTTCGCGGAAGAAATAGGTTTCGTTCGTGGTCAGGTTATCCACGAGAACGGCGAGTTCTTCGTCGCGCCTCCTGTCGTAGCGGAGAAAGTGGTAGTACTCCTCGAAGCTCTTGAGCTGGTGCTGCGCAAGCCGGCGTTCGAGGCGCCGCTCCAGAAGGAACTGGGAACCGTCATCAAAGTATATCCCGCAGTAACCGTGTATGTAGTCCCGTAGAAGCCTGAAGACGTCGACGGGGAGCGGAATGGTCGGCTCTTCGAACATTTATCTCCCCAATGCATCCCGCGCCGCCTGGCGCACGATGCCGTCCGGGTCTTCTTCGGCAATCTTCATTAACAGCGGCTCGGCTGCTGCGTCCTTCTTCTGTTTTATGATCTCGATTGCCGCCTTTCGGACGCTCCAGTGCGGGTCCGCAAGGCGGACGAGCACGGCCCGCTGCACCGCCGGACCGCCGAAGGTCGACAGGGCGGCGAGCACGGTCTTGCGGACCTCGGGGTCGGCATGGTCTGAAAGCTTGAGGAGCTGATCGAGGGCCTGCTCGACTCCGAGCCGTCCGACCACCTCTACCAGGGCGAGGAGGAAGATGTCGGTGGCCTTCGAAAGGTGGGCCGCGAGAATCTCACCCGTCTTTTCTCCACCGATCCGCCCCAGCCCGCGCACGGCCGCGGCCCGCACCCACAGGTCTTCATCGGCGAGCAGCGGCACGAGGGCCTCCCGCGCCTCCGGCGCGTTCGTCTTTGCGAGGGCCTCGGCGGCGAGCATCCTCACCTCGGGGTCGTCGTCCGTGATTGCGAGCAGAAGGGGCCGCGCCGACTTGGCCGCTGAAAGACTCCCCAGGGCCCGCACGACGGCCTTCCGCACATCGGGCTCTTCATCTTTGAGCGCGAAGGCGAGCGCCTCGGCCGCTTTGTCGGTCGCGAATTTGCCGAGGAGGAGCGCTATGTTTCTGCGCAGGGACGCGTCCCGCGAGGTGAAATCCTTCACAAGGTGGTCGAGCACGGACTCGTCGCCGATGGCTGCGAGCGCCAGAATGCCGGATTCCTGGACGCTCTCATACTCGTCTTCGAGGAGTGCGAGGAGCGGCCCGATTGCGGCCCGGCTCCGGAGTCGGCCGAGCGCCTCGGCAGCGGTGCTCCTCACGTGTCCGTTTTCATCATCGAGCAGTCCGATGAGGGGCTTTTCGGCATCACTGCTCCCGATCTCGCCG
The DNA here is from genome assembly GCA_033854515.1 of Nitrospirota bacterium. Classification (GTDB taxonomy): domain Bacteria; phylum Nitrospirota; class UBA9217; order UBA9217; family UBA9217; genus JAWOJY01. The sequence goes on from JAWOJY010000160.1 coordinate 18,349, forward strand.
AGGACGCGCGCCGCCACCTTTCGGACGAGAAAGTTTTCATCATTGAGCGCGTTGATCAGCAGCGGCAGCCGGCCGCCGTCGAGGTTTTTAAGCGCGCGGGCCACTGGCTCTTCCATGTCCTCTTCTTTGAGCATCCCCAGAAGTTTCTCGATAGATGTCTGCCTGCCGGTCCAGCCGAGCACCGTGACCGCTGTTTTCTGGAGTTCGCCGGCGCTCGTCATGAGCATTTCTTCCAGGAAGTCCACGGCCCGCTCGTTCACCCCGGAGCGCACCGACCGGATGATTTTCTGGTGTTCGGCGGGACCGCATTTTTTGTAAATCGCCGCAAGCGCCACTGCCGACACCTCGCGCACGATCCTGAGCGGATCAGCGAGTCCGGCTATGAGGGGCGCAAGGGTGTCGACATTGCCGATCTTCCCGAGCGATTCGAGCACCGGTTCCCGCAAGCTGCTTCGTCCGAGCGCCGCAAGGAGCGGCCCAAGAGCCCGCTCATCGCCGATTTCGCCGAGGGCCTCAGCTGCCGTGTAATCGAGCCAGCTCTGATCATAGCGGCCGAGACAGGCAATGAGGGCGTCGACGGCCTGTCTGTCCTTGAGCTTGCCCAGAGCCTCGGCAGCCGCCATGCGGATGTTCTCGTCGGCATCGTCGAGCCGCTCGATCAGCGCCGGTACGGCCCGGCGGTCCCTGATATCGCCGAGGATATCGACAATAAATTTGCGCACGTCGACGTCGGGCGTGGCGAGAGCAGCCAGCAGCGCGTCCACGGCCTCTTCGCCGATGTGCACGAGCGCTTCGATCGCCGAGTTCCGTGCACCGGCGTTATCGTGATCGCTCAGCGTGGAGATAAGGCCGGAGATCACATCGCCTCCGTGCAGCGCCACGAGCGCTTCGACGGCCGTTTTGCGGACGCGCCAGTCGGCATCTCCCAATGCGAGCAGCAAGGCGGGCACGGCCGGCCGGCCGGCGCGGCCGAGGTCGACCGCCGCTTCTCTCCGCTCTTCTACGTCGCCGCTTTTGAGCTTTTTCGTCAGGAATTCGATATTAGCCATGACCTGCCTCTGCCAGCGCCGCCCGTTCCTGCAGGCTCAGGACCCGCGCAAGATCGAGGAGGATAATGAGCCGGTCTCCGAGCTTGCATACTCCCGAGATGAAATCGGCGTTCGGTCCCTTCGCAGCGTCGGGCGGCTGGTCGATGTCGGTTTTCGATAGGTAGAGAACGTCTTCTACCTCGTCTACCACGAGCGCCAGAAGCTGTCCGTTTTTACCGGGTCCGCCGGAAACCGCCCCCCGCGTGATGATCATGCGCATCTTTCTCAGATTGTCCCGTATCTCGACGAGTTCAAAACGCTTCCGCAGGTCCACCACGGGGATAATGGTCCCCCGCAGATTGACCACCCCTTCGACGAACTCCGGCATGCGTGGAAGGGCCGTGATCTTGAGCGGCCGGACGACTTCGGTGATGAAGTTGAGGTCGAGGCCGTACTTTTCTTCGCCGACGCGAAAAGCGACGATCTGGGTCCTGTCGTCGGCAATGACCGCCTTTTTGTCCCGCTTCGCTTTACTTGTCACGATGCTCATTCCTTCCCTCTCCCCGGCCTCGCGCTACGTCCTGAATTTTTCGACGGTGCTTTTGAGCGAGTCCGACTGCTTCGCCAGCACGGCCACGGCATGATCGAGCCCGGTGGCCAGTTCGGCATTCTCCTTGACGATGGACTTGATCCGTTCGATGGCTTTGACGATCAGGTCGCTTCCGGCGCGCACCTCGCTTGATGCCCGGTTGACCAGCCCCACTTTAACGCTCATGTTTTCGACGGCGACGGTGATGTCTTTGCTTCCCTTGGCCTGTTCCGTCGTCGCGTTCTTGACAAACCGCGTCATCTCGCGCATCTTGTCCGACGCACGCATGATCTGCTCGCTTCCGACCTTCTGCTCCTGCGTCGCCTTTGCGATCTGGTGGGTCATCTCGTTGATCTTGTCCACCGCCTCGCTCACCTGCTTTATGCCGTTCGCCTGCTCCGCCGCCGCCTTGCTGATCGTCCGGCTCATGTCCCGGGACTGGTCGGCGCGTTCAAGAATTTTCTTCAGCGCATTGGACGCGGCCCTGGAAAGCCGCGTCCCTTCCTCGACGCTCTCGACGCCTTTCTGCATCGCCTCAACGGCTTCCCTGGTTTCTTCCTGCACCGTTGAGATGAGCTTTCCGATTTCCTGGGTGGATGTTGCGGTGCGGTTGGCGAGCTCGCGTATCTCCGCGGCAACCACCGCAAATCCCTTGCCGTGCTCTCCGGCCTGCGCCGCGAGAATGGCCGCGTTCAGGGCGAGAAGCCCCGTCTGGTCCGTGATGTCCTCGATGACGGTCAGGATGCTGCCGATGCTCTCCGCGCGTTCGCCCAGGCGGTTCACCACAACTGCGGCGCTGCGTGCGGCCTCCTGGATGCGGTCCATGCCCTCGATGGTTTTCTCGATGGAACGCATGCCCAGATGCTCAGCGTCCGCCGAGACCGCTTCGGCGATGGCCGCCGATTGCCGGGCGTTGGATTCGACTTCCTTCACCGATGCGCTGATCTGGCCCGCCGAGGCCGCCGTCTGCTCGGCTGCCGAGGAGAGCACCTCGACGTTTTCCGCAACCTGGCGGACAACGGCGGTCATCTCGGTGATCGCCGTCGAGGTTTCCTCGATGGACTCCGAGAGTTCGGCCATGGTCTTTGCGACCTCGTTCACCGATGCCGTCATCTCGAGCACCGACGATGACGTACGTTCGGACGTCGTGTAAAGGTCCTCGGCGCTTCCAGCGATCTCGCTGAGAGAAAAGTGCATCTCATTCACCGAAGACGCCGCTTCTTCCACGGCCTCCGCCTGGACCCTGCTGCCGCTCGTTATCCGGGACGAGGCGTCCCTCACGTCGCCCGACACGTTCCCGAGGCTGAGCGCCGCGTCGCGGACGTTGCCGATCATGCCGTTGAGTCCGATGATCATCCGGTTGAGCCCCCTCCCGAGCTGGCCCAGCTCATCATTGGACCGGACGCGGACGCTCTGGGTCAGGTCGCCCGAGGCGATGTTCGACGCCACGCCGACCGCTTCGGCCGTGGGAACGACGATCATCTTCCGCACCATGACGTAGACAAGGGCGGCCAAAGCGCCTATGATCATGACGCTCGTCCCGAGGAGCAGCAGGACGATTCCGCGGATATTCCTCTTCACCCCCGCCTTCGAAAAGCCCATCTTCACTGTACCGAGCTTCGTGGCCCCCATCTTGATGTCCGAAGACACTTCGAGGGCGTCGAGCTTCGTCCGTGCAGTCGCGGCCAGCGCGGCCACGTCGTCCGGCTTTTCTTCCAGCAACAGGGCCTTCAGGTCGGGGTCTTCTCGGTTGAAGCTTACGAATACGGAGTTCACGGCCTGACCCGACGTGTCGGTAATGTATGTATAGAGCATATCCCGGGATTTTACGGCGTCGGTGACGAGACCGTCGAGCTTGATCATGTCCTTATAGAGGATGGGGTCCGCAGCCGCCTTGCCGAGAAACAGTTCCAGGTCCCGGCCGCGGGCCTCAATGTTACCGTACTGCTCGTCCGCCATCATCCGTGCAACGAAGATCGTGCCCATGACCATGAGTCCTGTGATCACCGCCGTCAATGCCACGACGAACTTGAGTCCCATGCTTTCCTGTATTTTATCTTTTACGGCCCGCATCATAACCCACCTCGTCACTTCGCTCCGTACAAATTCATATCTATTGACGGTAACGATGCCGGATTTTCAACCTCGCATCCGTAAAACTGCTATTTACTGCATCTTTCCCATGATTTCCCTGATGATGTCGTAATCGGCGTCGACAGCCTCCGCAAACCCCGTATACTCCGGGTCGATCGCGGTAAGCACGGCCGCCTGCCCGCGGTCGTTCATGCTGAGAGACATGAGCGCGCTCTTCAGGGATCCAATGAGGCCGCCGTCGAGTTTGTTGGACGCGCAGATGTTGAATTCGGGGATTTCCTTCGAGATCTTGATGATCCTGAGCCCCTGGCTTTCGAATTTCCTGGCCGTGGCCTCCATGAGCCCGCCGGCGTCGCACTCGCCGGAGAGCACGGCTTTGGCCACGTCGTCATGGTGCCCGAGAAAGCTGTGGCCCTTGAGATCTTCGAGCACGATGCCCGCATCGAGCAGCATGGCGCGGGGCATGAGATAGCTCGATGTCGACCTCATGTCGCCGAAGGCCATTCGCCTGCCCCGGAGGTCTTCCACTCTGGTCATCCCGCTTTTTTCGCTCACGGCGATCACCGAATGGTTATAGGGCACACCTTTCCTGAGCGCCTTTACGAGAAGTCTCGCGTCGAACTTCTTCTTCGCTTCGATGTACGTGGAAGGCGTGAGAAAGGCGACATTGGTCGTGCCTTCGCCGAAATCGGCAATGGTGTGTTCGAAGTCCACCGAGAGAAGCAGTTCCACCGGCCTGCCGAGGACGTTTGCGAGATATTCGGCGATCGGCGTAAACCGGCGGTGCATCTCCGCCGGCGATTCGAGAGGGATTACGCCGAGCTTCAGAGAACCGGCCGCCGTGTCTCCGATGCCCTTTCTCACCGTCATCGCCGACAATTCCTGTTTAAGGAGCGCGGCCTGCTCGGTCAGGCTTTTCAGGAGGTTTGTCATCTCCTCCATCCGTTTGACGTTCTCTCGCGGCTCGTGAATCCGTCCGATCGCATCGAGGATCCGGCTGCTGCCCTGCTGCTGCGCTTTTGACGCCGATGCGATCTGCCCGGCCTGCCTCGTCACGTTTTCAGCCGCCGCGGCGATCTGTCTTCCGCCCTCGCTCTGTTCGACCATGGCGGTCTTCACACGCCGCGCGATATCGCGCATGTCCTCCGCCGCGCGGAGGATCATCTCCGCTCCCTTGCTCTGCGCCTGCGTGGCCGCCGCGATCTGGTTTGCCATCTGCTTGACGTTCGACGACGCCTGGCTCACTTGCCTGATGCCCGCCGACTGCTCCGCCATCGCCTTTTTGATGAGCGCCGCGGTCTCCGCGGAACGCTCGGAGCTTGCCAGGACCTTGTCGAGGGCGGCGCGCGCGTTCTGCGAGCGGCTGACGCCCTCGGTGACGGCCGACAACCCCTCGTCCATGGCCGTCACGGCATCCTTCGACTCTTTCCGCACGGCGGCAATGAGTTTCGCGATGTCCTGCGTCGAGGCCGCCGTCCGTTCCGCGAGCGCCTTGATCTCTCCGGCCACGACGGAAAAGCCTTTGCCCTGCTCGCCGGCCTGGGCCGCGAGTATAGAGGCGTTGAGCGCCAGCAGGTTCGTCTGTTCCGTGATCTCGGCGATGACGGCGAGGATTTTCCCGATCTCCTCGGAGCGTTTGCCGAGCCGCGTCACGAGAGAGGAGTACCGTTCGACCGCGTCCTTGATCTTGCTCATGGCGGCGATCGTCTCAGTAATGGACTTTACGCCGACGTCCTTCGCGTCCGTGGACACCTGCAGGGAAAGCCGCGCCGATTCGCTTGTCGACCGTTCGACTTCGCGCACCGTGGCGTCGAGCTGGGTCGCCGAGGCCGAGGTCTGCTCCGCTGAGGACGCCAGTTCGTCCACGTGTCCGGCGACTTCTTTGATGGAAGCGATCATTTCCGCCACCGAGGTCGTCACGTCTTCTACCGCCGACGCGAGGTCGGTGGTGCGGCGCGCCACCTCCTGGTTCGAGGCGTTCATTTCGAGAATGGAAGCGGACGTCTGTTCGGCCGAACTCGACAGGCTCTCTGCGCTGCCGCCGACGGCCTGGATCGAGGCGTTCATTTCGGCCACCGAGGACGAAACGCTCGCGATGGTCTCGGCCGCCACTTCCGCGTTTTTCCTGATTTCACGCGTTGTCGCGGCAAGGGTGGGGCCGAGGTCGCTGATGTGCGAGGAAATGGCGTCCATCTTGATGATGACCCGCTCCAGGCTCTCGAGAAGGTAGTTTACCCCTTGGCCGAGAAAGCCGATTTCCCCGCCGGAATCGGCCGCCGCACGCTGCGTGAAGTCCTTCCGGTCGATCACCTTTTTGAGGGTGTCCGCAAGGGCCTTGACGGGAGAGGTGACGATGCGGGATACCGAAAGATAGAGTATGCCGGAAAGGATGAAGAAGAGCAGCAGGTGCTCGAACAGGGTGTTGACCGCGTACGACCGGAGCCGCTCCGACATGTCGTCGGGATACATGGAGAGGGACACTTCCCCGAGCTTCATGCCCTGGCTCGAGATCTCGGACGATCCCGCGACGACCGGGTTTTCCACCGGAAGCGGTTTTTTCTTCTGAATGAGCTGCCGTCCATCGTTGTCCGTGATCGTGATTTCCTGCACGTCTGGCAGGTGCATGAAATTTTCAGCCATTTCGTAAAGCCCGCTGTAATCCGACGCCAGCAAAAAAGGCACGGAGAGTTCGGAGATGAGCTTGACCGACTGTCCCGCCTGGGCGCGGGTAGAGTTCAGGATAGACCTTTTTTCCCTGAAATACCGGTATGACCCCGTGATGCTCATGGTCACGAAAATTCCGACCAGAACGAGAAGAATGAGTCTCTGCCTCACGCCGATACGCATAGTCTCTTTCACTCCATTATTGACGAAGACAACAGATGTTCAGAAGATAGATGACGGACTTAAAAAAATCTATTCTGCGCGTCGCGTCCTGCACCTGTCCCCTGCGTTCTGTCTTCTGCACTTTTAAAACTTGAACTTCCCGAGTTCCGCATGGAGCGCGTCCGCCCGCTGCCTGAGCGTCTGCACCGCCATGTCCATTTCGATCGACAAATCGACGCTGTCCTGCGTGATCTTCTGGATGCGGCTGACGGCGTCGTTGATCTGCTGTGCCCCCTGCCGCTGCTCCGATGTGGAGCGTGCGATCTGGGCGGCCTGCGTCGTCACGGATTCCATGACGTGCGCGATCTGCTTGCTGCCCGTCGTTTGTTCCTGCGTCGCAGACTTCACCTGCCTGGTGATGTCGCGCATCTTCTCCGCGGCGCGCCCGATCTGCTCGCTTCCCTTTTGCTGTTCCTGCATGGCCCGTGAGATCTGATCGATCTGATCGGCGATATTGACCGACGCTTCAGTAATCTGCTGCACGCCTTTGGACTGCTCCGCCGTCGTCCGCTCGATGGCCCGCGCCATGTCGGTGGACCGGCGGAAGCTGTCCGTGACCTGTTCGAGCACATCCCGGGTCACGAGAACAAGACCCGCGCCGCTTTCGACTGCCTTGATCCCCTTTTCCATCGCCGTCACGCCTTCGGCGGTCTCTTCCTGCACCGCCGCGATCAGATTGGCTATCTCCTGGGTGGACGCCGCGGTACGCTCCGCCAGGTCCTTGATTTCCTCGGCGACCACCGCAAACCCTTTTCCGTGCTCCCCCGCCTGGGCTGCGAGAATAGCGGCATTCAAGGCGAGGAGCCCCGTCTGGTCTGTCACTTCGTCGATCACCTTCAAGATCTGGCCGATCTCCTGCGACCGCTTGCCGAGTCGGTTTATCACGTCCGCTGCCGCTTCGACGGTCTTTTTGATGTTTTCCATGCCGCTGATGGCTTCGGCAACAGCCGCCATCCCCCGTTCCGACGCCTCGACCGACACTTTCTCCGCAAGCCTGGCCGATTCCACGGCCCGTTCTTCCACTTCCTTCACGGCCGCGTTCAGCTCGGTGGCCAGCGACGAGGTCTGTTCCGCAGTCGACGAGAGCGTCTCGATATTGTCAGAGACCTGCCGTATGGACGCGAGCATCTGCTCTATGGATGACGCCGTATCATCGGCGGCGGCGGAAAGCGTACCCGCATTGCTGGCGACCTCCTCGATGGACGCAGCCATCTCGGCGACCGACGAAGACGCTGATACCGCCCCATTCGACATCACCTCGGCGTTTTCAGCGACTCCTCGGATGGAGGCGTTGATTTCATCGACGGTCATCACCGTCTGCTCCGTGGACTCCTGCTGCACTTTGGCGCCGCGGCTCATTTTCTGCGTGGCGCTGGTGATGAGCGTCATGGCCTCACCGAGACCCGTGCTCGTCTGCAAGACCCTCCCGAGCATGTCCCTGAGGTTCGCGGAGATCGCGTTGATGTCGCCCCCGAGCGCATCGATCTCGGTCCGCCCCCCGATAGCGATTTCCTTGGAGAGATCGCCCGCGGCCATCCGGGAGGCGCTCTGCGACAGGTCCCTGAGCGGCCCGGTGATCCCCTTCGTCACGAACAGATAGACGAGAGCGATCGCGGCTGAAAAGCTGGCGACCGCGGCTGCCAGCGACCAGAGGAGAAGGCTCCTCACCTGCCGGTTGATGGCAGCAGTCTTAAGCGCAAGGCGGAAGACGCCGATCTTGTGTGTTCCTTCGGTAGTGAGGATGGGTACGACCTTCTCGTAGTGTCTACCCGAGCTGTCAGAGTAGGACATGAACTCAGGCGCCGTTGCGGCGAGCGCATGCTTGCTGGCCTCGTCGTCGAGTATCTTGTTTTCGTCGGTCGGGTCGCTCGAATAGAGCACCCGTCCGTGTAAGTCCATCACCATTGCATGATCTATGTCGCTGTCCTTCGCAGCCATCTCCCGCAGCCTGTCCCCCATGCCGCCGAGCGAGTTCAGGGGAAGCCCGAACCCCAGGGCCTTGTCGATTTCCTTCTTGATTTCGTCCACCAGGGTCGTTGTCCGTTCGATGAGCACTTCCTTGTACCGGTTGGTGGCCGGATAGACGATCATGAACGTGTTGAATGCGAGCGTCAGCATCAGTATGCCCGCCGTTACGAGGATAGCCCTCGTCTTGAGGTTCATTTTTGATACGATGTTCATTTGACCACCTTCATACATAGCGTTAGTGATAAGGTCTATGGAAACCTTTATGCCGAGCGTTTGCGCCGCTTTGCGTTCAGAAGGAGTTCCAAATCTTCGTCACTTCTACCTTTCGCATTCGACAGTCCGTGTCATCAGCTCCCCACCGCCTTTTCAAGGTCAAGCAGTATGTAGAGCTTGTCGTCTTTTCGTGCGATGCCGCGAAGGAACTCAGCGCCCGCGCCCTGCCCGACGGTCTCCGGCGCAGGCCGCACCGCGTCCGGAGTGAGCCGCAGGACGCCGCTCACGCGATCAACGACGAGCCCCGTCTTTTCGTCGTCGAGGCTCACTACGACGATCCTGGTTTTCTCATCTCTGACCCCGGGGGCCAGGCCGAGCCGTTTGCAGAGATCGATCACCGGCAAGACGGTGCCCCGGAGCGAAGTCACGCCGAGCACGTGCTCCGGCGCATGGGGCACGGGAGTCAATTCCCTGATCTTGAGCACTTCCTTGACCTGTTCCACCATTACGACGTATTCCTCGCCCCCCAGCCGGAACGCGAGCATTTCGAGATCCTCGGCCGGTGTTTCGCCTGATCCCTCGGCGGAATCCGGAATGGACACGGTCGCCGGTTCTTCCGCCGGTGGAGCTGGAACCTTCGCCTCAACGTCTGCGGGACCGGCGGGGGGCTTCGGCGGCTCCCCGGCGGGCACAGGCACGCTGTTCGCGTCGGATTCTTTCTTTTTCGTCTTTGCCCGCGCCGCGGCCTTTTTTCGCGCCGACAGGATATCCATGTCGTTTCACTCCGATTCAAAATCTGCATCGCGCAAAGGGCCATTTTGCATGGTACAGAAGGGATGGACCATAGAGTAGCTCTCTGCCCTACGCCCTTTGCTTCCCTGCTCTACCCTCTACGCACCATCCCGAACCACGTCCTCGATGACGTCCACGGTTATCATTTTCGCATCCCTGCCGAACCCCTCGACGAGCGCATTGCCCGCGATGATATTGATGCGGCGCGGCACGCCGCCGGAATGCTCAAAGAGGACAGCCACGGCCTGTTCGTCGAACAGGGGCGTGTCCCTGCCCGCCACCCTGATTCTGTGCGCCACATAGGCTTTCGTCTCTTCCGCGTCGAGCGGGCTCAGATGATACCGCATCCCGATCCGCTGCATGAGGGCCCGGTACGGTTTCTTATGGAGCCGGTCCCTGAGTTCGGTCTGGCCGATAAGCACGAGCGCCAGGAGGTTGCGGTCGTCGAGCTGGAAGTTCGTCAGCAACCGCAGCTCCTCGAACGTAGCCCTGCCGGGAATGAGCTGGGCCTCGTCGATGATGATCACGGGCCGCTTGCCAGCCTCGTAAAGTTCATAGAGCTTTGCGTTGATCCCTTCCAGCAGCCCGTGCCTGTAGCGGCCCGAGTCGTCCATGCCGAGCCGCAGGGCCACGGTCCGCACCAGCTGCGACGGAGAGAGACGAGGGTTGATGATAAGCACCGGATGATAGGACTCGTCGAGCGAGTCGATGAACGCCCGGGAAAGAGTGGTTTTTCCCGACCCGATGTCGCCCGTCAGGAGCACGATGTCCTGCTCTTCCACAGCGTGTTGCAGCCGCGCAAGCGCTTCGGCGTGCTTGCTGCTCTCATAAAGGAACCGCGGGTCCGGCGTTTTGTTGAAGGGTTTCTCTTTCAATCCGTAAAATTCTTCGTACATAAAACTCCGAAAGACAGATGACAGACGGTCAGAACACAGACTAAAGATTCTGATTCGGTCCATTACTGACATCCGAAATTTGTTATCTGTCTTCTGTGCTCTGACATCTGTCTTCTGGCCTCTTCTTATGCTCGCGCCGTCTGCGCCCGCTTCGCCGCCCCTTCGATCAGCGACTCAACGTCGAGAACGAGCACCACGCCGCGCTGGTCTCCGAGCTCGGTCGCTCCGGCCACCCCGGGCGTTTCGGAAAGTCTCTTTCCGAGCGGCTTGATTACGATCTCCTGCTGGCCGCGGATACCGTCCACTACGAGTCCGAGCCGCCGTTCGGCCAGTCCGACGAGCACAACGTAGAGCGCCTCCTTTGCCTCCCCTGCCGGGAGGTTGAAGGCCTGCGTAAGCCTGAGGAGGGGGATGGTTTCGTCCCGCACCGCCATGACCTCGCGCGACTCCACCGTCTCGATCTGGCCGGCATTCACCCGCAGGATCTCGAGCACAGAGCTGAGCGGCACGGCGAACGCCTGTTTGCCGGCATCGACGACGAGCGCCTTGATGATCGCAAGCGTAATGGGCAGGGTGATAATGAACTTTGTGCCGGCGCCCGGTTCGGTTTCGATGTCGATCATGCCCGACAGCTTCGAGACGTTTTTCTTGACCACGTCCATGCCAACGCCGCGGCCCGAAATCTCGGTCACTTTCTCGGCCGTGCTGAAGCCGGGAATGAAGATGAAATCGAGGATTTCTCTCCGGTCGGCTTCGGGGTCGAGACCGTGGTCCTGTCCTACAAGCCCCTTTTCCACGGCCTTGGCCAGTATCCTGCCGGCGTCCATTCCGGCCCCATCGTCCTCGACCGTGATCACTACGTGGTTGCCCTTGGGGAACGCCGTGAGCCGCACGGCCCCCTGTTCGGGCTTGCCCGCCTGTTTACGCACCCCGAGGGGCTCTATGCCGTGGTCCACGGCGTTCCTGATGAGGTGCATGAGAGGATCGGCAAGATCTTCGATCATGAGCTTGTCGAGTTCCGTCTCTTCGCCTTCGAGCTGCAGGTCGACCTCTTTTTCCGCTTCCCGCGCGTACTTCCTGACCGCCTGCGAAAGGCGGGTGAATATCTGGCCCACGGGGACCATCCGCACCTCGAGGATGCCTTCCTGCAGTTCGTTCAGCTTTCGTTCGAGGTTGCGGTGTAACTTGTGCAGGTCCGCGGCGAACCCCGTAAACCCCTGGACCGCCCTCATGTCGCGCGCGATCCAGGCTATGGCATTCTTCGTGAGGTGCATCTCGCCCACGATGTTCATCAGGTTGTCGAGCCGGTAGATGTCCACCCGCACGGTATTGCTCACCGACCTGAGCGCCCCTGGGACCTCCGTTCGGGACTCCGTGCGCTTCACGCCTTCGACGTAGGGCACCTTCTCGATGGAGAGGTTCGGCGTCTTGAGGAGCGCCGCGAGCGCGTCCCCCTCTTTTCCGGTGCCCACGACGATCGTAAATCCGATGCCGCCCCTCTCTCGGCCTGATGTCGGCAGGGTGCAGATGATCTCCCCGTATTTCTTGAGCGTCTGGTTCAGCCTCTTGATGCCTTTCTCGAAGTTGTCGAGCTCGAACGAAGCCTTGATGAGAAGCAGGTTTTTCCGCTCGCGGATGTTTTCTTTAAGCCTGAACTCCTCGTACTCGGTAAGGACCTTGAGCATCTCGCGGTCAAGTTCCACGCGTTCCAGCATTGCGCGGTCGGAGGGGGCTGACCCGGCTTTGAGCACTTCGTCGATCCGGCCGAGGGCTGCGGAGATGTCCTCCGGCTGCTTCCGCTTGCCGAGCTGCTGGACAAGCCTGCCGAGCAGTCCCACGGTCTCGAACAGCACGTCGAGAGTTTTCCTGCCGAGGCCCAGTTTGCCGAGCCGGAGTTCGTCCAGCATGAATTCAAGTTTGTGCGAGAGGTCCGCCGGCGCCTGGAGCCCGAACATTCCGGACAGGCCCTTGAAGGAATGGATGGACCGGAACAGGGCATTCACGAGGTCGGGATCAACGCGGCCCGACTCCTGCCCGCGCTCGATCGAAAGCAGGGTCTGGTTCGCCGTCTCCAGGATGTCCTCGGCCTCGGCGAGAAATTCTTTTATCGACCGTTCAGTTTTCACCCGGTTATCCCTGTCAAAATGCGGAATGAGGAATTCGGAGTGCGGTAGAAAACGGCTTCGGCGGACATCCCTCATTCCGCTCTTCGCACCCAATACTCCGCGCTACGTGCTTCCTGTGATCGCCTTGTGCACCGCGTCGAGGAGTTCTTCCTTTTTGAAAGGTTTCACGACGTACCCGACGGCGCCGAGGGCCAGACCCCGTTTCTTGTCTTCGCTGGTTTTTTCCGTGCTCACAATGATCAGCGGGATGTCCTTGTATGACGGGTTGGATTTCACGAAACCGATGAGCTCGAGGCCGTTGATGTCGGGCATGTTGATGTCGGTGATAATGAGGTCAAACCGCCGCGTGGGAAGGGTCTTGAGCGCATCGAACCCGTTCGTCGCTTCCACCGCGAAGAAGCCCCCGCTTTCCTCGACGGCGATGCGTATCATCGAACGTATGGCCTTGGAATCTTCGACGATGAGAACGTTTTTCATTCTCTCTCCTTCTGGAGTTCGGCGAGCTTCTTTTCAAGCAGCGCCTTCTCCAGCGCCATGCCCGCCTGGTTCATGAAGATCTCGAGTGTTTCAATGCCGCGGATCGGTTTCCGGTCGGGAAGATTGTCGCCGTAGACCACCAGCGCCACTTTGCCGTCCACGGTGAGCGGAATGGCCATGACGGCGTCGGGCATTGCCCCGCCGAGTTCGTTTACCAGATAGTTGTTGGCTTCATTCGCCTCGAGCGGGCCCGTGTAACTGCGCCGGCTTTCTACGACGGAGGAAAATAGCGAGCGCTTGCCCAGCGGAATCCGGATGTTTCTCACGATCTGGTCGGCAGAGGCGCCCTTGAGCTCTATGCCGAACTGACCAAGTCCGCGTACCTCGTCCCGTTTGACCATGAACAGAATGGCGCGGTTGACCACCTCGCTCGCGTAGCGCAGGATGAGAAGCGTCACTTCCGCCGTGGCGGTGGGGAACCGCAGTTCGTCGAACATGGATTTGAGGGCCATGATCTCCTTGCGCGGCTGTTCCTTTTCTATGCGGGTGCGGAATTCTTCTTTGGCCGGTTCGTAGCTGAGATGCGGGACGTGCGGTTTTGCCGGGGGGGCCTGCCGGGGCATTCCCTTTCGTTTCTCGTCGAGGAGCCGCGTGCCCTCCATGAGGAGGTATTCGGCGCTGATGCCCGACCGGAGCAGGAACTCCTGGGTGTCGATCTCGATTTTGTCCTTGGGAGCGATCTCTCCGAGGTCGAAGTTGAAGAAGCCCTCTTCCCACGAAAGCAGTTCGTAGATGATCTCTTCGATCTGCTTCCGCACCACGCCCTCGAGCGTCTGTGCGGGCACGGCCCCGAGTTCCACGAGGATCATGCCCAGAGGCTTGTCCGGTTCCTGCTTCTGCTGGGCCAGCGCGCGGGAGAGGGTCGGTTCATCGAGCATGCCCTGGGAAACGAGAATATTGCCGAGGGAATCGCGAATGATATCGCTTGCAGCCTGAATGACCTGGCCGTCCTTAAACACCACCATCCCCGTACCCCTGCGGCTCCTGACAATGAGGGTTCCGGTTTTCTTGCTCAGACTGATAATCTGGAAGATATCGGGAAGCGCAAGATCTTCCAGCCTGCCGACAAGGCTCATGCATTCTCCCTACTAAGGCATTATTCCGGAAATTATAGCAATTTGGGAGGAAAATGCAAGGTTAATAATCGGTTAAAAGAGGCAGAGCCCCGCGCAGGCAAGACTCCCGGTGAAAAAAATCTACGTGCTCCGGTAGTTCGTAAACTGAAGCTCGATGCCGAAGTCCTTTCCTTTGAGGAGCTGAATGATTGTCTGGAGGTCGTCCCTGTTCTTTCCCGAGACGCGCACCTGGTCGGCCTGGATGGACGCCTGGACCTTGATCTTGGAATCCTTGATCGCCTTCACGATCTCCTTGGCCTTTTCGGTCGGGATCCCCTGCTGGAGCGCGACCCGCTGCCGGACGGTCCCGCCGGCCGCAGGCTCTGTTTTGCCGTAGGAAAGGTTCTTGAGCGGCACGCCGCGCTTGACGAGCTTGCCCTGGAGGATGTCCACGACGCTCTTGAGCTTGTACTCGTCGTCGGAGACGATCACGAGCGCGTCCTTTTCCTGAGTGATGTTCGACTTGCTTCCCTTGAAGTCGAACCGCTGGCCGATCTCCTTCATGGCCTGGCTTACCGCGTTCGTCACCTCGGCCATGTCGATCTTTGAAACAACATCGAATGAATTCTCAGATGCCATTCTTTCCTCCTTGGTGAAGCAGAGTTCAGAAGACAGAAGTAAGAAGACAGAAGTAAGAACCCAGATGTCAGAGAGCAGACGTTCAGACATCAGACTGAATCAAAATCTTCAGGCTGTCGATCTCCTGTCTGTTATCTGTTGTCTGTCGTCCGTTGTCTGCTGTCTGTTCTCTGTGCTCTGCCCTTACTGCTCTATTATCTCCGTCCCCTTGGGCACGCTGAATTTAAACAGTTTGTCGGCGACTCCCGCGTTTTCGCGGATGTCCGTGAACAGCAGCTCCGTGACGTTGCCCGACCTGTCGAAGATAAAAAGCTTCGTGATCAGCCCTGCCTCATCGGCTTCGATCCTGAGCTTCTTCAACACGTCACCCGGCTTTTTCGGAATGAGTTCGAGGAGGCGGGGGGTTTTCGGATCAGGCTGGGCCACGTCGAAGTCGTCGCGAATCTTCCCCGCGCCGAGCAGGAACGCAACGGGAATGTTCGCACGCGCGAAGTCCGTGAACGTCCGCTTTATCACCTGCTCGCTTTTCTTCGAGTAGAACCAGGCCTCCTTGCCGTCGACCACGATGCTCTGGCCGTTGGTGTAGTCGAGGCGCAGCCTGCCCGGCTTCTTGAGATAAAAAGAGCCTTCGAATGTCTGCGTCTTGTCCAGCGACTTGAGAAAATTCTTCTGCGTCACCTTGGCCGTGAGGTCCGTGAGGTTCCG